>NZ_JBFRMS010000036.1:61910-146917 GCF_041470505.1 Vibrio sp. 10N.261.55.C5
AGATAACAGATAACAGATAAAAGATAAGCTTGAGTGTTCGGTTATACCGCGCCTTCAAAACCCATTTGTCGCCATGCTTCAAAAGCAATGATTGCCACTGCGTTAGACAGGTTGAGGCTGCGTGCGTCTGGCATCATTGGAATACGAATACGTTGCTCCATTGGCATGCTTTCAATGAACTCAGCAGGCAGGCCGCGAGTCTCAGGGCCAAACATCAGCACATCGCCTTGTTGGAATTTCGCATCAACGTGGTGGCCTGTCGTTTTTGTGGTGCAAGCAAAGATGCGGAAATCACCCTCACGTTCATTCTCTAGATACTCAAGGAAAGCTTCTAGGTTCTTGTGACGCTTAACTCGCGCAAGGTCGTGGTAATCCAATCCAGCACGACGAACCTTCTTCTCTTCAAAATCAAAGCCAAGCGGTTCAATCAGGTGCAGATTTGCGCCGCAGTTAGCACATAGGCGGATGATGTTACCCGTATTGGGTGCAATTTCTGGTTCGTATAGAGCGATATCAAACATGTTGGTTCACAAGAGTAATCAAAGATAGCCCGAGTATACGGTGGCAAGCTGAGTGAGTACAGTTCGCCACCGTCACCATTCGCTTAAGCTTGGTTCGCTAGTGCTTGCGCGTAGTTTTCAGATACGGCATTCCAATTCACCACGTTCCACCATGCATTGATGTAATCAGGACGACGGTTTTGGTAGCTGATGTAGTAGGCGTGTTCCCAAACATCGAGCGCAAGGATCGGTTCGCCATCACTCGCCACGGTATCCATCCACGGATTGTCTTGGTTCGAGGTTGAGATGATCTTCAGTTGCCCTTGCTCTACCACTAGCCAAGCAAAGCCGGAGCCAAAGGTATTGATCGCCGCTTGAGCGAACTGATCTTGGAATGTCTCGAAATCACCGGAGGTACTCTTGATTGCCTCACCAAGCTCGCCCGTAGGTTCACCACCACCGTCTTGCGACATGCAGTTCCAGTACAAGATGTGATTGTAGTAGCCGCCGCCATTGTTACGCACGGCAGGGCTGTGCTGAGATATGTTGGCAAAGATCTCGGTCAGAGATTGCTGTTCTAGCTCGCTGCCAGACACCGCCGCAACAAACTTATCGTAGTAGGTTCTATGGTGCTTGCTGTAATGCACTTCCATTGTCTTAGCGTCAATGTAAGGCTCTAGGGCATCGTAAGCGTAGGGTAAAGCAGGGAAAGTGTGCGACATGGTAAATCCTCCTTAATTAGAGGATTTACCATAATAATAATAACAATCATTATCAACTGTGATCTTTGTGGGGGTATTACACCGGTAAGATAGGCAGAGTGATTTCGAGTTGTAATCCACCGAGCTGGCTGCGGGTTGCGGTGATGGTTCCGCTGTGTTGGCGAATCGCACTTTCAGTAATGGTTAATCCAAGCCCTGTGCCGCCAGAGTTTCTGTCACGCGCTGTTGAGACACGGTAGAAAGGTCTGAAGATAGAATCGAGTTCATCCTCTGGAACACCATCACCATTATCATTGACGCAAATTGTTAGCTGATCTTGAACCACATGGAACTGTACATCCACTTGGTCTTTACCGTAGTAGATGGCATTGCGTGTAATGTTGTCTAGCGCACTCATCAGCAGTTTAGGGTTCCCCGAAATAGAGCGTTCTGGGATCTCCGAGAACGTCAGTTGTTTGCCCATCTGTTCGGCTTCAAACTCTGCGTCTTTTAAGATCTCTTCCCATAGGCTCGAGATAGGCTGAACCTCACGAGTAATATGGCTGTCGACCTGCATACGAGATAGCGTTAGCAGCTCACTGATCATCTGTTCCAAACGCTGTGCTTCGGTATCAATGCGTTCTAACTCTTGGCTCTCGCCTTGTTTACGAATCGCCAGTGCATTGGCCATGCGAAGACGTGTCAGTGGCGAGCGGAGCTCGTGTGAGATATCAGAGAGCAGGCGTTGTTGCCCCGAAATCATCTGGTTTACCGCTTCTACCATCTGGTTAAAGCTTTCACCAGCTTGTCTGAACTCTGAAGTACCTTTTTCGAGTGTTGGATCGACCTCGAATTGACCTTTCGCCACGCGTTGTGCCGCGCGTTCTAGCCTGCGAGCGGGTTGACTCAGTGCCCAAGCTAGCCAAAGCAATAGCGGGGTACTCGCTAGCATAACCGCAAGCAGTAACTGCAGAGGTCTATCAAACAGGCGTAACAAGAACGGAGGTGGTTGAGTCCACTTTATTCCGGCGTACATCAACAACTCTTCACCCGCGAGTTTGATGGGTACTGGACCTGCCACCATGTAGTGTCCGTACAGTTTTTGTTTCGGCACTTCAGGGTTATCTATCGAGGTAACAAAGTTACGAATCGCCTTTAGCTTATAGTCTGAATGCCTTTTCGAGGTAAGGACTGCGCCCTCAAGATCGGTCAGGTAGATGCGAGCGCGAGAATCCTTGCGGCTGCGTGGTGCCTCCAGTTGGAAGACTATCTTGCCCAGATTAGGTTCTTTGGCGTAGCGTTTCTCTGTGATTTTAGCGATACGCTCGAGTTTATCGAGGTGATCTGCGGGCACATCTCGCGCGACTCGAGGGTCTAAATGGGGAAGTGACAGCACCGACAAAAGCACCAGTAACATGGTGAACCAAAAGATAGCAAAGATACGTCCATATAAGCTGGTGATTTTAGGTATACGCATTAATCTTCCTCTACCAATAAGTAGCCACGGCCTCGTAAGGTTTTGATGCGTGATTTGCCGTCAGTGCGCTCAGGAATTTTCTTACGCAGGTTGGAGATGTGCATGTCTATCGCACGGTCAAACGCTGCGAGCCTTTTACCTAATACATCTAGGCTCAATGCTTCTTTGGTGATCACTTGCCCTGGGTTTTGGATAAGGTGACTCAGTAGAGCGAACTCGGTGGTGGTGAGATCGATGAGCTCACCATTGCAGTAGGCTTCTTGTTTACCCGGGAAAACTTCGATGTCTTGATATTGAACTCTATCACTGGCCGCCTTAGGTGCGGTGTTGGTTTGAGTACGACGCAAGATAGCTCGAATACGAGCTAACAACTCTCGGTCACTGAAAGGTTTAGGCAGGTAATCATCCGCGCCAAGTTCAAGACCAATCACACGGTCGATCTCTTCGCCTTTTGCGGTCAGCATCAGCACTGGTGTTTCCCAATTTTCTCTCAGTTTCTTTAGTGTTTCCATGCCATTAAGACGCGGCATCATCACATCCAAAAGAATCAGGTCAATCTCATCATTGATAGCTTCCAGCCCTGCATAGCCATCATTGGCTTCGGAAACAGTGAAGCCCTCAAAGCTCAGAATGTCTTTGAGTAAGCTGGTTAACTCGGTGTCGTCATCAATAAGAAGAATGTTCGCCATTGGGAAGCCTTAATCGGTTATCTACTATTTACAGGTTAATAATACTGCTAATTATTCGTCAACTTTCACTCTTTACGATTCTTTACGCTTTCTAAACGTCACTTTACGAGGGAAAGACTAATCTATATCTAAGCGCTGAGAAACAGACGCAACACATGACTTATTATACCGAATTGAGGCAACAATTATGAAAATGACTAAGAAACTTGTACTAGCAGCTGCGGCACTTCCACTAATGTTAGGTACAGCAAGCGCGTATGCTTACGGTGGTGGTGATAAAGGTGACCACAAAGGTATGCACGACAAGTGTGGCGGTTTCGATAAAAAAGTAATGCGCCAACTAGACCTAACCGACGCTCAAAAAGAACAGTTAAAAGAGATGCGTGAAGCAGACCGTGCTGAGATGAAAGCAAAGCGCGGTGCAAACAAAACGGCAAAAATGGCGCAAATGAAAGCGCATCACGAAAAGGTTCAAGCATTGGTACTTGCTGACAACTTTGACGAAGCAGCAGCAAACGACCTAGCAAGCCAAATGGTTGAGAAGCAAACTGAGCGTCGCGTAGCAATGCTTAAGAAGCAACACCAAATGATGAGCGTACTAACGGCTGAGCAAAAGACTCAACTGAAAGAAATCCAACAAGAGCGCATGACTAAGTGTGCTGACAAAATGGGAAAACGCATGAACAAAGACAAGTAATTCATTGCTTGAAAAATCAGCGTTGAATGAAAGTGTTTAGAAAGAAGCGGCCGAGTGCCGCTTTTTTTGATCCTTAAAAATGAATATTTTACATCATAGCTGTCATATTCAATTGGTGGTTTGCAGGTTATACTTTGTGCTATCAGTCACTTTATAGCCAAGTTATGAAACAAGAATACGCACGTTTAGTTACGCTCGCCGCTTGGGCAGCCACCACCATCGCCACTATTTTATTGATAGTGAAAGTCGCAGCGTGGTGGGTAACAGGTTCTGTGAGTCTGCTGGCTTCCGTCGTGGATTCAATGCTGGATATCGCGGCCTCTGTCGTTAACCTTATCGTGGTTCGTTACTCTCTGCAGCCTGCCGACAAAGAGCACACCTTTGGTCATGGTAAGGCTGAATCTCTCGCTGCATTAGCGCAGGCAATGTTTATTTCAGGCTCTGCATGTTTCCTTATTCTCAATGGTATTGAGCGCTTCTTCCGACCTCATGAACTGAATTCTCCAGAGATTGGTATCTATGTCAGCTTATTTGCGATGGTGATGACCTTCGGTTTGGTTCGATTCCAAAAGCATGTGGTCAACAAAACAGGCAGCCAAGCTATTGCGGCCGACTCTCTGCACTATCAATCAGACCTTTATATGAACGCTGCGATCATGCTGGCACTGGCATTGAGCTGGTTTGGGATTGGTCAGGCGGACTCAGTATTCGCGGTCGGTATCGGTATCTACATTCTGTACAGCGCTTATCAAATGGCGATGGAAGCGGTTCAGTCTCTGCTTGATCATAAGCTGCCAGATGATGAGCTGAAACAGATTAAAGAGACATCATTGAGCGTGGAAGGCGTGTTGGGTGTGCATCAATTACGAACGCGTCGCTCGGGGCCAATACGCTTCATCCAACTGCATCTAGAATTGGAAGATAATATCCCACTTATTGAAGCGCATCGCATTTCTGACGAAGTAGAGGCTAAGCTTATCTCCGTGTTCCCTGATGCTGATGTATTAATTCACCAAGACCCGTATTCGGTCGTATTTGGACCAGAGAAGCAGCAGAAATTCCACTCGTGGTAATGCGTGCTAAAAATCAGCGGGCAAATGGTAAGTGAGTGGCTTTTGAACTAAAGTGAGTAAAAATTATTAACTGTTAGGTGATTCAAAAACCACCTTAGTAACAATTAATGTTGATTCTGATGTGAATCAACAAAGTTATTGAGTAAAACTGTAATACTCTTACAGAAGTAGAAATGTTACATAATTTTACGCGATTTGAGTGCTATTCCTGTTGAGGAAATGTAACATAACGCACAAATATAGATTTAAAATCTTGTTGATATACAATCAGCAAGAACAAGAATTGAATAATAGATTCCCAAAAATCGAGGGTGAGCATGATTAAGAAGATCGGTGTTTTGACCAGTGGTGGTGACGCTCCAGGTATGAACGCAGCAGTTCGCGGCGTTGTTCGTACTGCGTTATCAGTTGGCATTGAAGTTTACGGTATTTACGATGGCTACCAAGGCCTTGTTGAAGACCGTATCGAAAAGCTTGACCGTTCAAGCGTATCTGACGTGATCAACCGTGGTGGTACTTTCTTAGGTTCTGCACGTTTCCCTGAATTTAAAGACGTTGCTGTTCGTGAGAAAGGCATTGAGAACCTTAAGAAGCACGGTATCGAAGCACTTGTTGTTATCGGTGGTGACGGTTCTTACATGGGTGCTAAGAAGCTGACTGAAATGGGTTACCCATGTATCGGTCTTCCAGGCACAATCGATAACGATATCGCGGGTACTGACTACACAATCGGTTACCTAACAGCGCTTAACACTGTTATTGATTCAATTGACCGTCTACGTGACACGTCTTCTTCTCACCAACGTATTTCTATTGTTGAAATCATGGGTCGTCACTGTGGTGACCTTACGCTTATGTCAGCAATCGCGGGTGGTTGTGAGTACATCATTACTCCAGAGACTGGCCTAGATAAAGAACAGCTTATCAGCAACATCCAAGATGGTATTGCGAAAGGTAAGAAGCACGCAATCATCGCTCTAACTGAGCTAATGATGGATGCTAACGAACTGGCTAAAGAGATCGAATCTTCAACAGGTCGTGAAACTCGTGCAACGGTTCTTGGTCACATCCAACGTGGTGGTCGTCCTACTGCATTTGACCGTGTATTGGCTTCTCGTATGGGTAACTACGCTGTTCACCTTCTTCAAGAAGGTCACGGTGGTCGTTGTGTGGGTATCGAGAAAGAAGAACTTGTTCACCACGACATCATCGATTGTATCGAGAACATGCAGAACCCAGACCGTTCTGAGCTGTTCCGCGTTGCAGAAGAGTTGTTCTAAGCCACGCTTAGCGTTCGCTTAAAGAATTTAAAAACCGCTGATTATTCAGCGGTTTTTTTGTGCCTGCCGTTTGGGTTTCAGAAACGACAGGTAATAAAAAAGGCCAACCTAAGTTGACCTTTCATCTAATCTAAACGGTGAGGTTTAAATTAAGCTTTTGCTTCAGCTGCTGCTTTAGCGATAGCTGCGAAGCTTTTCGCGTCTAGAGCTGCGCCGCCAACTAGAGCACCGTCGATGTCTGGTTGTGCGAAGTAAGCTGCTGCGTTTTCTGGCTTAACAGAACCGCCGTATTGGATAACAACTTTCTTAGCAACTTCTTCAGATTTCTCTGCGATGTGTGCACGGATTTGAGCGTGGATGCGTTGTGCATCTTCAGCTGTAGCTGCTTTACCAGTACCGATAGCCCAGATTGGTTCGTAAGCGATGATAGCGCCTTCAAGAGCTTCAACACCTTGAGTGTTGATAACAGCGTCAAGTTGACGAGCACATACTGCAACAGTTTCGCCTGCTTCGTTTTGTGCTTCAGATTCACCGATACAAAGAACTGGAGTTAGGCCGTTCTCTTTTAGGAATGCGAATTTCTTAGCTACGAACTCATCTGATTCGTTGTGGTATTCACGACGCTCAGAGTGACCGATGATGATGTGAGATGCGCCGAACTCTTTAAGCATTGCTGGAGACATGTCGCCAGTGAATGCACCGCTGTTGTTTAGGTCAGAGTTTTGAGCACCTAGGATGATCGCGCTGCCCGCTTCAGTAAGCGTACGCTCTGCTAGATCAACGAAAAGTGCTGGTGGAGCAACTGCTACGTCTACGCCTGTTACGCCTTCAAGTTCAGCGTTAAGACCGTTTAGTAGATCAACAACCATTTCTTTGCTGCCGTTTAGTTTCCAGTTACCCATAACTACAGGATGACGCATAGGAATATCTCCAAAGTATTTAAATAAATCGAATGTAAAAAAGTAAACTTTATTACGAAATAATATAACAGATTAATATCAACAGATCATGACTGTGGTCATGACTTTCTTGGATCTTACTCAATGGTCAGAGTAGATTTTGAGCATATATCAGTGATCCGGCAGACAGAATAATAGCTAACTTCTCGGATTTTTCATCGTTAGTTGTTATTAAGGGACAAACGATTGCGTTAACAACAGGAAGTAACAATGCCGAATCTAGTTCTAGAGTACTCCAATTCAGTGGATGAGCGAGTAAATATCCAAGGCTTACTGGAAGATCTCCACCAAGTCGCTCTCACATGTGGCTTGTTTGATGTGCCATCAGTGAAATCTCGTTCACTGCGTTGCCATAATTGGTTGGTCGGTGATGAGGAAGATAGTGTAGACTTTATTCATATCAGCTTTGAGTTACTTTCGGGACGAACGGAAGAGCAAAAGCGAGAATTGTCACGATCGTTAATGCAGATCCTGCAAGAACAAGCGAGTCATGTAAGAAGCTTAACGGTGAATATTCGTGATATGGATAAAAGTTGCTTTCAAAAAGTAATAAACTAACCATTGCTGCTGACTTTTAGCGGCGTATAAATTTGAGTATTTAAGATGTCGATGAAAGAATTACTGCTCTCTTTCAAGGGGAGAATTGGTCGTAAGACTTACTGGATTTGGAATGTTTTCTACTACATAGCGATTACCGGTTTTGCTTCAGGTATCTCTGTGTTGTTCCCTGCTTACTCTTATATCCTGCTACCAATCATCCTATTGATGCTTGTGATCCCAGACCTTGCGGTAACCGCTAAGCGCTGGCACGACCGCAATAAGTCTAATTACTGGCTACTATTGAATGTGCCATTAGTATTGGGTCGTTTAGCTTCGCCAATGGTTGCAACGACGACAGAGCCGGTATCGCCAATTCATATGGCGGCAACCGTCTCGGCATTAGTGTGTGGTTTCTGGATTCTGATTGAGTGTGGTTTGTTGAAAGGTACAGAAGGCCGTAATGACTACGGCGAAGACCCATGTAAATATTGAACAGCGAACCAATAAGAAGGGGGCATTACGCTCCCTTTTTCTTTTTAGTGCTTTGCTAATTTCAGTACATTTTAGGTTCGGTATTCGGCTTAAAAGGCACGACATTTTCAGGCAGAGATTCTTCAAAGCCGCAGCGCCCTTCGAGTGCATCTTGGAACTTACAGACCTGACAGCGCAGCTCTTGCATGAGTACGACATTGGCGTGGTGTGGGTTTTTACAACGGCTAACCACTAAGTCGATGTGACTTTGCTGCGCACGAAGTCGGTCTTGCATCACGTCTGAAGCCGAACAAATCATCTGTTCGCACATCTCGTGTTTGAATTGATTGAATGCTTTCGGGTCGCTTTTCGCGAGTTGGACAAGTTCATCAAAGGGTGGCAGTTTTTGAGCGGGTTGTGGATGCGCCATCATTACTTCCTTAGCATTAAGCGTGTTTCATATGCTCTAAGCTTAAGAAAGAAATTTGTACAAATTTTAATCTATTTGTATTTTCTCAATATTGAGACGGTATTAGCCGATTACCTTTGCAATCAAAGGGCGGGTGTTAAGGTGTAAGTGCAGCGTCGTTCGCCAGCAATGATGTGCTCTGTACGGCTCACGTGACACTCATCTTTTAGTAACTCAGTAAACACGTTGAGCTCAGATTGGCACAGGCTAGGGCAGCGAGTTGCAGCCTTACAGATAGGGCAGTGGTTCTCAATCAAGATGTAGTGATCATCATGCTCTTGAAGCTCAGCCATGTAGCCTTCGTCTTCACGAAGCTGGGTGAGTTTTTTAAGCTTGCTGATGAGTGAATCACAGCCAGACAGCGCAGTTTGATACTGCTTAAGAGTGTGTTGTTCACGCTCGGCAGCAACCTTAGCCAGCCCTTCTTTACCAAATAGATTCTCGACAGCATCAATCACTTGAATGGTGAGTTCACCATGTCGGTCTGAAAATTGGTTATGACCTTGTTGAGTCAGGGACCAGTGGCGAGTCGGGCGACCCACTTTCACTTTCACATCATGAAACGCAAGAATACCGTCATCTTCCAGGCTTTGCAGATGTTGCCTTGCCCCCATTGTCGTCATGCCAAATTCTTCTGACAGTTGTTTCGCGGTTACCGCGCCTTGACGCTTAATGGTCTGTAAGATTCTGTCGCTTGTTTTCATACTATCCCTACCTAATGAACCTTACTATTATGAGGCAAGGTGTTTATAAAGCAAACCATTTACTATATTGATGATAATTTACTCTATAGATAGCGTTTTACTCTATTAGCTGCCATGGTCAGATTCTGGTGCGCTAATAAAACAAAAGGCTGATACTAGGTATCAGCCTTGGAATATTCTGTTTCACCGAATTTAGGCTTACAGGATATGACCTACTACTTCTGGATCTTTACGCTCTAGGTAGTGGATAGATTTGATGCGGCGAATTGTACGGCAGCGGCCACGGATAAGCAGGGTTTCTGTGGTTGCGATATTACCTTGACGAGAAATACCTTCTAGCAAGTCACCCTTAGTGATGCCTGTTGCTGAGAATACAACGTTGTCGCTGCGTGCCATGTCTTCCATCTTCAATACGATACCCGCCGTTACGCCCATTTCAGCGCAGCGCTCAAGTTCAAGTTCACCGTGCTTGCGGTTCTCTTCTGTGTCGCCTTTCACTTCGTGGCGAGGTAGAAGACGACCGTGCATGTCGCCGTCGAGTGCGCGAATTACCGCCGCCGAGACCACACCTTCAGGTGCGCCGCCGATGCAGTACATGACGTCTACTTCACTGTCTGGCATACAGGTTAAGATAGAAGCCGCAACATCACCGTCTGGCACAGCAAATACACGAACGCCCATTGCTTGCATGTCGGCGATGACTTGATCATGACGAGGCTTAGCAAGCGTGGTTACGACTAGAGTATCAAGTGTTTTACCTAGTGCTTTAGCGATGTTTTCTAGGTTTTCTGTTAGTGGCAGTTCTAGGTCAATCACGCCTTTAGCGCCAGGGCCAACAACCAACTTTTCCATGTACATATCAGGCGCTTTAAGGAAGCTGCCTTTTTCGCCCGCAGCCAATACAGCCAATGCATTTGATTGGCCCATTGCTGTCATGCGTGTCCCTTCAATTGGGTCAACTGCGATGTCGACAGCGTCGCCGCCCACACCTACGTTTTCGCCGATGTATAGCATAGGTGCATCATCGATTTCACCTTCGCCGATAACAATCTCACCGCTAATTTCGGTTTTGTTTAATAGGCTACGCATTACTTCTACAGCAGCGCCATCTGCAGCGTTTTTATCGCCACGGCCAAGCCACTTGTAACCAGCTAGTGCTGCACCTTCTGTGACACGAGAGAATGACATTGCTAAATCGCGTTTCATGCGGACTCCAAAATTTTCAAAGGGGGAATAGAAATTTCGCGGCGAATTTTACCATATCCAAAAGGAAACGTTTGCCTTTTTGTTTTTTGGAGATTGCTCTCGATCAATTCGCAGTGGAAAACAGTTATTATTCATCAAAATAATCGGTTTGCCGTTGTGGCGGTAATCGTTCACGTCAATATTCGGTAAAAAGTGCTGTTTTTTTCATCGAATGGCGCAAAATATCGAATATATTGAGTGTTTATCCTTGCTCTGCTGAGTAGAATGGGGAAATAAGTGGAGTGAACCTTCACCATCAAACGGATAACTTAAAGGTAGGCCAGAATGTCTTTTGAAGTACTAGAGCAGCTAGAAGCAAAAATTCAAACAGCAGTAGATACAATTGCACTTCTTCAAATGGAAGTGGAAGAGCTTAAAGAAGAGAAACAAGCACTAGCAACAGAAGCTGGTGAGCTTAAAGCAAGCCGTCACGAGCTAGAGCAAAAAACTCAGCAAATGCAGGAAGAGCATTCAGCATGGCAAGATCGCATCCGTAACCTTCTTGGTAAAATGGATGAAGTAGAGTAATCGACTCTTCAGATTTAAAAAAACGCCCGCTACTCAGTAGCGGGCGTTTTTGTTTGTGTTCTTATGATTTGTTTTATTATTTGAAGCTGAGTGAGAGTTACTCGACGTCTTCTTCCTCGACATCCAAATCGAGTTCTACATCTAGAGGTTCGGCAGAAAGAATGATGCCAGTGTTGTCTGCGTAGAGGTAATCTTCAGGTAAGAAGGTCACGCTGCCAAAGTTCACTGGAACGTCTAATTCACCGACACCTTCTTGGCTCGCACCAACAGGGATAGAAGCCAAGGCTTGGATACCTAGGTTCATGTCTTCAAGCTCATCGACTTCACGAACGCACCCGTAAACCACAATCCCTTCCCACTCATTGTCTTCGGCAAGTAGGGCTATCTCAGCATCGATCAGCGCTTTACGTAGTGAGCCGCCCCCATCGATTAACAACACACGCCCCAGACCGTCTTGCTCTAGTACAGAGCGAATCAAAGCGTTGTCTTCAAAACACTTTAATGTCGTGATCTGTCCTGCGAAGGATGCACGTCCACCGAAGTTGCTGAACATTGGCTCCACGACATCAACTTGATCCAAATATATGTCGCACAGTGCTGAAGTGTTGTATTCCATTAGTATACCTTTTGAACAATGAGCTTACTTTGAGTATATCGGCGCTTGATCCCTTTGCAATGATTAGTCTCATTTAACTCAATAGAGTTTGAGCTACGACAACCCCTGCAAACAATAGGTTAGTGACCAGTGAGCATTTCACAATCACGGGCATCATTGGTGCAATTTGCGCTGGCTTTTCGGTTTCCCAAACGGCTTTGCCATGCTTGTAAACAATAATAATGCTCAGCAAAAACGGCAGGCTGATCCAGACCGGCTTTTCTTGAATAAGCAGGTAGATAGCGAAAGACGCAAGGGCGAGGCCAAGCAGAGCAAAATGATAGTGTTTGGCTTTGCGTTGTCCTAGGCGAACCGCCATGGTGCGCTTACCACATTCGCTGTCGTTTTCGATATCACGCATGTTGTTGATATTGAGTACCGCAACCGCCATCAAGCCACAGCCCAATGCCGGAAGGAATAGGCTTGGTTCAACATGGCCAGTGTGCAAGAAGTAAGTCCCTGAAACACCTAATAAACCGAAGAAGATAAATACCGATAAGTCGCCAAGGCCAATATAGCCATAAGGCTTATTACCGACGGTATAAGCGATGGCAGCAACAATGGCTAATATGCCTAACGCAATGAAAGATAAGATACTTTCAATCGAGGTTAAGGCATGAAAAATAAGAATCAGCCCAGCGACCATAGTAAACACGATGTTGAGGATGATCGCTTGCTTCATGGTTTTCGCTGTTACCGCGCCAGATTGCATGGCACGTGTTGGCCCCAGACGATTTTCGTTGTCTGTGCCTTTTACGGCGTCGCCATAGTCATTGGCTAGGTTCGATAAAATCTGTAATAGGGTGGCGGTTAAAAATGCCAGTAGGGCTATCGATAAAGAAAACTGACCACCGGCGAACGCTAAACTACTTCCTGTAAGAATAGAGACAAGTGCGAGAGGCAGAGTTTTTGGTCGTGCGGCATCAAGCCAGATCAGTAGAGATTGTTTCATCGTAGGTCTAATTCTTTGTAAGTCTTCGTTTCATACTGTGATTTGAGTATACGCCCATTTTTCGGGTAATAAAAAGCCCACTCGAAAGTGGGCCTTGAATTCGCTTATTAGCTGCTATTTCTTTGAGATAGAGCAATAAGTTAGAGTTTGGTGTGCTACAGGATGAAGCGGCTTAGGTCTTCGTCTTCAACGAATTCGCCAAGTTTCGATGTTACGTAAGCTTCATCAATCACTAGCTTGCTGCCAGCTTTGTCTGTTGCTTCGAATGAAATCTCATCCATTAGACGCTCCATCACTGTGTGTAGACGACGCGCACCGATGTTCTCAGTGGTTTCGTTTACGCGCCATGCTGCGTCCGCAATCTGGTTGATGCCATCTTCAGTGAACTCAATGTTGACATCTTCTGTTTTCATTAGGGCAATGTATTGCTCTGTTAGAGATGCTTTTGGCTCAGTTAGGATGCGTTTGAAGTCATGTGCTGATAGTGCTTCAAGTTCTACGCGGATTGGTAGACGACCTTGTAGCTCAGGGATCAGGTCAGATGGCTTAGCCACTTGGAATGCGCCTGATGTGATAAACAAGATGTGGTCAGTTTTAACCATACCGTGCTTGGTTGATACTGTGCTGCCTTCGATAAGAGGCAGTAGGTCACGCTGAACACCTTCGCGAGATACATCTGGGCCTGAACTGTCGCCACGCTTACAGATTTTGTCGATCTCATCGATGAATACGATGCCGTTGTTTTCAGCGTTGAAGATCGCGTTCTCTTTCAGCTCTTCTTGGTTCACAAGCTTCGCAGCTTCTTCTTCCGTCAGTGCTTTGAATGCGTCTTTGATTTTCATCTTACGCTTTTTCTTGGTGTCGCCCGCTAGGTTTTGGAACATGCCTTGCAGCTGGTTTGTCATCTCTTCCATGCCTGGAGGTGACATGATTTCAACGCCCATTTGCGGTGCGGCTACATCAACTTCAATCTCTTTGTCATCTAGCTTACCTTCACGCAGTTTCTTGCGGAAAATCTGACGAGTGTTTGAAGAGGTTGTGTCTTCAGTTGATTGCTCGTTCTGACCCCAAGCATCACGCGCTGGTGGTAGAAGGGCATCAAGAATGCGTTCTTCAGCTTGTTCTTCAGCGCGGTATTGTACTTTTTCCATCGCTTGTTGGTGCGTCATCTTGATCGCAACGTCCGTTAGATCACGGATGATGGTTTCAACTTCTTTACCAACGTAACCCACTTCGGTGAACTTAGTCGCTTCTACCTTGATGAAAGGCGCGTTTGCTAATTTCGCTAGGCGGCGAGCGATTTCAGTTTTACCTACACCCGTTGGGCCAATCATCAGGATGTTTTTTGGCGATACTTCAACACGTAGGCTTTCTTCAAGCTGCATACGGCGCCAGCGGTTACGAAGAGCGATAGCCACTGAGCGCTTAGCGTTGTCTTGGCCGATAATGTGGCGATTGAGTTCGTGAACAATTTCGCGAGGAGTCATCTCAGACATGGTTTTTCCTTAATTCTTTAATCACTGTTGAATACAACGTTATTGATGGAAGCGGTCGTTACTCTGGCTTTGGCAGCTCAACGGTGCTTTCTAGTTCTTCAATAGTGTGGTGATGGTTGGTGAAGACACAGATGTCGCCTGCAATGTTCAGCGACTTTTCTGCGATTTCACGCGCATCTAAATCAGTATTTTCTAATAGTGCAGTAGCGGCTGCTTGAGCGAAGTTTCCGCCCGAACCGATCGCAATCAGGTCGTTCTCAGGTTGAACTACGTCACCGTTACCTGTGATGATCAGTGAAGCGGTCTCATCCGCTACTGCTAACAGTGCTTCTAACTTACGTAGAGCACGGTCGCTACGCCAATCCTTCGCTAGCTCAACTGCCGCTTTGGTGAGATGGCCTTGGTGCATTTGCAGCTTGCTTTCAAATTTTTCGAATAGCGTGAAAGCATCAGCCGTACCGCCAGCAAAACCGGCCAGTACTTTGTTGTTGTATAGGCGACGTACTTTACGGGCGTTGCCCTTCATTACTGTATTGCCCAGAGATACTTGTCCATCACCCGCGATGACGACTTTATTATTACGACGTACAGATACAATGGTAGTCACGAGTCGACCTCTTTTGATTATTATTTATGGTTACTACTTATATGTGGCTCCACTATCATGAATTCAAGTGCCACATTTAATGGTATGTCATATCAAAAAAACTAAATGTTACCAGTTGTTTCAAACATCCATTGCCTGTTGAGCCTATGTGTGGCAAGGGTTGGTGGGTTAATAGTTTGTGATAAATATAAAAAAAGATAAAACAAATTTCTAACGTGAAATGGTTAACACTTTTTGTTTGATTTATAAGGGATGATGTTCACTAATCAGTGGTATTCACTGCATAAGGAGTAGTGTGATGAATAGTGACAATATCAGTTTTTTTAATAGAGATATGGATCTGGATGAGCTGTCTATACTGCATCATCTGATGTATCAGGAGGCGGGCGAGTGTTCAACAGAACATCTAAAAAACTCGGTCAACGTTTTTCTTAAACGTCCATTTCCTAACGTTTTAGCGCACTTGGATTTTTTTGGTTACATCGAGATAAATAAGGAGCAGGTCTACCTGACTGACTTTGGGCTTGAGTACTACGAACAAGTACCTCAGTTTCGTTAAAACGCACTCTTTTGATTAACATACTGGTATTGCTTGTGCGATGAACTATTGAACGCTTTCAAACAGCAATAGGGGGAATCCTCTTCCCCCTATTATATATTGAGTTGATTAAGCCCCGTCTTTCCAAATAGCGCAAGGTTCAATTTTCGCTCGTTGCAGCTTATGGCGATCGCGTTCTGCGTCACGCTTCAACTTGTATGGCCCTAAAACCACACGGTACCAGCTACTGCCATCTTTCTTGCGGATCTCACTTGAGATACCTTGGAAGGCAATATCCAACTTACGTGCTTCTGCCTGCGACGAGGTTTTGTAAGCGCCACACTGCATGATGTAAGGGATCTTAGAGATCTGTTGCTCTTTGGCTTTTACTTCAATCTCGCGGCTTGGCAGCGTTTCAACGTAGTCCCACTTCTCTTCAGGAGGCGGCGGAATCACTTTCGCTGGTTTTGGCTTAGGTTTTGGTTTGGTTGCCACAGGCGTTGGTGCAGGCGGCTCAGGATCATTACTCAATAGGTAAAGTCCGTAACCAAAACCACCGGCAAGGAGGATCGCCAAAAGACCACTGCGCCAAGGTTTACGGCGAGGGGCTTGTTTTTTGGTCGGTTTTTTCGTGCCACGACCGCGCTTTACATAATCTCTATTAGCCACAAGACAATTCAATAGTTGCTGATTCTGCCCTCATGGTAATCCAGATTGCGCGAGGATAATAGTGCAGAAATGGAAGCGGCACATCAAAATGTGCCGCAGATTTATAAGGGTATTTCTAAGGGTTATATTCGAGGTGGTGCGGTGCTGCCTCTAACGACTAATTTAGCTTCAAGCAGACGCGAACCTGCTTGCACATCGTTGCCTTTTAGTAGGTCTAGCATCATCAACATTGCTTGGCGTCCAATCTCATAACGAGGTTGAGAAATGGTGGTTAGCGGTGGATCGCAGTATTGCGCGAATTGGATATCATCAAAGCCAACAACGGATAGATCTTGAGGCACTCGTAAGCCGAGTTTTTTCGCTTCTTGAATCGCACCAATGGCCATTGCATCGTTATGGCAGAAGATAGCGGTTGGCTGCTCTGGTAGCGCTAACAGTTGACGAACCGCTTGAGCTCCCGCTTCAAACGTAAAATCACCGACGGTGCTGTAGGCTGGATTCATTGACACGCCCGCACGGCGCAGCGCTTGTTGGTAACCTTGCTGACGGAACTTACATAGGGTTGCTGACATTGGGCCGGAGATTTGAGCGATACGCTTATGACCCAATTGAGCTAGGTAGTTCACGGCTTCGAATGCAGAAGTCAGGTTATCGATGTGTACCGTAGGCAGTTCAAGTTCTGGAGCGAACTCACATGCCATTACCATAGGAGGCAGGTTCTTTTGTTCAGACTTACTGACATCGAATGGGTGGTCGGTGCCTAGTAGTAGCATGCCGTCCGCTTGTTTGGTGAAGACGAGGTTAACAAACGAAGACTCACGTTTCTTCTGTTGACCGCTGTCACCCAGTAGAACAAGGTAATCATTTTCGACAGCAGCATCTTCGATACCACGAATGATTTCCGCGAAATACGGGTCACAGATATCAGGAACGATAGTAATGATGGTTTTTGATTCGTTGCGACGTAAATTTCTAGCTAATGTATTAGGTGAGTATCCAGCTTCAAGTACGGCGGTTTCCACTCGTTTGCGAGTCGAAACTGAGACTTTCTCAGGATTCATCAAAGCTCGTGATACGGTAGCCGTTGAGACGCCTGCTAGCTGGGCAACATCCTTCATTGTCGCCATAAATTAAACCCTCTTTTAAGTTCCTTTGTTGCCTAAGTATCTAAGGCGTGAATAATAAATGTAATCGAATAGATATTATGAAAGTGTTGCTAACACTTTTTTTATTGCAATATTTTATTCGTTTCATCTGCGTAAAGTTACGGCTAGATTAACAAAAATCACATGACTCGTGTGAACTTGCTCACGAGAAATATGAAATATTTGTGAACAAACTTATCATTAGTTTTAACCCGAAGGGGTTTAGCTCAAGTCTTGCGGCTCTATATCGAGTGACCAACGAACTTTTTTCGCGGCGGGTAACATATTAATTGCTGGCTTGGCACTCATTAATAGCTTTTGCATTAATGAGCGAGTCTGTGTTTGCAGAATTAACTGCCATCGAGCTTTACCCGCTCGCTTAGCCAATGGTGCAGGAGTTGGCCCTAATACCATGCAATATTGGTCAAACAGTGGATGAGATTCCAGTGTATGACGTACCTGGCGTAAGAACTCTTCCACTAAGCGCGTGTCGTTTGCTTCTGCTCTGAACAGCGTCATAAAGGTGTAAGGCGGCAACATCGCCTGTTTGCGCTCTGCTAAGGCCGTTTGAGCAAAGTGGTGATAGTCTTTATGCAGTAGCGCCTGCAGTAAGCCGTGTTCCGGGTGGTGCGTTTGTAAGATCACCTCACCAGGCTTGCTTGCACGACCTGCGCGACCCGCCACTTGAATGAATAGCTGAGCAAGGCGTTCAGAGGCTCGGAAGTCACTGCTGTATAAAGAGCCATCGACATCCAATAACGCCACGAGTGTCACGTCAGGGAAGTGGTGGCCTTTAGCTAACATCTGGGTTCCGATAAGAATCTGGTATTCACCTTTGCGAATTGATTCAAGCGCGCTCTCTAAGCTGCCTTTACGGCGAGTGCTGTCTCGGTCAATACGAATGGTTTTGTATTCCGGGAATAGCTGACCAAGTTGTGCTTCCAACTGTTCTGTACCCACACCAACCGTTACCAAGTTTGCTGAACCACAGCCTTGGCAGTTATGCACAATATGCTGCTGCGAGCCACAGTGGTGGCAGCGCATTTCATTGCTGTATTGGTGATAGGTGTAGTAGGCGTCGCAGCGCTTACACTCGGCTGTCCAACCGCAATCGTGACACATTAATGCTGGAGAAAAGCCGCGGCGGTTGAGGAACAGCATTACCTGGTTACCTGATTTTAAGTGGCGTTGCATCTCGGCAATGAGTGACGCAGACAAACCACTTTCCAGATATTCGCCTTTCACATCCAACACTTTATTGGTGGTTGGCAACGCGACACCCGCACGTGAAGTCAGAGTCAGGTGACTGTACTTACCTATTTGCGCGTTGTGCAGGGTTTCGAAGGCTGGCGTTGCTGAGCCTAATACTACTGGAATCTGCGCTTTGTGCGCACGCATGATCGCCACATCTCTCGCATGATAGCGCAGGCTATCTTGTTGTTTGTAAGAGGCGTCGTGCTCTTCATCGACAATAATAATGCCCAAATCCGCAAATGGTGTGAACAAAGCCGAACGGGTACCAATCACAATGCCTGCAATCTTATCGCGCGCTGATAGCCAAGCGTTCAGTCGCTCTGAATCGTTTAAACCAGAGTGGATAACCTCTACAGGCACATTAAAGCGTCGCTTAAAGCGGTTAATGGTTTGCGGTGTTAGGCCGATCTCTGGCACAAGCACTAACGCTTGTTTACCTTGGTCAAGAATCGGCTTAATCATATTCAGGTAGACCTCGGTCTTACCTGAACCTGTGACACCTTCGAGAAGGAAGCAACCAAAGTTGTTTTGACTATTTACTGTTGCAATCGCTATGGCTTGCTCTTCATTGAGCTTAGGTTTGTCTTGGTCGTTTTCGAGGTCGGCAGGCCAAGGTTGGCGCTTCGGCTTTATCTCAACCGATTCAATCCAGCCTTTCTCTTCTAGCGTCTTGAGTACGGCGCTAGCCACTTCTTCATCAATGAACTCTTGATGAGGTACGGGACCGTGCTCAAGCATGTGCATCACTTTGGCTTGCTTAACGGCGCGACCAAACCCTTGCATCAGTTGGTCGCGGCCTGATGGCGTTAACTGCCATTCGACGAGTGTTGCGAAGTCTGCTGCTTTGCCTTTGCGTAAAGCACTCGGTAGCGCATTAGCAAAGGTTTCGCCAAGAGGGTACTGATAGAACTGACTGCACCAGGTTAATAGTGAGTAGACAGATTCAGGCCAAACAGGTTGGTTATCCAATAGCGCTTTTATTGGCTTGAGCTTATCTAGCTCGAATTCTGATTCGTTAACCAGAGCCGTGACAATCCCAGTTAAGGTTTGTCGTCCAAAAGGCACAGAGACTCGACCACCAATAATCGGGAATAGGTGGTTTGGAATCTTGTAATCGAACTGCTTGTCGAGTGGAACAGGCAGCGCCACACGGGCAATCATTGGACGCATAAAGGGACGGCTTTATCTGAATTGACGAGAGCGAACAGTCTAAAGGATAAGGCGGTTAAATTCGAGAAGCAGTTTGAATGTGATGTGGCAGAGAAGCGGGTGAGGTTGGGGCCAAGCCAAGAATCACAGTCAGCAAAGGAAATAATGCCGATATTGGCGAAAAATGTATCAAATCAGTTGATCCTACTTCACAGATTCATTACTATACTGCGCCTTAAAGGTATGGCTTCGTCGCGCTTTAGTGATGAGCGGTGTCTTTATTTCTTTTTTAAACTACGTGTGGTGTGCGGCTTAGAATCGTATAGCGACACGGCCTACTTGAGGTTATCCCATGAAAGCTGGAATCCACCCAGAATACAAAGCAGTTACTGCTACTTGTTCTTGCGGCAACACTTTTGAGTTCAACTCAACGCTAGCAAAAGAATCAATCCACCTAGACGTATGTGACAAATGTCACCCGTTCTACACTGGTAAGCAACGTATCGTAGATACAGGCGGCCGTGTTGATCGCTTCAACAAGCGTTTCGGTGCTCTTTCTAGCAAGAAGTAATTCTCGCTATTTAGACATAAAGAGGACACTTCGGTGTCCTTTTTTGTTGCCTGAAATCCGATAAAATACAAACTTTCCCTTCAAGCTTTCACTCTCTTCAACAATAAGCCGCTTAACTGAATATTATCGGGTCATTCTTGGCTTATCGCTCACCACTGTAAATCCGCACGAAAGTTCAACAAGCGATAGTAATTTCAACTGCTCACTGGTCTTATTAGTAGTGAAATCTCGTTTTTTAATGAGACAGAGGCTTTTACCACCTAGGAACTTTGAAGTACATCCATTAACATGAACAAGATCCCCCAAATAATAATATCCTAGGAACCTACACCTATGTCTGAAGACAGCCGCCAAGATCAATCCTCTCAAGAATTATCACCTCAAGAACAATTCCGTCAGCAAGCTCTTGATTATCATGAGTTCCCAATTCCTGGCAAAATTGCCATTGAGCTGACGAAGCCTGCAAACTCTGCAGAAGACCTAGCACTTGCTTACAGCCCAGGCGTGGCTGAACCAGTTCGTGAGATCGCACAGAACGTTGATAACGTTTATAAGTACACAGGTAAAGGCAACATGGTTGCAGTTATCTCTAACGGTACAGCGATTCTTGGCCTAGGTAACCTTGGTCCAATTGCTTCTAAACCAGTAATGGAAGGTAAAGCGCTACTGTTTAAGCGTTTCGCTGGTTTAGATTCTATCGATATTGAAGTAAAACACCGCACAATCGATGAGTTTGTCGATACAGTTGCGAACATCGCAGATACATTCGGCGGTATCAACCTAGAAGACATCAAAGCACCAGACTGTTTTGAAATTGAACGTCGCCTGATTGAGCGTTGTGATGTGCCTGTATTCCACGATGACCAACACGGTACAGCGATCGTAACAGCAGCAGGTATGCTGAACGCGATCGAGCTTCAAGGTAAGAAGCTTGAAGAGTGTAAGATCGTTTGTTTAGGTGCTGGCGCAGCGGCGGTTGCTTGTATGGAGCTACTGATTAAGTGTGGCGCTCAGCGTGAGAAGATCTACATGCTTGACCGTAAAGGTGTGATCCACACTCGTCGTGACGACCTGAATGAATACAAAGAGCTATTCGCAAACAACACAGATAAGCGTACGCTTGAAGATGTTATCGAAGGTGCTGATCTATTCTTGGGCGTATCGGGGCCGAATCTACTGCCTGCTGAAGCACTAACGCTGATGGCTGATAAGCCAGTTGTATTTGCATGTTCAAACCCAGATCCAGAGATCAAGCCAGAGCTTGCTCACGAAGTTCGTTCTGACCTTATTATGGGTACAGGCCGCAGTGATTACCCTAACCAAGTAAACAACGTACTTTGTTTCCCATTCATTTTCCGTGGTGCACTTGATGTGCGTGCAAGCGAAATCAATGACGAAATGAAGCTAGCAGCGGTTAAAGCGATTCGTGAACTGGCGAAAGAAGAAGTGCCAGCGGAAGTATTAAAAGCTGCGGGTGAGACGTCACTTGAGTTCGGTAAGGGTTACATCATTCCTAAGCCAATGGACCCACGTCTACTTCCTCGCGTAGCGAAAGCAGTAGCAGAAGCGGCCGTTGAATCTGGCGTTGCGCGTATCGAGATGCCTGCTAACTACATGGCATAGCAGCATATGGCGTAGTCGCTTGTTATAGCGGTTGCTCCATAGAGCACAAATAATAAAAAACCGACTCATCTGGAGTCGGTTTTTTTATGTCTCTTATTCACAGAACACTGATAAGACGAATCAGTAATGTGAGCATTCAGCTAAAGCGAATCAATATTGAAGGCAGTGACTGAGTTATTGTTATTCTTCGTCAAACGCTTCGAACTCGATGCCCATCTCTGTCATCAGTTTTTTCACTTCAGCAGGAATATCATCTGGGCGGTCTTTACGAAGGTCTTCATCTGTTGGCAGTGGTTGGCCTGTGTACGCATGTAGAAAAGCTTCACACAGTAGCTCACTGTTTGTTGCATGGCGCAGGTTGTTGATCTGGCGGCGAGTACGCTCGTCAGTAAGCACCTTTAGCACTTTTAAAGGGATAGAAACTGTAATCTTCTTTACTTGTTCGCTTTTCTTTCCATGCTCAGCATATGGGCTTATGTATTCACCATTCCAGTCGGCCATTGCGTACCTTCATCACTTTAGTTGTTAGATTAAATTAATAGTGGTGATTTTAGCGGGATTTACCGCCATAAGCAAAGACATATAGACGTCTAGAAGTGTTGACGTCTCACGTTTATGAAAGTAAAGTGAATAACATATATCTAACACAGCCGCAAAATGCCGACAAGCAGCTGTGATTCTCAGACGCAAAACTTGTAAGGAAGCACCTATGAGCAGCCGGAAGCCAGCAACAATCGCAGTACGTACTGGTATCGAGTCAGACACGCAACACCATGCCGTTGTCCCACCCATTTATCTTTCGACTAACTATGGGTTTTCCGCTTTTGGTGAAGTGCCAAAGTACGATTACACCCGTTCTGGTAACCCAAACCGCGGTTTATTAGAGACGGCACTGTTTGAGCTTGAATCAGGCAAAGGCGCGGTTGTGACTAACTGTGGTACTTCGGCGCTTAACTTATGGGTTTCGGCTTTCTTAGGCGGCGATGATCTTATTATTGCACCGCACGATTGCTACGGCGGTACTTACCGTCTGTTTAACACTCGCTCGCTAAAAGGTGACTTCAAAGTTCTGTTCGTTGATCAATCGGATCAAGCAGCGCTGGATGCGGCGCTCGCGCTTAAGCCAAAGTTGATCTTAATTGAAACCCCATCGAATCCACTGGTTCGCGTGGTTGATATTGCAGAAACTTGCCGTAAAGCGAAAGAGGTTGGTGCTCTGGTTGCTGTCGACAACACGTTTTTGACACCTGTGTTCCAAAAGCCTTTAGAGCTGGGTGCTGATTTTGTTATCCACTCAACCACTAAGTACATCAATGGACACTCAGATGTTATTGGTGGCGTTGTGGTCACTAAGACAGAAGAACACGCTGAAGAGTTAGCATGGTGGGGCAACTGTATTGGTGCGACCGGCACACCATTTGATAGCTACATGACTTTACGTGGTATTCGTACGCTAGGTGCGCGTATGCGAGTTCACGAAGAAAGCTCACGTGAAATTCTAGCGTCTCTGCAGCAACAAGATCTTGTTGGCACTATTTACCACCCAAGCCTTCCTGAACATCCGGGTCATGATATCGCGAAGAAACAGCAATCGGGCTTTGGTTCCATGCTCAGTTTTGAGTTTGCGGGCTCATTCGAGGCGCTTAAATACTTTGTTGATAAGTTAGAGCTGTTTTCTTTGGCAGAATCATTGGGCGGTGTTGAAAGCCTGATTTGTCACCCTGCGTCGATGACTCACCGCGCGATGGGTGAAGAAGCCTTAGCAGAAGCGGGTGTTTCTCAGCAACTACTGCGTCTATCTGTTGGCCTTGAAGATGCAGAAGACCTAATCGATGACCTCAAGCAAGCGTTTGAAAGAACACAGCGCTTTATCGCTGAAGGGGAGGGTTAATAATGGCAACCTTTCGCCAGCTACATAAATTTGGTGGCAGCAGTTTAGCGAATCCTGAATGTTACCAACGCGTGGTCAACATTCTTAGAGAATACTCATCAGCATCTGATTTGGTGGTGGTATCGGCAGCAGGCAAAACAACCAACCGTTTGATTGAATTTGTTGAAGCGCTCGACAAAGATGGTCGTATTGCCCATGAATGCCTACAAGCACTTCGTCAGTTCCAACTCGATCTGATTGAAGCACTGCTTGAGGGTGAATCAGCCGCACAACTTACTTCAACCATTCAACAAGAATTTACCGCTTTGGGTGAGCTAACGGCTCCCTTGAGCGAAGCACAAAAAGCAAAAGTGCTTGGACACGGTGAGGTTTGGTCTTCACGTCTACTCGCGGCTTTGTTGTGCCAGCATGATTTACAAGCCGTTGCTCAAGATGCGCGTGCTTTTTTACGTGCAGAAGTGGGCGCTCAGCCTGAAGTCGACCGCGCACGTTCTTACCCTCTGATCAAAGAAGCCTTGGCGCAGCATGCACATTGCCGCGTGGTGATTACGGGCTTTATGGCTCAGAACTGCGAGGGTGAAACGGTATTGCTTGGCCGTAACGGTTCGGATTACTCAGCAACCGTGATTGGTGCTTTGGCTGAAGTTGAACGCGTGACGATTTGGAGTGATGTGGCAGGCGTTTACAGCGCTGACCCTCGTCTGGTTTCAGATGCGTGTCTATTGCCTCTACTTCGCCTTGATGAAGCCAGCGAATTGGCTCGTCTTGCCGCTCCAGTGCTTCACAGCCGAACGCTACAGCCTGTGGCTCAAAGTGCTATGGATCTCAGCTTACGCTGCAGCTATCAGCCGGAGGCGGGCTCTACACAGATCGAGCGTGTACTGGCATCGGGTCGTGGCGCAAAAATCATTACCTCTTTGGATGAAGTGCTTATCGTGCAACTGACCTTTGGTCACGGCCATGATTTCGACCGTCTAGAGAGTGAAGTGCTTGAAGGGCTTAAGCGTGCTCAACTTGAGCCGCTTGCTTATGAGCTTGAACCGGATCAACACTGTTTGCGTCTTGCCTACACAGAAGAGATCGCTGGTGGTGCATTAGAATATCTCCAAGACCATGCGATTGAAGCTGAGATTAAGCTAAAAGAAGGTTTCTCTCTGATTGCTGCAGTGGGTGCGGGTGTGACTAAGAACCCTAATCATTGCTACGGTTTCTACCAGCAGCTTAAGAGCTCGCCGGTTGAGTTCATCTCAGAAGCGAACTCAGGCTTAAGCTTGGTGGCTGTGATTCGTAAGAGTGAAACATCAAGTCTAGTGAAAGGCATTCATTCTCAACTGTTCCAAGCGCAGAAGCGTGTTGCGATTGCCTTGTGTGGTAAGGGCAATATTGGTTCAAGCTGGTTAAGCCTGTTTGCTGAGCAAAAAGCGGAACTTGAAAAGCGCCGTGGAATGAACTTTGAATTGGTTGCCGTGGTTGATAGCCAAACCTATTGGTTCGACGATCAAGGCATTGATGCGACTTCGGTAGGTAAGCGCTTTGACGACGAAGCTATTGCTAACAATGGTAACGACTGGTTAGAGCGTTTGGGCTCTATTCAAGGTTATGACGAAGCAGTGGTTCTGGATGTGACTGCGAGCCCAGTGCTTGCAGCAAAGTATCTGCAAATCGCACAACAAGGTATTCACCTAATCTCGGCGAACAAGGTGGCAGGTTCTGCATCGAGCGAGTATTACCATCAAGTACAAGATGCTTTCGCTAAGATCAGCCGTCATTGGTTGTACAACGCGACAGTGGGTGCTGGATTGCCGATTAACCACACGGTACGTGACCTACGTGAAAGTGGCGATGACATCATTGCGTTGTCTGGCATTTTCTCGGGCACGTTGTCTTGGTTGTTCCAACAGTTTGATGGCACCGTGCCGTTCAGCGAGTTGGTTGACTTAGCATGGCAACAAGGCCTTACGGAACCTGACCCTCGTGCTGACCTAGATGGCTCAGACGTGATGCGTAAGCTGGTGATTCTGGCGCGTGAATCTGGTTTGGATATCGAACCTGAAAACGTAAAAGTGGAATCGCTCGTACCTGCAGAGCTGCAAGATCTATCTGTGGATGACTTCTTCGACAAAGCTTCTGTACTGAGCGAAGAGCTGGCTGAGCGTTTAGAGAAAGCGCACTCTCAACAGAAAGTTCTGCGTTACGTAGCGCGTTTGGAGAAGAACGGTAAGGCAACCGTAGGCGTTGAAGCACTGTCTAAAGAACATGCTCTGGCGAACTTGTTGCCTTGCGACAACATCTTTGCGATTGAGAGCAAATGGTACAAAGATAATCCATTGGTTATTCGTGGCCCAGGTGCCGGTCGTGAAGTAACGGCAGGTGCAATTCAATCTGATTTAAACAGAATGTCTAGCCTGTTCTGATACTCAGATCGGTTGGTTTAGTGTCTAAATGGCATACTATTCACTAAGATAAATAAGGCTGAAAGCACGATGTGTTTTTCAGCCTTTTTTCTACATTATTTCTGCTTTGCGACCCATCTAACGACTTGAGTTTTACTCACGATCTACTTGAGAAAAATTCATAATGGATCTGTTGACATTAAATCGTATTCAATACATTCTACAGACATATAGACGTCTAAACGTCGTTTAAGGATTTGAGTTTTTAGTGGTTGCTTTTGCCACAGGGAGAGTAAGATGGGATACACACACGCTAGTCATATCGACGCTTTAAATCAGAATATCGCTGAGCTTTCTGACAACATCAATGTGTCATTTGAGTTTTTTCCACCGAGCAGTGAGAAGATGGAAGAGACCCTGTGGAACTCTGTTCACCGCCTTAAAACACTTCAACCAAAATTTGTATCGGTAACTTACGGTGCAAACTCGGGTGAACGTGACCGTACCCACTCAATCATTAAAGAAATTAAAAACCAAACCGGCCTAGTGGCTGCACCGCACCTAACGTGTATTGATGCAAGCCGTGAAGAGCTGATTCAAATTGCCGACGATTACTGGGCAAATGGTATCGAGAGTATTGTTGCGCTACGTGGTGATATTCCAGCAGGCGGCGGCGCGCCAGAGATGTACGCATCTGACCTAGTCGAGCTACTTAAATCTCGCCACGATTTTGATATCTCAGTAGCGGCATTCCCTGAGGTTCACCCTGAAGCAAAAAGCGCTCAATCTGATCTTATTAACCTAAAGCGTAAAGTGGATGCGGGTGCCAACCGTGCCATCACTCAGTTCTTCTTTGATGTAGAGAGCTACCTACGCTTTCGTGACCGCTGTGTAGCGGCTGGCGTTGATGTTGAGATTGTACCGGGCATTCTGCCGGTTTCTAACTTCAAGCAAGCATCTCGCTTTGCTGCGATGAACAACGTAAAAGTACCGGGCTGGATGGCGAAGCAGTTTGAAGGTTTGGATGATGATCCAACGACTCGTCAGCTTGTTGGTGCTAGCCAAGCAATTGATATGGTTCGTACACTGAGCCGTGAAGGTGTGAAAGACTTCCACTTCTACACGCTAAACCGTGCAGAAATGACTTATGCACTTTGCCATACGCTAGGTGTTCGTCCGCAAGTCGCTGCGCTGTAAGAAAAGTCTAAGAAGTAAAGCCTAAGCACTTGTAAAAAGCCTCTGGCAGTAACATTTCAAATCCTATAGATACAAAAAAGGCTTGGACTCATAGAGTTCAAGCCTTTTGCTTTTCTAGCTTAACTTAAGCTAGAGCGCCAAGTTCAAGCAGTACTTCTTCAGCCCATACAATCCATGCTTCACGGATAAGTAGGTTACGACGAAGTGTTAGACGCTCAAGGCGTGCTTGCTTGTCTAGTGTCGATGGCGTTGCGTAGTAAGCTGCTTCGATTTCACGGTAGTGAGAAACCAGTTTGCGAGACTCTTCTACTAGCTCAGCAAGTTGTACACGGTAAGCGTCAGAAGGTTGTACAGCACAAGCCATTAGCTTAGCTGAGAACTCGTCACGAACGGTTGGGTGTGCAGTTGGTTGTTCAAACCATTCACCTAGCGCGCCACGGCCAGCATCAGTGATAGAGTAAACTTTACGATCAGGTTTGCCTTCTTGAGGCTCAAGCACGCAAGTTACCTGGTCGTTCTGAGCCATTTTATTTAGCTCGCGGTAAACTTGTTGATGGCTAGCTTTCCAGAAGTAACCAATGCTTGCGGAGAATTCTTTTGTGATATCGTAACCAGTAGCATCGCGTGTACTTAAAACGGTTAGAATTACGTGTGGTAATGACATGTCTGAAATCCAAATGGTAAACAGTAAACAAATACTTAAACAACAAGTGTGCTTCTAATGGCACGTTATATTGGTTATGTCTAAGTAGCACCAACTCATCGGTTGGTTATGTCACCTTACAAAGCCGTTTATCACCTAGGTTGACCAGTTTATTGGTCAAGATGCTGCAGATTATTTTTTGGAGTGTTTCCGCAGCGGAGCAGTAGTATATCTAAATAATAAGCATAAAGTAGAATACATGGACAAAATAACCCAAAAAACTGACAAAAAACTCAGTATTGCTTATTTTGTGAAATAAAAAGGTCGCACTAGGCGACCTTTTGTCTGTTGAATGGTAGGAATCACTAATTAACCAGTGTTTCGCATGCCTGCTGCAATGCCTGCAATCGTCACCATTAGCGCTTCTTCAAGCTCTGCTGGTGGTGTTTCACACTTACGAGTACGGTAAAGCAGTTCAGCTTGAAGCATGTTTAGTGGCTCAACGTAGATGTTACGTAGGCGGATTGACTCAAGTCCCCAAGGGTCGCTCTGCATTAGGTTCTCGTTGTTCTCAACATTTAGCACGGCTTTGATGTCTTTTTGCAGCTGTTCACGCAGTAACTCACCTAATGGTAATAGCTCTTCGTCAACAAGGCGTTGGTCGTAGTACTTAGCGATTTCCATGTTGCACTTCGAGTACACCATTTCCAACATACCGAGACGGGTAGAGAAGAACGGCCACTCGCGACACATCTCTTCGAGCAGGGCTTGATGGCCTTGATCTACAGAGTACTGAATCGCTTCACCAGCGCCTAACCATGCAGGCAGTACCAAACGGTTTTGGCTCCAAGAGAAGATCCATGGAATCGCACGTAGGCTTTCTACGCCGCCGTTCGGGTTACGTTTCGCAGGGCGAGAGCCAAGAGGCAGTTTACCTAGCTCCAGTTCAGGTGTCGCTTGACGGAAGTAAGGTACGAATTTCTCTTCGCCACGAACCACGTTGCGGTAAGCCTCACAAGATACTTGAGATAGCACTTCCATTAGGTCGCGCCACTCTTGTTTTGGCTCAGGTGGCGGCAGAAGGTTCGCCTCTAGAATCGCGCTTGCGTAAAGGTTGAAGCTGTTTACAGCAACGTCTGGTAAGCCAAGTTTAAAGCGGATCATTTCGCCTTGCTCTGTTACACGTAAACCGCCTTTCAAGCTCTTAGGTGGCTGAGAAAGAAGAGCAGCGTGCGCCGGAGCACCACCACGACCAACCGTACCGCCACGACCGTGGAATAGAGTCAGTTCAATGCCTTCTTCATCACAAACCTTAACCAGTTTGTCCATTGCATCATATTGAGCCCAACCTGCAGACATTACGCCCGCATCTTTCGCTGAGTCAGAGTATCCGATCATCACCATTTGGTGGTTCTGGATAAAGCCACGGTACAAGTCGATGCTCATTAGCTGTTTCATTACTGCTTCTGAGTTGTTCAAGTCGTCTAGCGTTTCGAACAGTGGACACACGTCCATGCGATACGGGCAACCACACTCTTGCAGCAGCAAGTGAACAGCCAGTACATCCGATGCAGTACGAGCCATAGAAATCACGTAAGCGCCGAAGGCTTCACGAGGTTGAGCAGCGATGACCTTACAGGTGTCTAAAACCTCTTTAACCTGTTCAGATGGCTCCCAATCACGAGGAAGTAGTGGGCGCTTAGAGCTTAATTCATTGGTTAAGAAAGCAATCTTGTCTTGCTCGCTCCACTGGTCGTAGTCGCCAATGCCTAGGTAGCGAGTCAGTTCAGACAGCACATCTGAGTGACGTGTACTTTCTTGACGAACATCGAGACGAACTAGGTGTACACCGAATGCTTTTAGGCGGCGCAGAGTATCAAGCAGAGAACCGTCTGCGATTACGCCCATGCCACATTCGTGCAGCGATTGGTAACATGCGTAAAGCGGTGTCCAAAGTTGGTCGATGTTCTGTAGTGTTTCTTTCTTCGGTACTTCAGCATCATGCAGTTTTGCATCGAGCACTTCTAACGTGTTGTTCAGCAGAGTACGTAGGCTCTTTAGGATTGCTCGGTAAGCTTCATGCTCATCACCCGCTAGTTCACGAACGGCATCATTACACTTAGTCATCGATAGTTCGGTAATCAGCTCGTTTACGTCACCTAGGTAAAGGTCAGCGGCTTTCCAGCGAGATAGGCGCAGTACTTCTTTGGTGATGGTGTGCGTTACGAATGGGTTACCATCGCGATCACCGCCCATCCAAGATGAGAAGTGTACCGGGCGCGCATCAATTGGTAGACCTTCACCAAGGTAGCCTTTTAGTCGGCCGTCCATTTCACGTAGGAAATCTGGTACAGCTTCCCAAAGTGAGTTTTCAACAACCGCAAAGCCCCATTTCGCTTCATCAAGTGGCGTTGGGCGTTGTTGACGAATCACATCTGAGTGCCAACCTTGAGCGATCAGTTGCTCTAGGCGGCGTTCGGTTTTCACGCGCTCTTTGTGTGATAGGTCGCTTAATTCTAATTTAGACAGACACTCGTTGATCTTAACTAGCTTGTTGATCATGGTGCGACGAGTGATTTCTGTTGGGTGTGCAGTCAGAACGAGTTCAATGTTCAGGTCGCGAACGGCTTGAGCCGCGTCTAGCTTGCTGATGTCATTCTGGTTTAATTTGGAAAATAGAGATTGCAGCACGTCTGGTTCACAAACATGCTCCTCACAGTGGCGAGAGATGGTGTGGTACTGCTCTGCCATGTTGGTGAGGTTGAGAAATTGGTTAAATGCACGAGCAACAGGAGTGAGTTGTTCGTTCGGCAGGTTTTTGATTTCTTCAACTAGGCTGTCACGGTCAGCTTTGTTGCCTGCGCGGGCGGATTTGGAAAGTTTACGGATAGTCTCCACTTTCTCTAAGATAACGTCACCATGTGCATCTTGGATTGTGTTACCTAGCAAGCGTCCCAGCATGCTTACGTTACTCTTGAGAGCGGCGTATTTCTCGTTCATTGTCATCCTGCCTCGTAAAAAAATTACATCCATTGTTCCTTGTTAAGTACACAATCTAGCGAAAAGTGCTGTATCTAGTCAAATAAAGCATTCTAAGTTTGCAATTATTAGTTTTCGAAATGCGGGAGAAGTAAATTTCCCAATAGTTCGGAATTAAAGTGAAATTTAATTACAAGATCAGGCTGTGTCTGGGATAACAGAATAAAAGCCACCTTTTCGGGTAGCTTTTATACGAAAATATTGGAAGAAAAGTAATAACTAGAAACAATATTTGCGGATCGACTTACTCAGAACATCAATCGTTGGATCGATAAAATCGAAGCTTAGGAACTCATCTGGTTGGTGAGCTTGGTCGATTGAGCCTGGACCCAGCACTAAGGTTGGGCAAAGTTCTTGAAGGAAAGGTGCTTCTGTACAGTAGTTCACGGTTTGTGATTCAGTTTCGCAAACTGATTCCATGCCACCGATAAATGGATGGTCATGTTGGCACTCGTAACCCGGGATAGGTTCGTGCAGTGGCGTAATCTCAATTCTGCCCGGCCATTTTGCTTCTACTTCTTTGAGTGCGCTGCGCAGCATGTTATCCAAACCATCTAAGCTGATACCCGGTAAAGGACGTACATCGTAGTGCAGCTCACAGCAACCACAGATACGGTTCGCGCTGTCGCCACCGTGAATATGGCCAAGGTTTAGAGTGGGGCTTGGAATTGCGAAACCCGGGTGGTGATACTCTTTGACTAGCTTGTCACGCAGTTGCATTAAAGCGAACAACACTTCATGCATGATCTCGATGGCGTTGACACCTAATGCAGGATCAGAAGAGTGACCTGATTTACCCGTTACTCGCACAGCGTTAGCAACATGGCCTTTATGGCCACGAATCGGCACAAGGCTGGTTGGCTCACCAATAATGCAGTAATCCGGTTTAAACGGTGCATTTTCAGTGAAATGACGCGCACCCAGCATGGTGGTCTCTTCGTCACAGGTTGCCAATACATATAGCGGCTTGGTCTGTTTGCTCCAATCCATCTTCTTTGCCGCTTCATAAACGAAAGCGAAAAAGCCTTTCATATCGGCTGTGCCTAATCCATAGAAGCGATTGTTGTGTTCTGTTAGTGCGTGAGGGGCGAAGTTCCAACGTCCTTCATCAAATGGCACTGTGTCGCTGTGTCCTGCGAGTAGCAAGCCACCTTCGCCCGATCCCATCTTAGCGACCATATTATGCTTGCCGGGTTCGACTTCCACGACTTCAACGCTAAAGCCTGCGTCTTTAAACCATTGAGCCATTTTTTCGATCACTTTCTCGTTGCCATGATCCCAGCTTGGATCGGTCGAGCTAATAGAGTCTGTGGAAATTAGGCCTTTGTAGACCTCAAGAAAACTCGGTAATTGCATAATAACTTCACTTCTACTATTGACAGGAAAACCATAAGTCGGTAAAACACATATTAAATCATATTTAATGCATAAGAAATCAAATAAAGCTAAAAATTAAGTATGAATAGTCAAATTTGAAATGTAACTTACCTCAAAAATGGATGTGTTGAGATGTTGAAAACCACGATCATTGGCGCAAGCGGCTACACAGGAGCAGAACTGGCTCTAATGATAAACAGACACCCTGAGCTCACGCTATCAGGTTTATATGTCTCAGCCAATAGTGTAGACGCAGGTAAACCTATTGCGGCACTGCACGGTAAGTTAGCTGGTTTGATTGATATGCCAGTACAACCTTTAACAAATCCGGAAGAAGTAGCTAAACAGTCTGATGTGATTTTCTTAGCAACGGCACACGAGGTTAGTCACGACCTAGCGCCAATCTTTCTAGAGAACGATTGCCAAGTCTTCGACCTATCGGGAGCATTCAGAGTTAAAGGCGAAAACTTCTATCAAGAGTTTTACGGTTTTGAACATCAACACGAACAATGGCTAGACAAAGCGGCTTACGGTTTAGCGGAATGGAACGAACAAGAAATTAAAGAAGCTCAGCTTGTCGCTGTCGCGGGTTGTTACCCAACGGCATCACAACTGGCGATTAAACCTTTGGTTGAAGCCAAGTTACTGGATGAAAACCAATGGCCAGTGATTAACGCGACTAGCGGTGTGACTGGTGCAGGCCGCAAGGCGACGATGGTTAACAGCTTCTGCGAAGTAAGCCTGCAAGCTTATGGCGTCTTCAATCACCGTCATCAACCTGAAATGGCTGCACATTTAGGATGTGATGTGATTTTCACTCCACACCTCGGCAACTTTAAGCGCGGTATTTTAGCGACCATCACCATGAAACTGGCTGAAGGCGTGACAGAACAACAGATACAAGATGCCTTTGAACAAGCTTACCAAGGTAAACCTGCAGTGAGACTACTCGAAGAGACACTGCCAAGAATTCAAGATGTAGAACAGACACCTTTCTGCGACTTAGGTTGGAAGGTTCAAGGTCAACACATCATCGTTGTTTCAGCGATTGATAACTTATTAAAGGGTGCATCTAGCCAAGCGATGCAGTGTTTAAATTTACGTTATGGTTTTGCGCCATTAACTGCGTTAGTGTAAGGAAATCTAGATATGAGCCTTAATAATCAACCATTAATCATAAAGTTAGGTGGCGCAGCGCTATCTTGTGGTGAAACACTTAGCAAGTTATTTGGTGCTATCTCTGCTTACCAACAACAGGCACAACGACCAATCGTGATTGTTCACGGTGGCGGTTACCTTGTTGATGATTTGATGAATAAGTTGAATCTAGAAACCGTTAAGAAAGAAGGGCTACGTGTTACTCCTTATGATCAGATCCCTGTGATCGCAGGTGCACTAGCGGGCACGGCCAACAAACTACTTCAAGGTCAGGCAATTAAAGACGGTATCAATGCTGTTGGTTTAAGCCTAGCAGACGGTGGTTTATGCAAAGTGAGCGAACTGAACCCTGAACTGGGCGCGGTAGGAAAAGCGGAGCCGGGCGACTCAACCGTTCTGCAAGCGATTCTTAATGCGGGCGCACTGCCAATCATTAGCTCAATTGGTCTTACTGAGCAAGGTCAACTGATGAACGTCAATGCCGACCAAGCTGCGGTTGCCGTTGCGGGCGCACTTGATGCTGAACTGGTACTGCTTTCTGATGTAAGTGGTGTGTTGGATGGCAAAGGCCACCTCATTCCAAGTCTTAATCAACAGCAAGCCGATGACCTTATTGCCGGCAAAGTGATTACCGACGGCATGATCGTTAAGGTTCAAGCTGCACTAGAAGCCGCTAACGACCTTGGACGACCAATCGAAGTTGCCACTTGGCGATACCCAGAAAAGCTAACACAACTATTTTCAGGTAAAAGCATAGGAACACAGTTTTTACCTCAGTAGGTCTCACAACGAGTCACTACTTAAAGAATTTAGACAAATTAAATAAACATATAATTATGAAGTCATTTCCAACGCTGACCGCCATGTGCAGTATGGAAACTAGGAGAAAGAAAATGAGCAAAGTTAACGTAAAGAAAGTTGTAGTAGCCTACTCTGGCGGTCTAGACACATCAGTAATCATTCCATGGTTGAAAGAGAACTATGACTGTGAAGTGGTTGCGTTTGTTGCGGATGTTGGTCAAGGCGACGAAGAGTTGATTGGTATCGAAGAGAAAGCAAAAGCTTCTGGTGCATCTGAGTGTTACATCGCAGACCTTAAAGAAGAGATGGTTGCTGACTACATCTACCCAACGCTGAAAACGGGCGCTTACTACGAAGGTAAATACCTACTAGGTACGTCGATGGCGCGTCCAATCATCGCGAAAGCACAGGTTGAAGTCGCACGTAAAGTAGGTGCAGACGCACTGTGTCACGGCTGTACTGGTAAAGGTAATGACCAAGTTCGTTTTGAAGGCGCATTTGCTGCACTAGCACCTGATCTACACGTAATTGCACCATGGCGTGAATGGGATCTAGTGAGTCGTGAAGAGTGTCTAGATTACCTGGCTGAGCGTAACATCCCTTGTACGGCTTCTCTTACTAAGATTTACTCGCGTGATGCAAACGCATGGCACATCTCAACAGAAGGCGGCGTTCTAGAAAACACATGGAATGCACCTAACGAAGATTGCTGGGCTTGGACTGTAGACCCTGAGCAAGCGCCAAACGAATCTGAAACAGTGACGCTTAAAGTTGAAAAAGGCGAAGTGGTTGCGGTTGATGGCGAAACAATGACGCCATACAACGCACTGGTTTACCTAAACGAGAAAGGTGCTAAGCACGGTGTTGGTCGTATCGATATCGTAGAGAACCGTCTTGTTGGCATGAAGTCTCGTGGTTGTTACGAAACTCCGGGTGGCACAATCATGATGGAAGCACTGCGTGCAGTAGAGCAACTGGTTCTTGATAAAGCGGCATTCGAATTCCGTGAAGAGCTCGGTGTTAAGGCTTCTCACCTTGTATACGATGGTCGTTGGTTCACTCCACTATGTAAGTCAATCCTTGCCGCGACAGAAGAGCTAGCACAAGACGTGAATGGTGAAGTGGTTATCAAGCTTTACAAAGGCCATGCAACGGTGACTCAGAAGCGTTCTGACAACAGCCTGTACTCAGAAGAGTTTGCAACCTTTGGTGAAGATGAAGTTTACGACCAAAGCCATGCTGAAGGCTTCATCCGCCTTTACTCGCTATCAAGCCGTATCCGTGCTTTGAATAGCCAAAAGTAATCCTAACAATGAGTTAGTGAGCTAGCCTTTGATGAAAGATTGAAGGTTAGTAAACAGACATTATTATGCAAAGCCCATTCACTATTGATTAGTGAGTGGGCTTTTTACTTTCTATTTGCCTAATAAATCAGCTTCGGTTTTTCCTATCGGATGGCATATAATTCGCGCTCCACGCTAAAAATAATCAATGGATTGAACTGTTGGTGAATAAATATGTGAAAATAATGAATTAATACTTTATTTTCATTTTGAATTGCCGTAAGTTTAAACCATCAGAAAAATACTGAATCTTAATCAGAATTATCATTTGCAAAAACAGTGAGCACTGTGCAATTAGGAGATACACAATGGCATTATGGGGCGGTAGATTTACCCAAGCAGCAGACACCCGGTTCAAAGATTTTAACGATTCTCTTCGTTTTGATTACCGATTGGCTGAGCAAGACATTGTGGGCTCAATTGCCTGGTCTAAAGCTCTACTGTCGGTCAACGTATTAACAGAAGAAGAGCAACAGAAGCTTGAGTTAGCGCTGAATGAGCTAAAACTTGAGGTGATGGAAGATCCTGAACAGATTCTACGTTCTGATGCAGAAGATATTCACAGCTGGGTTGAGCAGCAACTTATCGGCAAAGTCGGTGACTTGGGCAAAAAACTTCACACTGGCCGTTCTCGTAACGACCAAGTGGCGACAGACCTGAAACTATGGTGTCGTCAGCAAGGTAACCAACTGCTACTGGCATTGGATCGCCTACAAAGCCAAATGGTGAACGTTGCTTCTCAGCATCAAGAAACCGTGCTTCCTGGCTACACTCACTTACAACGTGCTCAGCCGGTAACTTTTGCTCACTGGTGCTTGGCTTACGTTGAAATGCTTGAGCGTGATTATTCACGTTTGAATGATGCGATTAAGCGTCTAGACACATGTCCGCTGGGTTCTGGTGCCCTTGCTGGAACAGCTTACCCGATGGACCGTGAAGAGTTAGCTCACAACTTAGGTTTCCGTCGTGCAACGCGCAACTCTCTAGATTCAGTTTCTGACCGCGACCATGTGATGGAGCTAATGTCGATTGCTTCTATCTCTATGCTTCACCTTTCGCGTCTTGCAGAAGATATGATTTTCTACAACTCAGGTGAATCAAACTTCATCGAGTTAGCGGATACCGTGACGTCAGGTTCATCTCTGATGCCACAAAAGAAAAACCCAGATGCGCTAGAGCTTATCCGTGGCAAAACTGGCCGTGTTTACGGTTCATTAGCGGCAATGATGATGACAGTAAAAGCTCTGCCTTTGGCGTACAACAAAGACATGCAAGAAGATAAAGAAGGTCTGTTCGACGCTTTAGATACTTGGAATGACTGTATGGAAATGGCGGCGCTGTGTTTTGACGGCATCAAAGTGAACGGCGAGCGTACACTTGAAGCAGCGAAGCAAGGTTATGCAAACTCTACGGAGCTAGCTGACTACCTAGTAGCGAAAGGTATTCCTTTCCGTGAAGCTCACCATATTGTCGGTGTAACCGTCGTTGCGGCGATTGCGAAAGGCTGTGCACTAGAAGAGTTAACCATCGCAGAGATGAAAGAGTTCTCTGAGGTGATAGAAGAGGATGTGTACGACATCCTGACCATTGAATCGTGTCTTGAAAAACGTAGTGCGCTAGGTGGTGTATCACCGAAGCAAGTAGCTTACGCGGTTGACCAAGCTGAGAAGCGTTTGGCACAGCGTGATACCTCCATCGTTAAGGTTCGTCCTGCTCGTTTGACTGACATTGAAGCGTTGGAAGGCATGGTCGCTTACTGGGCGAACATGGGTGAAAACCTACCTCGTTCTCGTAATGAGCTGGTGCGTGATATCGGCTCCTTCGCCGTCGCAGAACATCATGGTGAAGTGACAGGTTGTGCATCACTCTATGTGTATGACTCTGGCTTAGCGGAAATACGTTCACTGGGCGTTGAAGCCGGTTGGCAAGGTCAAGGGCAGGGTACCGCGATTGTGCAGCACTTGGTTGAGAAAGCACGCCAAATGGCTATCAAGAAGGTGTTTGTACTGACTCGTACGCCTGAGTTCTTTATGAAGCATGACTTCTTACCAACATCGAAATCTCTGCTACCTGAGAAGGTACTGAAAGATTGCGACCAGTGTCCTCGTCAACATGCGTGTGATGAAGTGGCTTTGGAGGTGAACTTGGTCGAGCAGATTATTGCTAAGGTGAATGTTGCATAAGGCATTGATTTTATGGTCCCTAAAAAAAAGATCAAAAATCCGATCTTTTTTGGGAACAAACTAAGAAAAGCCCGGTCTATTAAAGTACCACTGCTTTTTCTTAGAATTTTCTAAGAAAGCCCCAAAACCGATTGGTTTTGGGGCTTTTTTCTATCTGCTGTTCGGGAAATGACAATAGCTCGAAAATTATGATGAATTATCGGATTGTTTAGCCCTGTCTCTAATCACTACTCTTTATCCAATAAAGACTTCTAGCTAACGTTTTTTGCCCTTTAACGGTAGCACCACAAACTTCATGACCCAATGCAACGACAGCAAGCCACTGAACGCGAAAGCGGCCATCATCAACGCGATGGCATTGATGGTTTTTGGGTCTTCTCTGAAAAACAGCCACCATACTCCCCAACTCAAAATCGACAACACCATCAGCTGATTCATGCAACGCTGGCAGCGACCGAGTTGGTTACGGATTTTTTCACTTTTATTGCAATGAATGCATGTCATCTTGGGTTTGATTCGCGTTATGCTTGTTGCCCTGATAATAACATGTCACAAGATATTGGATCACGGTGACACAGAGAGAGAAAGTCGATGATTGAGCGCCAAGAAACCAAGCAACGTATGAGCCGTATTGTTAAACACAACGGTACTATCTACCTATGTGGCCAAGTTTGTGCAGATGCAACTAAAGACATCACTGAACAAACTCAAACCATGTTAGATAAAGTAGAAGCGCTACTTGAGCAAGCAGGCAGCGACAAAGAGCACATGCTGTCAGCAACGATTTACTTGAAAGACATGAAAGACTTCCAAGAAATGAACGCAGTTTGGGATGCATGGGTTCCAGAAGGCCACGCTCCAGCTCGCGCATGTGTGACAGGCGACATGGCTCGCGAAGCGCTACTTGTTGAGATCTCTGTGATTGCTGCTGAGAAGTAATTGCTTAAAGCTTTTAGTGACGCAATGGCTTCAAGAGATTCCAGATACCTCGTCCCTCGGTTCTGGAATGACGAGTTTAGTTTTGGTTTAGCTGATGCGTCACTTTGATTTGCTTCAGTTTAGACGCGTTTTGAAAAGCACCGTTATTCTGGTTAGCTTCGCCTAGACGTGTATGAAAATTGCTGTCATTCCCGAGAGCGACGAAGGAGCGTAATCGGGAATCTATAGTTTACTCGTTGCCAAAAACAAAAAGGAAAGCCAATGGCTTTCCTTTTTAGTATCTAACGTTTGTTAACTGCTAATTGACTGGCGCTAGTCTGAGATTAACAGCCCGGGCCACAATCCAGACAGTGTTTCACCATCTCTGGACCTAGGTGCAGTTTCGCATTCAGGTCACGTAGGGCAGTTCGCACACCCTCTTCGATTACTGGGTGGTAGAACGGCATGTCTAGCATCTCAGAAACCGTCATCTTGTTCTGGTGTGCCCATGCTAACAAGTGAGCCAAGTGTTCTGCGTTTGGTCCCATCATCTCAGCACCAAGGAAGCGGCCTGTACCTTGCTCGCCGTATACGTGCAGAATACCTTTGTTGCGCAGCATCACTCGAGAACGACCTTGGTTTTCGAAAGACACTTCACCCGTTGCGAAACAGCCACATGTGCCCAAGCGTGTGGTGATCTCTTTGTAGGTTTCACCAACCATCGCGATTTGCGGGTCAGAGAATACTGCCGAGATTTTAGAGCGGCGTAGGCCTGCACGAATCTCTGGGAAGCGACCTGCATTGTCACCCGCAATACGAGCTTGGTCTGCTGCTTCATGCAGTAGAGGCAGTTGGTTACTCGCATCACCAGCGATAAATATTGATGGTAGTGATGTTTGTAGCGTGTAGTGGTCTGCGATTGGAACACCACGCTCATCAAGCTCTAGAGAGGTATTCTCTAAACCAAGTTTGTCAGTGTTAGGGCGACGACCTGTTGCTGCTAGTACGTATTCAACGACGTTAGTTTCTAATTCACCTTGTTTATTGATGAACTGGATTTCGACACGTGGCTCACCCGATTCAGTGGTAATGCGCTTCATGCTTTCGATTTTCACGTCGGCATCGAGATAGAACTCTTCATTGAAAGCTTTATCTGCATAAACCATGATCTCTGGATCAGTTACTGGGCCAACTTGACCACCCAAACCGAACAGTTTGGTCTTCACACCTAAGCGGTGCAGTGACTGACCAAGCTCAAGACCAATAACACCAGGGCCAAATACCGCAACCGATTCTGGTAAATCATCCCAGCTGAACACGTCGTCGTTAATGATCAGGCGATCGCCAAGCTCATTCCAAACGGCAGGGTATGCAGGGCGAGAACCGGTCGCGATAACAATACGCTTAGCGGTGACAACCGTGTGGTCATCAATTTGTAGTGTGTTGTCATCTAAGAACTTTGCGTAGCCAGAGATCTTGTCTTGCTCTGGGATTTCATCAACACCTTCTAAAACAAAACCAACAAAACGGTCACGCTCAAACTTCACTCGGTCCATCACTTCACGGCCGTTAATCACGATATCACCTTGTGGGTGAACGCCAAAAGCCGGAGCTTTCTCGATTTGGTGTACGCTTTCCGCAGCTGCAATAAGCAGTTTAGATGGCATACAACCAACACGAGCACAGGTTGTACCGTAAGGGCCACCTTCAATCATCACGACACTGTCAGTGTGTGCTTTTGCAGCGCGGTAAGAACCTAAACCTGCCGTACCGCCCCCGATAACTGCTACATCTACATTGACTTGTTTCATAATAATTTTCTCGCAATGGCTAAATTTGGTTTGAACGAACCCCTCCAACTCTGATGATTTTTTGAGAGTCAGGATTGCGGGTCAGTTTTGTGATTCTGTTTTATTAGGTTTAGCTTGTGACTCTGCTTTTATTGCTAACTATAGGTTAGTAAAAGACAGGCGAGTCACCAGCTATATTCTTTTTCCCAAAACTCAGATAAGAGTGTTTGGAATAGCTAACCCACAAGAGGGTGGGTTAGCTGATACTTCTAAGCCTATATCGGCGATGAAGCGATTAGCCTAGGAAAGTTTCTAGTTCTTCACTACCACCGATGTGTTTGCCACCGATGAATACTTGAGGAACGGTAGTGCGACCAGAGATTGCACGTAGGCTTACTGTTGTTGCATCTTTACCTAGAACCACTTCTTCGTAGTTCAGACCTTTGTCGATTAGGTTCTGTTTTGCTTTCATACAGAAAGGACAGCCTGGCTTAGTGAATACTGTGATTGACTCTTGCTCTTTGTGCTCAGGAGCAAGGTAGTTCAGCATAGTGTCTGCATCAGAAACCTTGAACGGGTCGCCTGGTACGTCTTCTTCGATGAACATTTTTTCTACCACGCCGTTTTTAACCAGCATGCTGTAGCGCCATGAACGTTTGCCGAAGCCGATGTCGTTTTTCTCAACTAGCATACCCATGCCGTCTGTGAAATCACCGTTACCATCAGGGATGAATGTGATGTTTTCCGCTTCTTGGTCTGCTTTCCATGCGTTCATTACGAACGTGTCGTTTACAGAAACACAAAGGATGTCATCAACGCCGTTTTCTTTGAACACTGAATGTAGTTCGTTGTAACGAGGTAGGTGGCTTGAAGAACATGTTGGCGTAAACGCGCCTGGTAGGCTGAATACGATAACTGTCTTGTCTTTGAAAAGCTCTTCTGTCGTTACGTTAACCCATGCATCGCCTTGGCGAGTTGGGAATGTTACTTGAGGGATTGATTGACCTTCTTTAGATGCAAACATATTGATTTCCTTAAATAGTATTTTTAATTTTGTTCTATTAGAGCTTAACGTTTTTCGTTGCTCTGTTTCGTTTTGTTGAGCCCATTATTAGATAAATTCTTTGATAGCTCTAATCGTTTGATGTTATGGTTTTGATAGGTAAATTCTATCAAGAGCATTTTTCTTTTAAATGTTTCTATGAAACCCCTTGTTCTTATTAAAACCTGAGGTAAGAGACTGATCATGAATATTCGTGACTTTGAATACTTGGTGGCGCTCGCAGAGCATAAACACTTCCGAAAAGCGGCAGAAGCGTGCTTTGTCAGTCAGCCGACACTAAGCGGTCAAATACGCAAACTCGAAGATGAAATTGGACTTCAGTTAACCGAGCGTAGTCCAAGGAAGGTGATATTTACAGAATCAGGGTTACAACTTGTTGAACAAGCCAAGCGTATTCTCAATGAAGTGAAAACTTTTAAAGATATGGCGAGTGGACACGGTGAAGCGATGACGGGGCCAATGCACATTGGTTTTATTCCAACCGTGGGGCCTTACATCTTGCCTAAGATTGTTCCTCATCTAAAAGAGAGCTTCCCAGATCTTGAGCTTTACCTGCATGAAGCTCAGACCCATCAGTTAGTGAGTCAACTTGAAGACGGCAAGCTTGATTGCTTGGTACTGGCTGCGGTTGATGAAACGGCGGTGTTTAAAGAGATTGATGTGTATGACGAGCCGTTAAGTGTTGCCGTTCCATGTGACCACGAGTGGGCTCAACAAGACACTGTCGATATGCTGCAGCTAAATGGACAAACCGTACTGGCGCTAGGTGACGGTCACTGTTTAAGAGACCAAGCCTTGGGTTTCTGTTTTGCTGCGGGCGCCAAAGATGATGAGCGCTTTAAGGCGACTAGCTTAGAAACGCTGCGTAACATGGTTGCGGCGGGGGCGGGTATTACCTTGCTTCCTCAGTTATCGGTGCCGAAAGAGAAGCAGAAAGACGGTGTGTGTTACGTACCTGCTGTGAATCCAACACCTTCACGTCGCATTGTTGTTGCCTACCGTCCGGGCTCTCCATTGAAGGGACGTTTCGAGCAATTGGCTGAGACGATTCGAACTCAACTGGAGAAGACGGCTTAGCGCTTGAATTTAGAGCCTAGTCTGGTCAGATATAGATATAAAAAAAAGGTTGATATGAATGCATATCAACCCTTTTTGTTGGTTCATGTTACTAGGTTCTACAAACCTTAGTTAGAACAGTTCTTCTACTGCTTCACCTGATGAGGTTGAGTAGATGTCATCATTGAAACGTTCAGTGATGTACTCGGTTGGCTCTGTGCCTTTCTCGAAGTACTCGAACATTGATGAGCTATCGAACTTGTTGGTCAGTAAGCCAGTTTCACGGTCGATACGAACACGGACGATGTTCTCAGGAATCTCTTTACGCTCAGCAGGAACACCCGCTAACGCCGTACCCATGAAATCAACCCATGCAGGTTCTGCTGTTTTCGCGCCAGCTTCTGCACCAGTAATCTGATTTTTACCAAGGTTCGAGTTCGCTTTAGTACGGCCTAGGTTTCGGTTGTGGTTATCAAAACCAACCCATACCGTAGCCACCATGCCAGGGCCGTAGCCGCTGTACCAAGTATCTTTAGAATCGTTGGTGGTACCCGTTTTTCCGCCAATGTCACGACGCTTCAACGGTTGTGCACGCCAACCAGTACCGTTCCAACCAGTGCCAGCGCTCCAATCACCGCCACCCCAGATGTTGCTGTACATCATTTCACGAACAAGGAATGCGTTCTGTTCAGAGATAACTTGAGGTGCGTATTGTACTTTGGCATCCACATCTTGCTCTGCAAACTCATCAGCCATTGGGTCTGAGGTCATTTGCTGTTGGCAATCGTCTTTACAAACCACTTTTGGTGTCGCTTCAAATTCAGTCTCACCAAATGGTGTCTCAATGCGACTGATGTAGAAAGGTTCAACGTAGTAGCCGCCATTAGCGAATACTGAGTAACCTTGAGCTACTTTCATTGGCGTTAAGCTACCCGCACCCAGAGCAATGGTTTCAGAGCGCGGAACTTCATCAATATCAAAGCCAAATCGAGTTAGGTAGTTACGAGTATCATCTAGACCTACTTCGCGCAGTACACGTACCGCCATTACGTTTTTAGACTGAGCTAAGCCAATACGTAAACGAGTTGGACCCACGTAAGTCGGTGGCGAGTTCTTTGGTCGCCATGCGGTACCTTGGCTCTTATCCCATTGGTTAATCGGTGCATCGTTGATCAGTGAGGCTAGCGTTAAGCCTTTCTCAATCGCTGCTGAGTAGATAAAGGGTTTGATACCAGAACCCACCTGACGAATAGATTGCGTTGCACGGTTGAACTTGTTGTGGACAAAGTTAAAGCCACCGACCATCGACAATACCGCGCCGTTGTTCGGGTTCATTGCAACAAATGCGGTGTTCGCATTAGGTACTTGGCTAAGTCGCCATACAACTGGTGTTTCTGATTCTGCAGTCGCTGACTCTTCTGTCGGCTCTTCAGAGACTTCATCGCCTGTAACGGCTTCATGGCGAACCCAGATTTGTTCACCAACAGCTAGAATCTCTTTTGCTTGAGAAGGCGCTGGTCCTTGGCGGTTATCCGTTAGGAATTTGCGTGCCCAGTTCATACCTTGCCATTCGATAGTGCCTTTACCTTGGTTCTTAACCCAAATTTGCGCACTTTTCGAATTAACTGCGGTAACAACAGCAGGGACTAGGTCACCATAGGTTGGTTGAGACTTAAGGTGTTTAACGATTTGTTCTTGATCCCACGCTGATTGCGCAGTCTGCCACAATACTTTTTCAGCGCCACGGTAGCCATGACGCTCATCGTAGCCAAGTAGGTTCTTAATTGCGGCTTGGTTCGCTGCTTTTTGCAGTTTCGAATCAACAGTCGTGTAGACCTTCATGCCTGATGTATAAGCTTCTTCACCGTAGCGTTCCACCATCCAAGCACGTGCAACTTCTGCAACATACGGCGCGCTCAGTTCGATCTCTGCACCGTGGTATTTCGAGATAAGCTCTTCGCTACGAGCGTCATCGAACTCTGCTTGAGTGATGTATTTCTCGTCTAACATACGACGCAATACAACGTTACGACGGTTAGTCGCGCGCTCAACAGAGTAAATAGGGTTCATTGTCGAAGGTGCTTTTGGCATACCCGCAAGGGTCGCAATTTCACTCAGCGTGAGATCAGGAAGATCTTTACCGAAGTAAACACGTGCTGCCGCGCCAAAACCATACGAACGGTGACCAAGGAAGATCTTGTTGACGTAAAGCTCCATGATCTCTTCTTTACTAAGAAGTTGCTCAATGTGGATCGCAATGAAGATCTCTTTGATCTTACGCATAATCTTTTTCTCATTAGATAAGAAGAAGTTACGCGCAAGCTGCTGAGTAATGGTACTAGCACCTTGTTTGGCTGAACCCGACATTGCAACCACGAGTGCTGCACGTGTGATACCGATTGGGTCAATACCTGGGTGTTCATAGAAACGGCTATCTTCGGTGGCAATCAGAGCCTCAACTAAGTGGCGAGGAATCTCGTCATAAGTGACTGGATTACGACGCTTTTCACCAAATTGAGAGATCAGCTTACCGTCTTGACTGAAGACTTGCATCGGCGTTTGGAGTTCTACGTCGCGCAAAGTGGCAACATCAGGCAACTCTGGTTTTACGTAAAAATAAAACCCGAAAATTGTACTGACTCCAAGAATCATGCAAATCAATGTAAATATGAATAATCGCTTTATGAACTTCACCGGATAATCCCTGATTAGTTAAGGCTGATAAGCAGCAAACCCTTGTACTCTAGGCTAAAAACTTAGCTTTCGTTTATTAACGCTTATTTAACTAATAATCACAACCCCTAGATAATCAACGAAATGCTTGGCACTTCAGGAGCTAGGTCACATGGGTTCATCATTAATTACAGGTATAGATATAAATCATCACAGCATCAAAGCCGTGGTACTAAAACCCGTGGGGGAGTTGTATGCCCTAGTGGGATACAAAGAGCTGCCGATTTCGGACGACATTTTTACAGCTAACCATACTTTGGAGTATCAGAAAACTGTTAAGAAACTTAAAGAACTTAGGAAAGGACTGCCTTTTGGCTGTCGCAACGTCGCCATTTCGGTACCTGATAACACGGTGATCAGCAAAGTACTGCAAATAGAGAGTGAGTTAGAAGACAGAGAAAAAGAGTTTTCTATCTATCAAACCTTCGCCCATCAATCTCCCTTTCCTATCGAGGAGCTGAGTTTAGATTTTGTAAAGCTGGAAGACAAACGATTTGGTAAAGGTTCGACAAGCAGTTATCAGGTATACGCCACTCGTAAAGAAGTTGTGGATAGCCGAGCGGATGCATTAACCAAGGCTGGCTTCAAACCTGTGGTGGTGGATACACAGGCGCATGGGCTACTTAATATCTGGCAATTGGCCTCGCGCCTGTATCCCGATAAGAAAAACTGGTTGCTAGTGGATGTTGGAATCGACCAAACCTCGCTAGGGGTTATCCCGCAGAATTCGGCGCCTTTCTATAAAGACATCGCCTTTGGCACTCAAGATCTTCGCAGCTCAGATGACCCGAGTGATATCGAGAGCGTGTTCGGTACTATGGAAGAGACACATCAATTCATTGTTAACCTGATTGAGAAGCTCAAGCGTCAATTGCAGCTCTATTCATCGGGAAATGCGCAGCAACCTATCTCAGGGATTTGGTTGATGGGCGAGGGCGCCAGCATCCCTATGGTAACCGAAGAGCTAGAACGCCATTTTCAGTTGAGCTGCGAGTCATTGAATCCTTTGTCTTTATTTGAGAATAAGGTCGCCAAGAGACGCCAACTGCCGATTGACTGGCAACACTTTGGTATCGCGGCGGGTATGGCGATGAGTGGGCTCAAGTGGCAGGGAGAGAAGCATGTTGCATCAAATTAACCTGCTGCCGTGGCGTGATGAGATTCGTGCTCAGCACAAGAAGCGTTTTATCCATCTGGTCATTCTTGGCGTCATCATTGCGCTTATAGGGCAATGGGCGGTTGGTCACTATTTTCACGATCAACAAGCCAAGCAGCAAGCTCGCCTCAATTACCTCAATCAGTACATTGCTGAGCTCGACCGACAAATTCAGTCGTTAAAAGTCGCAGAGCAAGAACACAAAGCCATTCTGACTCGACTTGATGTGGTTGAGTCGCTGCAGCTTGGCCGTAATAAGACCACCGACTTCATGAACTTGATGCCGGAGCTGATTCCAGAGGGTGTCTATGTCGACAAGATAAAGATGAATGGTCAGGAGATTGAAATGTCGGGCATCAGCGACAGCACTGCTCGTCTCGCCACCATGTTGGACAACCTCGAACGTTCAGATTCTTTGAAAGGGGTCGAGATGCACTCTATCGTTCATAACCGCAAGCGCTTCAATAAAGAGTTTCAGACCTTCAAGGTCTCTTTTGTGTTTAGCCCTGTGTCTTTAGAAAACACAACCGCGAGCAGAAAAGATAAGGGGGCGCATCATGGCTAACCTTCAAAATAGGATTAGTAGGCAAAACAGGATGAGCTTGCAAGATCTCGATGTTGATGAGATCACCGAATGGCCATTGTTGCCTCAGCTTCTCGTGATTCTGGTGTTGATGGTGTTAATCCAAGGTGCAGGCACTTGGCTGTATCTGCTGCCGCTCGACGATGAACTGCAACAGATGAAGCAACAAGAACAAACCTTAAAGACGACCTTGCGAATAAAGGCCAACAAGGTTGCAGCCTTGCCTAAATTGCAGAGTCAGCTGGATGAACTAACCAGTCGCTACGATTACCTGTTAGAGCAGCTGCCTGTTCAAAAAGAGCTAGCAAGTATGTTGGCGTCTGTGAATGAACTCGGCTTGGATAATTCGCTGACCTTTACTCGAATCGATTGGGGACAAAAACAGAACAAGGAGTTTCTCTATCGATTGCCTCTCAATATAGAGCTGACAGGTGACTATCACGAGATTGGTGACTTCTCTGCTGCCATCGCCAAGCTGCCGCGTATTATTAGCTTTGATGATGTGAATTGGCAGCGAGTCAGTCAAGAAAGTAGCACGCTGCACTTTAGGGTTCGAGCTTATACCTACCAGTTTAAATCGGAGGTTAATGATGAAACCCAATAGCGCGTTTTACTCAATCGTATTGATACTTGCGTTGTCAGGCTGCAAAGCTAATCAAGACTCACTGCAAGATTTTGTGGCGCAGGTTGAAGCCAAGGCGAGAAAAGATGTCGAGCAACTTGTCCCAGCAACTGAATTCACGGCGGCGACTTATCAGCGCCGATCTTTGCGTCCTCCCTTTGAACTGCCTAAAGAAGCCATTGTGCAAAACCAACCCTTGGTTAAGAAAGACTGTTGGCAACCCAGCGCCCGTTCTCGTAATGGCAAGTTAGAGAAGTACCCGCTGAGTAAGCTTCGTTTAAGAGGCGTGATGGGCAGTGGCTCAACCGTGTTTGGCTTAGTGCAAACACCCAAAGGCAACGTGGTAAACGTCAAGAAAGGCCAGTTTATCGGCTTAAACAATGGCCGAGTTACTAAGGTGACGAGCCAATACGTTCAGATTAATGAAACTCTTCCAGATGGCTTAGGTTGTTGGCATAAGCGCAACGTTAGGCTGGCTCTGAAGTAAACCAATGTCACATGATGTGGATATGAGATGTAAATATGATTAAAGGAATAAGTGGATTAGTGAGCAAGGCTCTACAAGGTTTTGCTGTGTCTGTGATGTTGGTTGTTAGCGTGCTCAGCCATGCCGAGAGCTTACCGAACAAATTGGAGAATATTGATTTTAGGGTCAATAAGGATAAAGACGCCGTCATCATTATTGAGCTGGCGACCAGCACAGCAGTGGTGGATGTTCAACGAGCTCAGGAAGGGTTAAGTATCGAGCTAATCAATACTCAAGTTGATGATGACAAGCTCTACCTGCTGGATGTGAAGGATTTCGCTACCTTGGTTGAAGGCATTGAAGTCTATAAAGAGACACCAAGCACTCGGCTTCTAGCGACGATTAGCAATGACTATCAGTATGAATACAACCTAAAGGGGCGCTTTATTGAGGTGGTGATCAGCAAACCGGTGCTCGATGAAGCGACCAAAGAAAAAAGCGTTCTAGAGAAAGAGGGCAAGCTGATATCGATTAACTTCCAGGATATCCCGGTACGAAATGTAATGCAACTGATTGCAGATTACAACGACTTCAATCTCGTGGTGTCTGATTCGGTAGCCGGAAACCTGACGTTACGCTTAGATGGCGTACCTTGGCAGCAAGTTCTCGACATTATCTTGCAAGTTAAAGGCTTGGATAAGCGTGTTGATGGCAATGTTATCTTGGTCGCGCCGAAAGCGGAGCTCGACCTTCGAGAGCAACAAGCGTTAGAGAAATCGCGCTTAGAAGAGGAGTTAGGGGAGCTTAAATCGGAAATCATCAAGATTAACTTTGCTAAAGCCACCGACATCGCTGACATGATTGGAGGTGAAGGTGCGGTCAGCATGTTGTCCGATCGTGGTTCGATTACCATTGATGAGCGCACCAACTCACTGCTCATTCGTGAATTGGAAGAAAACATTGCCGTGATCCGAGGCATCATTGAATCGTTAGACATTCCCGTGAAGCAGGTACAGATAGAGGCACGTATTGTCACGGTCACTGAGGGTAATCTTGATGAGCTTGGCGTGCGCTGGGGCGTTTCCTCAACCAACGGAAGCTTCACCGTTGGTGGCTCAATCGAAGGTAACCACCCATCAGCGATTACGCCGTATGACGACGATAGCGGCAGCAGCGTGATTGATGACTATCTCAACGTCAATTTAGGGGCAACATCGCCGAACGCCTCGAGTATTGCGTTTCAGGTGGCCAAACTGGGTTCAGATACCTTACTCGATCTTGAACTGTCGGCACTGCAACAAGAGTCAAAAGCTGAAATCATTTCTAGTCCACGCTTAATCACCACCAATAAAAAGCCGGCTTATATTGAGCAAGGTACTGAAATTCCTTACTTAGAGTCATCTTCAAGTGGCGCTACGTCGGTTGCATTTAAGAAAGCCGTGTTGAGTCTTAAGGTGACACCGCAGATCACGCCCGATAATCGTTTGGTATTGGATTTGAGCGTGACTCAAGATAGGCCAGGGCAAGTGGTAAAAACTGGAACCGGTGAAGCGGTCGCCATTGATACGCAAAGAATAGGTACGCAAGTGCTTGTTAATAATGGTGAAACTGTCGTGCTTGGCGGGATATTTCAGCACAGCGTGAGCAGTACAGTGGATAAAGTTCCTCTGTTGGGGGACCTGCCAGTTTTGGGCGCATTGTTCCGTCGCAGCTATGAAAATGTGGGTAAAAGTGAACTACTTATTTTTGTCACACCCAAAGTTGTGATTCAGTAATGAACAATTAGATTAAAAATAAAGTTGCATTAGTGGCACCTAACCTTGATAATTTCGGGTCTTATCACGAATTATCTGTGAGGAATCGGTGCCACGGGCCTTTTAATTTCAGTACTTGTACTGACCTACCTTGTGGCGATGTCATTGAATTAACGTTGTAAATTACTGCTAAAAACATGGCTGAGAAACGCAATATTTTTCTTGTTGGCCCAATGGGCGCCGGCAAAAGTACAATTGGTAGACACCTAGCTTCCCAACTTCATATGGAGTTTCTAGACTCTGACACTGTGATCGAAGAGCGCACTGGCGCAGACATCGCATGGGTTTTTGATGTTGAGGGCGAAGAAGGTTTCCGTAAGCGCGAAGAATCTGTAATCAATGATCTGACAGAAGAACAAGGTATTGTTCTTGCGACAGGTGGTGGTTCAGTGTTGAGCAAAGAAAACCGTAACCGTCTATCTGCACGAGGCATTGTTGTATACCTAGAGACAACAATTGAAAAGCAACTTGCTCGCACTAACCGCGACAAGAAACGCCCTCTACTTCAAACAGACAACCCGCGTGATGTGCTAGAAGATCTAGCTGTATCTCGCAACGCACTATACGAAGAAGTGGCGGACTACACAGTTCGTACTGACGACCAAAGTGCAAAAGTGGTAGCCAACCAGATCGTAAAAATGCTAGAAGAACGTTAAGTTCATTTTTTCGGAGAGCAAACCCATGGAACGGATTACGGTCAATCTAGCTGAGCGTAGCTACCCTATCTCTATTGGCGCCGGGTTATTTGAAGACCCGGCGTACCTTTCTTTTTTATCAGGTAAGCAGAAAGTTGTTGTTATCAGTAATGTGACAGTAGCGCCTCTTTATGCTGATAAAATTTTATCGCTATTGGATCAAGTCGGCTGTCAGACATCTCTTCTCGAGCTGCCAGACGGTGAACAGTACAAAACCCTTGAAACGTTCAATTCAGTGATGAGCTACATGCTTGAAGGAAATTACAGCCGCGATGTGGTGGTGATTGCTTTAGGAGGTGGTGTTATCGGTGACTTGGTCGGTTTTGCTGCCTCTTGTTACCAGCGCGGTATTGATTTCATTCAAATCCCGACGACCCTTCTTTCTCAAGTGGACTCTTCTGTTGGTGGTAAAACCGCAGTAAACCATCCTCTTGGTAAGAATATGATCGGCGCTTTTTACCAACCGAAATCTGTGATCATCGATACCAACTGTTTATCAACGCTTCCAGAGCGTGAGTTTGCAGCGGGCATTGCTGAGGTGATCAAATACGGCATCATTTACGATGAAGCCTTCTTTGATTGGTTGGAGCAGAATCTAGAGAAACTTTATCAACTTGATGAAGAAGCACTGATTACCGCGATTGCTCGTTGTTGTGCAATTAAGGCTGAAGTGGTGGCTCTAGATGAAAAAGAGTCAGGAATCAGAGCGTTATTGAACCTAGGTCATACATTTGGTCATGCGATTGAAGCAGAACTAGGCTATGGTAATTGGCTACATGGTGAAGCTGTGTCGTCAGGCACTGTAATGGCAGCTAAAACAGCTCAATTACAGGGACTGATCTCTCAGCAGCAACTTGAGCGAATTATTTCTATACTCAAGAATGCGAAACTACCAATCCATACGCCAGAAAGCATGTCTTTTGAAGACTTTATGAAGCACATGATGCGCGATAAAAAAGTGCTGTCTGGTCAGTTGCGTTTGGTATTACCAACAAGTATTGGTACTGCTGAAGTGGTTGCTGATGTGCCTCAAGACATCATTAAACAAGCGATCGATTTCTGCCGTACTCTTTAAATTTGGTTGTGAGGTTGCCTAGCTAAACTCTAGGCAACTGAAGCGTTTTACTGATCGATCTTATCAGTAGGGATCCCCAATGAGTTTGGCTCATGAATTAAGAGTATTAGAGTTAGAATCTCAAGTTGAGCTGCTAGAGCGCTTACAGCTTTTGACTAACTTTGGTTCAAACCTTGTGACGGTGGCGGGCAAAGCTGGCTCTGGCCGATCTTGGTTGGCTCAGCGTTATCTTGAAGCATGGTCGACAGAAAAAAATCAGTGTTTACTGCTTTGTCATCCAAGCCAAGACGATCAACAACGCCGTGCGCTCATTCTTAGCCAAATTGTTTCTGATCCCCTGTTTAATCAACATGATTCTTTATCGGATAGCCTAACAAGGTTACTGGATGGAGAACCGTGTAATGTGGTTATCGTCGTTGATGATGCCCAACGACTTTCTGAGCTATTGGTATCCGAATTATGGATGTTGGTACTGGAAGCTCAATCAAACCCTCAATGGACGATCAATATCGTTCTCTTCTCGGAACCTGGCCACTTAGATACGTTATTAACGCGTTTGAGCTACGGTCAACAACACAAACCTATCGATCTTGAGATCGATGACCTTTCGCAACCAGAAGCTGAACATTTCTTTGAATCACTGGTGATTCGATATGTTGATGATGAGTCTGAAACTTGCGTGCGACGTGCGTTTAATAAAGCGCAACCTCTGCCCGGTGAGTTAATGGCTTTAGGAGAATTGAAAGTGGAAAAAAGGATTATTATTCGCTCAATTATTGGCTCACCCATCAATATCGCGATTGTGGTGGCCTTGCTGTTGATTTTAATTGGTGGTGGTTATTGGTGGATGTTCAGTCAACCAACCCCTGACGATAAAGCGCAATCTCTTATCGCTCCGATTGAACAGACAGCTATCCCAACTTTTGAAGTGGAAAGTGGTACCGAGCAAGCTGGAATCGACGGAATGGACGATTCTGAAGCCGAAGCTGACATGAGTTATCAAGGTGCTGATGACGACAGCTCATCTTTGCCACCGACTGTCGTTGAAGATACCGCGAGTGTTGGAGAAGTCGAACAAGATCAGCAGCGTGTCGTAATCACCTCTGATGTGGTTGATGCCTTGCTTGATGATAAACCTGAAAGTGCCGATACCAGTGCGATTGATGCTGCTGTTGAAGAAAACACAGGTGCCGCGGTGAGTTCGCAATCAGATGCAGACAAAGTGGAGTCACAGCCTTCAGCCGATGAAGCAACAGACCTAACACAGTCCACGCCACCGACTAAGAAAATCACATTCTCATTTTCTCGCGAAGAGTTACAAGCTATCTCTCCGCGAGCTTATACTTTGCAGTTGAGTGCGATGACCTCATTGGACGACGTACAGTCTTTCATTGAAGAGTATGACCTTGAGAACAAGGTTCGTATTTACCCAACACTTCGCAACGACACCAAGTGGTTTATTATCACTTATCAAGATTATCCAACGATTCAAGTGGCGAGAGACGCGGTAAGTGCGTTATCAAAACCCCTTCAACAGTTGGAACCTTGGGCAAAATCGATGAATCAAGTACATCGAGAGATAGAACGTGCGAAATAACCCTGAGCTTAGCCTCAAAATATGTTACATTCCGCAGCCTTATTTTTGAGTTGATAGATAGAGCAGTAAATGAAAAAGCAGCGTGCCTTTCTAAAATGGGCTGGTGGTAAATATGGCCTAGTTGAAGACATCCAACGTCACCTGCCACCTGCTCGTAAATTGGTAGAACCGTTTGTCGGTGCCGGCTCAGTATTTCTGAATACTGACTTTGAACAGTACCTGCTTGCAGATATCAATCCCGATCTTATCAACCTGTACAACCTACTTAAAACCGATCCTGAAACTTATATCACGGAAGCGAAGCGCTGGTTCTGTCCTGAGAACAACCGCAAAGAAGCCTTCTTAGATATTCGTGCTGAGTTCAATGGTACAGATAACGTCATGTATCGTTCGTTGGCTTTCTTGTATATGAACCGATTTGGCTTCAATGGCCTATGTCGCTACAACAAGAAGGGCGGTTTTAACGTTCCATTTGGTTCTTATAAAAAACCTTACTTCCCAGAAGCTGAGCTGGAGTTTTTTGCCGAAAAAGCGAAAAAAGCCACCTTTGTCTGTGAGGGCTACCATGAAACCTTTAGCCGCGCGCGCAAAGGCTGTGTGGTTTACTGCGATCCTCCATACGCACCACTGTCGAACACGGCTAACTTTACCTCTTACGCAGGTAATGGCTTTAGCTTAGATGACCAAGCTGCACTGGCGGATGTTGCTGAAAAAGCAGCGATGGAACGCGGTATTCCTGTTTTGATTTCAAACCACGATACGACATTAACTCGTCGCTTATATCATGGTGCGGAGTTGAACGTGGTTAGGGTGAAACGCACCATCAGCCGTAATGGCGCTGGCCGTAATAAAGTTGATGAGCTATTGGCGCTTTTCCATAAAGAGAAAAACCAGCAGCACACATCAGCTGAACAGTAATGGTCAGAATATCCGCCAAACTCATTAAATTGAGTGACCAACGGATACTTTCTTAAACTAATCTTTCGAACTGCTAGGATCTGCTTAGGTGCTTAGGTAGAATTGCACACCAAATAGTCTTGGGATTGAGTCTTGTACTTGTGTATGAGATGTCACCAAGGCGGTGATATTCGCAATTTACTCACTCTTAAGAGGTTTGGTATGAAAGATTTTCTAATCGCTCCATCGATTTTGTCTGCAGATTTTGCTCGTCTTGGTGAAGACGTAGAAAAAGTACTCGCAGCTGGTGCTGATGTTGTGCACTTCGATGTGATGGACAACCACTACGTACCTAACCTGACTTTTGGCGCGCCTATCTGTAAAGCGCTGCGCGACTACGGTATTACGGCTCCTATCGATGTTCACCTTATGGTTAAGCCAGTAGACAGCATCGTGCCTGAGTTTGCTAAAGCCGGCGCATCAATGATTACCTTCCACGTTGAAGCTTCAGAGCACATCGATCGCACTCTACAGCTAATCAAAGAGCACGGCTGTAAAGCGGGTGTGGTTCTTAACCCTGCAACGCCGCTTTCTTGCTTAGATTACATCCTAGACAAAGTAGACATGATTCTACTGATGTCTGTGAACCCAGGCTTCGGCGGTCAATCTTTCATTCCGCACACGCTAGATAAACTACGTGCTGTTCGTAAGCTGATTGATGAGTCAGGCCGTGACATTCGCCTTGAGATTGATGGCGGCGTGAAGGTTGATAACATCCGTGAAATCGCAGAAGCGGGCGCAGATATGTTCGTTGCGGGTTCAGCTATCTTCAATCAACCAGATTACAAAGAAGTGATTGATGAGATGCGTGCAGAGCTTGCAAAAGTAAACGCATAATCGTAAAACTACAGATAGATTGAATATTAAGGGGCTAATTTGCCCCTTTTTTACGTCTTATAGCTCAACTCATAAGACGAACATAATAAATAGGAAAGTAAGATGTCATTAAGCTCAATAAAACTGATCGCCTTTGATTTGGATGGAACCTTGTTAGACAGCGTGCCTGATTTGGCCGTTGCTGCTGACCAAGCTTGTCAGGAGTTGGGCTTCCCTTCAGTGAGCGAAGAACAAGTTCGCGACTACGTAGGTAATGGTGCTGATGTTCTTATCGGACGTTCACTCAGCCGTAACTTGACGGTTGACCCAAGCCTAGAGCCAGAGCTACTGAAAAAAGCACGCATCCTGTTTGATGATTTCTATGAGCAGGGCGGTCACAAGCTAAGTTACCTTTACCCATCGGTTAAAGAGACGCTGGCTGAGCTGGATAAAGCCGGCTTCACTATGGCGCTGGTTACCAACAAGCCATCGAAGTTTGTACCAGACGTACTGGCGCAACACGGTATTGATAAGTACTTTGTTGATGTGTTGGGTGGCGACTCTTTCCCAGAGAAAAAACCGAACCCAGTCGCTCTGAACTGGTTGCTAGAAAAGCACAATGTAAAAGCGGAAAAGATGTTGATGGTTGGCGATTCAAGCAACGACATTAAAGCGGCTAAGAATGCAGGTTGTCACTCGTTTGGTCTGACTTACGGTTATAACCACGGCGAGCCGATTTCAGCATCAAACCCTGACTATGTCGCGGATAACGTCGCGCAATTACTAGATGTCGTTCTAGTTTCAGCATAAAGCGGACAAAAGTTAGCTAACCTACTAGCAAAATACTTATCAATGAGTACACTGGATGAGCCGTACAGAAGAGCTGTGCGGCTTTTCTATATTTAAGTTAAGAAGCTAAGCGTTCAATAAACTTAGCGAATAAGCAAAGGAATTAAAACCATGAGCAAGCCCATCGTATTGAGTGGTGTTCAACCATCTGGTGAACTAAGTATCGGTAACTACTTGGGTGCTCTACGTCAATGGCAACAGATGCAAGATGATTACGATTGCCAATACTGTGTTGTAGACCTTCACGCAATTACGGTTCGCCAAGATCCGAAAGCACTGCATGAAGCGACTCTAGACGCACTAGCAATCTGTCTTGCTGTCGGTGTTGATCCAAAGAAGAGCACGCTATTTGTTCAGTCACACGTACCAGAGCATGCTCAACTTGGTTGGCTTCTTAACTGTTACACACAAATGGGTGAACTGAGCCGTATGACTCAGTTTAAAGATAAGTCTGCACGTCACTCAAACGACGTAAACGTAGGCCTATACGACTACCCAGTGTTGATGGCTGCAGACATCCTGCTTTACGGTGCTCACCAAGTACCTGTAGGTAGCGACCAGAAACAACACCTAGAGCTAGCGCGTGATATCGCAACTCGCTTCAACAACATCTACGGTCCTGAAACGCCAATCTTCCAAGTACCAGAACCTTACATTCCAACAGTGAATGCACGTGTAATGAGCCTGCAAGACGCGACGAAGAAGATGTCTAAGTCGGACGACAACCGTAAGAACGTGATTACTCTGCTAGAAGAGCCTAAGTCGATCATCAAGAAGATCAACAAAGCGCAAACCGATGCAGAAACACCACCACGCATTGCTCACGATTGGGAAAACAAAGCGGGTATCTCTAACCTAATGGGTCTGTACTCTGCAGCGACAGGTAAAACGTTCGAAGAGATCGAAGCGCAGTACCAAGGCGTTGAAATGTACGGTCCGTTCAAGAAAGACGTAGGCGCAGCATTGGTTGAGATGCTTGAGCCGATTCAAGCTGAATATCACCGTATCCGTGCTGACCGTGCCTACATGGACGCAGTAATGAAAGCCGGTGCTGAAAAAGCCTCTGAACGTGCTGCAGTGACACTGAAAAAAGCATACGAAGCAGTAGGTTTTGTTACTCGCCCATAGGGTGAACTAACACAACTCGCTTGAGAATTTGAGCCCAAAGTAGCTGTTGTTTACTTTGGGCTTTTTCATGCCCATTCCATTTGCCTTCCTCGACCTCCCCCCCTTGTTTGAATTGATAATTTACCCAGTATTTAGCTAGCATATCCATCGCTGTAATGCTGTGCAGATGATCTTATTTGGTACCCTCAAGCTTTATAAAATTACACTCGTTTCTATATATGTTGGAAATATATAACGTGCCAAACAATTGATGATTCCAAAGTGATAAGTTCCTCATTTTCTTGCCAACTGACTTATTCCTTTCATAAATAAACCTGATAGTTACCACAAAATACATGACTGCCCATAGATGGCAGTGACTATAACTCGATGAACTCAGGTGAAACGGATGGCTCTTTTACACAAACCTTCATTGCTAGCAGTGGCAATTGGTAGCTTGTTAACTACAAGCGCACACGCTGATTTGTTTATTTCACAATATGTGGAAGGCGGCAGCTATAACAAAGCGGTTGAGATTGCCAATAGTGGCGATAGCAGCATTAGTTTAGATGGTTACTCATTGGCGAAATCTGCCAATGGCAACGGATCATGGGGTGCCACTTTACCTTTAGATGGACACGTTTTAGCACCCGGTGAAGTACTCGTGGTCGCACATTCTAGTGCGAGTGATGAGATTAAGGCGGTCGCTGACATTCTAAATGCTTCATTGGCTAATCATAATGGTGACGACCCGCTAGCTATCTTGAATGCAGATGGTTCGGTGCATGATGTTGTTGGTTTGATGGGCGATGTGGACTGGGGCAAAGATGTTACTTTGGTTCGTGCGACACAAACACCTTCTGCGACGTTTGATGCTTCACAATGGGTATCGCTACCAAAAGACAGTATTGAAGGGCTAGGTTCACTAGACAGCGTTGAGCTGCCAGAAGCCTTTACTTGTACAGAAGATGGCTCAGACCCGGTATTTACCACCATTCAAGAGATCCAAGGCGAAGGTGCAACATCACCGTTCATCGATGGCTACCCGTACATCACCGACGATGAATACTTCGTAAAAGGTGTAGTTAGCGCAGTGACTACTGGCCTAACCAAAGGCTTCTACCTGCAAGCACTTGAGGATGACTTCAACTCAAGCACTTCTGAGGGTCTATTTATTCACACTAACCAGTCAAGCTCAGATTTAGTTGCGGGTGATGTGGTGTGTGTGAAAGGTAAGGTTCAAGAATACTACAGCAACACTCAGCTTAAAGTTGAAAACAACCAATGGCTAAAGCAGGGCGAACAGCAATCCCCTGAAGCGACGGCGATTGAAGTGCTAGACAGTGACGAGAACTTCGCTGCAACGCTTGAACGCTACGAAGGCATGTTGGTGAAAACAACCGAAGCGCTTGATATGCGTGTGACGCGTACCTTTGGTTATGACTACGCAGGTCGTCGTAACAACATGGTACTGGCGCATGAGCGTATTAACATGCAGCCGAACCAGCTTTTCGCCGCGGGATCTGACGAAGCGAAGCAGCAAACTGAAGACAACGCAGACCGCCGTCTTTTCGTTGAAACCGATCAAAAAGCGGCTGATGGACAAGTCCCTTTCTACCCAGATTTTGGCCGCACTGATATCGACCAAGATGGTTCAACAGAAGATTACATCCGCATTGATGACACCATTGTTGGCCTAGAAGGCGTGCTGACTTACAGCTACGGTGAGTACCGTTTAATTGCGACTAACCAGATCTCGGCTGAAAACTATGTGCGTAACGATCCGCGTACCGACAAACCAGACATGGATGAAGGCGACCTACGTATTGCGACCTTCAACGTATTGAACTACTTCAACTCTCCATTTGGTGGCGACGCGAATCAGCACGGCAATAACCGTGGCGCGAACACCATCACTGAGTTTGAGATGCAGCAAGAGAAGATTGTGAACGCGATTCTTCGCTTAGATGCAGACATCATTGGCTTGATGGAAATTGAGAACAATGGCTTTGGTGAAGGCTCTGCCATTCAGCAACTTGTAAACCAACTGAATGATCGCATTGAGCGTAAGAAAGACCGTTATACCTTTGTGGCTGTCGACTCGAACGAAGACGGCGTAACCGACGAGATGGACTCTATTGGTACTGACGTTATCACAACGGGTGTTATCTACCGTAAGAAGGTGGTTAAGCTTAAAGACAGCCGTGTTATCGCGATGCCAAGCCAACAAGCACCAGAGGTGTTAGACGATTCAGGCAAGGTGATTGAAGACGGTAAGAACTACCAACGTGACTCATTGGCGCCAACCTTTAAAGTTAAAGGCACCAAAGAGAAACTCACCGTAGCGATCAACCACTTTAAATCGAAAGGCTCTAAGTGTTGGGAAGATGCTGCTCCGATTGAGCAGGGCGGCCAAGGCGGCGTTGATGCCGATAAGCAAGGTTCATGTGAGAACTTCCGTGTTGCTGCGGCGGTTGCATTAGGTGAAGCGCTCGATGGCATCAAAGGTCACAAAGTGATCCTGGGTGATATGAACTCGTACGGCATGGAAGATCCAATGCTGGTGCTAACCGATTACTCGGAAGAGAAATACGGCAAGCAGATCAAAGCAGCTCGTAATACCTACATTGATGGTGTTGAGCAGTTTGGTGATAGCGGTGCGGTGATTACGAAGAACTACGGTTATATCAATGCTGTGGCTCAAAAGCACCCAGACAGCTGGAGCTACTCATACAATGATGAAGTTGGCGCTCTAGACCACCTGCTGATCAGCGAAAGCCTGAAAGATAGGGTTGTCGATGCTACCGATTGGCACATCAATGGTGGTGAGTCGACGTTGTTTGACTACAACGAAGAGTACAAAGGTGACCTACCTAAGTACCAAGATCACTTCCGTTCATCGGATCATGATCCTGCCGTTCTTGAGCTAAGAGTAGGCGGTTCATTTGGCTTCGGTGCTCTTATGTCACTATTTGGCTTAGCAATGTGGCGTCGTCGTAAGTAGCTCAATCACAAATAGATTGGCTTGCCATACAAGTAAGCCAATTCAGATAACTTAACGCTATCTGTAAACAATTAAGGTCAACTTAGGTTGGCCTTAATTATTGGCGAAATGCAGTTTCCACTTGCCTTTCGCTATGGGTATTGCACAATACCGCCCCTATATCTCCCAATCCTTTAGTATTTAGCAAACGATTTCGACCCATGTTACTTATCATCGATAACTACGACTCTTTTACCTATAACTTGTATCAGTATTTCTGTGAGTTAGGGGTAACTGTAAAAGTTGTTCGCAACGATGAGATTGATATTGCGGGCATCGAAGCGCTAAATCCTAGCCATCTTGTTATCTCGCCGGGCCCATGTACGCCCGATGATGCGGGAATTTCGCTGCAGGTGATTGAACACTTCGTTGGTAAGCTGCCGATCTTAGGTGTGTGTCTTGGTCATCAAGCCATTGCTCAAGTCTTTGGTGGTGAAGTGGTGAGAGCCAGACAAGTGATGCATGGTAAAACCTCTCCGATCCGTCACAACGGTAAGAGCGTTTTTCAAGGTCTCAATAATCCTCTGACTGTGACTCGTTACCACTCTTTAGTGGTGAAAAATGGTACGCTCCCTGATTGCTTTGAACTCACTTCTTGGACAGAGTTTGAAGATGGCAGTATGGATGAGATCATGGGTTATCAACACAAAACCTTGCCGATTGATGCCGTCCAATTTCACCCTGAATCGATTAAAACAGAGCAAGGACACCAGCTTCTTGCTAACTTCTTAGCGCGTTGAGTGTTTAAATTTGGCTTTTCATTCGTTCAAATAAGCCAGTTAAACGTATTACCTCGTTCGTTAAGCGTTTTAATTCGGGCGCGCCGCGTCTTCATCCCTCTGACGCCGATCACTTTTTATAACATTTCTCCCTCTTCAGGCTAAGTTTTTAGTCTATGCAATATTATTCGCCTTATTTCCTCTCGAACCCCTTATACCGCTGTACCAGTAAGGCTTTGCTGTTGCTGGTTATACGTTTAGGTAAAAAAAGCTTCATAAAACAGATTGTTTGATGCATAAATAGTCATAGGTAGTGACGTTTAGCTGGTTGTAAGGGATGGCTAAAGAATAATCTACTATTGAAAAGGTTAATTAAATGTAAATATAATGCTGCAGCGGGATTATGGCGAGACAAAATATCCTTGTCTCACTTATGAACCATTACGCTTATTTGCGAAGCTTGCGGTATCGAGAAGGAATGTACGATGACAGTGGAAAATAAAGTAGAACGTAGTCTGTTTAATGAGGTGATGGTGCCTTGTTATAACCCAATGGAAATGATCCCAGTAAAAGGGGAAGGCGCACGCGTTTGGGACCAACAAGGCCGAGAGTATATCGACTTTGCTGGTGGTATCGCTGTGAGCTGTTTGGGTCACTGTCACCCAGCAATGGTTAATGCTGTTACCGAGCAAGCAAACAAGATTTGGCACCTAAGTAATGTAATGACTAACGAACCTGCACTGCGTCTAGCGAAGAAGCTAACTGACGTATGTTTTGCAGAAAAAGTATTCTTTGCGAACTCTGGTGCAGAAGCGAACGAAGCAGCACTTAAGCTAGCTCGTCGTTGGGCTGCGGATGTTCACGGTCCTGAGAAATCTGAAATCATTGCATTCAAACAAGGTTTCCACGGTCGTACTTTCTTTACTGTAACCGTTGGTGGTCAAGAAGCTTACTCAGATGGCTTCGGTCCAAAACCTGGCGATGTAACTCACCTACCTTACAACGATATTGCCGCTCTAGAAGCGCATATCTCTGATCGCACTTGTGCCATCATGATGGAACCTCTGCAAGGCGAGGGCGGTATCATCTCTCCAACGGCTGAGTTCGTGAATACGGTTCGTGAACTGTGTGACAAGCACAATGCATTGTTGATTTTTGATGAAGTACAAACAGGTAATGGTCGTACTGGTAACTTCTATGCTTACCAAGGTCTGGGCGTGACGCCAGACATTCTAAGCACAGCGAAGTCTCTAGGTGGCGGTTTCCCTATCGGCGCAATGCTGACGACGTCTGAACTGGCTACACACCTTAAGGTTGGTACGCACGGTTCTACATACGGTGGTAACCCACTGGCGTGTGCGGTAGCTGAAGCAGTGGTTGACGTAGTTAGCCAACCTGAGACTCTAGAAGGCGTAAAAGAGCGTGAAGCGCTATTCCGTGATGGTCTAACTAAGATTAACGACAAATACCAAATTTTCAGTGAGATTCGTGGTAAAGGCCTATTGTTAGGTGCTGCACTGAATGACGAATGGCAAGGGCGTGCGCGTGACGTATTAGTAGCAGCAGGCGAGCAAGGCCTAATGGTACTGGTTGCGGGTGCAAACGTGGTTCGTTTCACGCCATCACTGGTTATCACTACACAAGAAATTGAAGAAGGTTTATCAAAACTAGACAAAGCAATCGCTACGCTAGTTTAGCCTGAGCGGCGTCATAGGAATGATCGCCATTAGAGCGATCCCATGACGTACTGCTAAAGGCCCAAGATTCTCGTTTTGGGCCTGTTTTGCATCTGGAGGGAATATTGATGCTAGTTGTTCGCCCAATAAAATTATCTGATTACGATGCGTTGCATACCTGCGCGGTTGAATCTGGTCACGGATTCACATCTCTTCCGGTTAACGAAGAACTGTTAACCAACCGTATTACTCACTCTGAATACAGCTTTGCCAAACCAGACGTGACTGAACCTGGTGATGAAGGCTACCTAATGGTTGGCTTCGACACTGAAACGGGAGAAGTCGCAGGCACGACAGGCATCGAAGCCTCAATTGGCTGGGATGTGCCTTTTTACTCGTACCACATCAGTAAAGTGGTTCACTCTTCACAGCGCCTTAAAGTGAATAACGTGGTTAAGCTGTTGACGTTTGGTAATAACTACACAGGCTGCAGCGAAATTTGTACGCTGTTCTTACGTCCTGATTACCGCAAAGGCTTAAACGGTCGACTGATGTCTAAGTGTCGTTTCCTACTGATGGCTGAGCACCCAGAGCGTTTCTCAAAAACGATCTTTGCTGAGATGCGTGGTGTATCAGATGCGGAAGGCAATTCTCCTTTCTGGCAATGGCTGCAAGAACATTTCTTCTCGATTGACTTCACGCTTGCCGATTACCTAACCGGTATTGGTAAGAAAGGCTTCATTGCTGACCTAATGCCTAAGCTACCTATCTACGTGAACCTACTGAGCAAAGAAGCTCAAGCGGTGATCGGAGAGGTACATGACAATACGCGCCCTGCACTTAAGTTGCTGGAACGTGAAGGTTTCACCAACCGTGGTTATGTCGACATCTTTGATGCAGGCCCAACGGTTGAGTGTGATCTAAGAAACATCGAATCTGTGCGTCACTCAATTCGAGCACAGGTTCAAATTGCAGAGCACTCTAGCTCTAAAGACTTCCTAATTGGTAATACCTCGTTTGAGAACTTCCGCGCAGTAGCCGCGAAAGGTGCGTATGACCAAGCAAGCGACACAGTGATTTTATCATCTGAAGTAGCAAGCGCTCTTGAAGTAAAAGAAGGCGAATTCGTTCGCATGTTGGCTCAATAAGAGCGGCGATTATCTGTCGAAGATTTTAAGGATAGAAGTATGACTCAGTGGATAGCAGGACAGTGGGTGGAAGGTCAAGGTGACGCCATGACATCAGTAAGCCCATACAACAATGAAGTAGTGTGGCAGGGTGATAGCGCGACACCAGCACAGGTTGAATCTGCAGTAGCAGCAGCTCGTGAAGCCTTCTTGGTTTGGAAAAAACTGAGCTTTGCAGAGCGTGAAGCGATCGTGTTGAACTTTGCTGAGAAAGTTAAAGAGAACAGCGAAGAAATCGCGCAAATCATCGCGAAAGAGACGGGTAAACCGATTTGGGAAACTCGCACTGAAGCGGGCGCAATGGCGGGCAAGATTGCTATTTCAATTCGTGCTTACCATGAGCGTACCGGTGAAGCTTCTCGTGAAGCGGCAGGCAACCAGATTGTACTGCGTCACCGTCCATTAGGCGTGATGGCAGTATTTGGTCCTTATAACTTCCCTGGTCACCTACCTAACGGTCATATTGTTCCTGCACTGCTATCGGGTAATACCGTGGTATTTAAGCCTTCAGAGCAGACACCTTGGACGGGTGAGTTTGCGATGAAATTATGGCAAGAAGCGGGTCTTCCTGCTGGCGTAATCAACCTAGTACAAGGCGCTAAAGAGACAGGTATCGCACTGGCCGATGCTAAAGGTCTTGATGGCGTGCTGTTCACAGGTAGTGCTAATACGGGGCATATCCTTCACCGTCAATTCGCGGGCCAACCGGGCAAGATGCTGGCACTAGAGATGGGTGGCAATAACCCTATGGTGATCAGTGACCAATATGGTGACGCAGACGCAACGGTATACACCATTATCCAATCGGCGTTCATCAGTGCGGGTCAACGTTGTACATGTGCTCGTCGTTTGTACGTGCCTGTTGGCGAGAAGGGGGATCTGCTACTCGATAAGCTGGTCGCAGCGACGCAAAAGATTCGTGTTGATCAGCCATTCGCTGAACCAGCACCCTTCATGGGTCCTCAGATCTCTGAAGCTGCGGCTAAGTTCATTCTGGACGCGCAAGCGAATCTACAATCGTTAGGCGGCGTCAGCCTAGTAGAAGCAAAAGCGGGTCAAGCGGCGTTTGTTTCTCCGGGTATTATCGACGCAACCAACATTGCTGAGCTGCCGGATGAAGAGTACTTCGGTCCACTGCTACAAGTGGTTCGTTACCAATCGCTAAAGCAAGCGGTTGAATTAGCTAACGACACACGCTTTGGTTTATCTGCTGGCCTAGTATCAACAGATGATTCTGAATGGGAATACTTCGTTGACCATATCCGTGCGGGTATTGTTAACCGTAACCGTCAGCTAACAGGCGCAAGTGGTGATGCACCATTTGGTGGTCCGGGTGCTTCAGGCAACCTACGCCCAAGTGCTTACTATGCGGCGGACTACTGTGCTTATCCTATGGCTTCAATGGAAGGCGGTGAAACTCAACTTCCAGCAACGTTTAGCCCGGGTATTGAGCTTTAATTTAGGCTAATGAGTCTTAGGCTCATGCGTTAAGCTTGAAATAGGGAAGTGGTGTTATCGCTTTCCTTTTCCATCACGTCCGACACCTAGATTGGGCGGTAGATAATAATAGAAAAAGTATGTCACAGGCTGATGGCTGCTGACTCTGTGTCTCAGCCTCTCCCTCTCTTATCCAAATTACTAGCTTGCTAGAACCTTTGACAAGGAGTCACCATGACGCCCGATCTACTCTTTAAATCACTTTGGGACGATTACATTCACAGGCTTTGTCCATCGGCCGAGAAAGTGCATCACTTGCTGAAAGAAGACGAAGCGCTGATTAATGATCACATTGCATTGCGTACTTTCAATGTTGCTTCTTTGGGTATTGAAACATTAGCGAAGCCTTTCCTAGAGTTAGGCTATAAGGCGTGTGGCGACTACTTGTTTGAGAGCAAGAAGTTGGTGGCTAAGCATTACGAGCACCCAGATCCAAAACAACCAAAAGTGTTCATTAGTGAGTTGAAGGTAGAAGAGTGTTCAAGTGACTTGCAACAGATCGTTGCTAAGTTGGTTGAGCAAGTGGACTCAAGTAAGCTTCAAGGTCATGAGTTCTTGTTTGGTGGTCGTCTTTGGGATTTGAGCTTCGCTGACTTCCAAGTACTAGCGAACGAGAGCGAATACGCGTCTTGGCTCGCGGCTCATGGATATGGTGCAAACCACTTTACGGTGAGTGTGAACCAGCTAAATGAATTTGATGAAGTGCAGGCGGTGAATGACTACCTGAGCGAGTCAGGCTTCACAATCAATGCATCTGGCGGTCAGGTTAAAGGCTCTCCAGAGGTCTTATTAGAGCAATCATCAACAATGGCAGACAAAGTCCCAGTTTCATTTGTTGAAGGCAATGAGATGATTCCTGGCGGCTTCTATGAGTTCGCTAAGCGTTATGCGATGGTCAACGGTGAGCTTTACACAGGTTTTGTTGCAGCATCAGCTGACAAAATCTTTGAGAGCACCAACGGTTAACAAAAGGTACGAGCACGGACTTTGTCCTAGAGATTCGAGTACGCTTCGCTTCGAGGAAGTTTACAAATAGGATTCTGTGAGTTTTTATCGTATCTCGCATCTGCTCTCTGGGTCTTCAGAAAACAAAAAAGCCACCAAATTCGCATTTGGTGGCTTTCAAATTTTTGGCTCAGTTAATCGAGATTAACGAGTGCCGTATACCACGATAGTTTTACCGTGTGCAGAAATTAGGTTCTGCTCTTCTAGCATCTTCAAGATACGACCAACGGTCTCACGAGAACAACCAACGATCTGGCCAATCTCTTGACGAGTGATCTTGATTTGCATGCCGTCAGGGTGAGTCATTGCATCTGGCTGTTTCGCTAGGTTTAGTAGCGTTTGAGCGATACGACCTGTTACATCAAGGAACGCTAAGTCACCAACCTTTTGGCTAGTTACTTGTAGACGGTTTGCCATTTGCGCTGAAAGGCGCATTAGGATATCTGGGTTCACTTGGATAAGTTGACGGAATTTCTTGAAAGAAATTTCAGCTACTTCACAAGGAGATTTAGCACGAACCCAAGCTGTACGCTCTTGGTCTTCTTCGAACAAGCCAAGCTCACCGATGAAGTCGCCTTGGTTTAGGTAAGAAAGAATCATTTCCTTACCTTCTTCGTCTTTGATAAGAACTGCCACAGAACCTTTAACGATGTAGTACAAGGTTTCTGCCTTTTCACCAGCATGAATCAAAGTACTTTTTGAAGGGTACTTATGAATATGACAGTGTGAAAGGAACCACTCTAATGTTGGATCGGTTTGAGGTTTACCTAGAACCATAATATCTCACTTCCTCTGCAGGGTATGCTTGCCGCTTTCCGTATTTTAGCTAAGCCTTGATTGACTTGTAGGATAAGAGCACTCGTTGAGTGCTGCAAGCTATCTTGTGTTTCGTTTAAGAATAGTATCCTTTTTCAGGTACTATTTCTTGATTTTAATCGTGACCAAGCTACGATTTTTTACGCAAAATTGTGCACATGATCACGGTATGAAAAGTAATCAACCAGAATGTCGTTTTGTTAACCTATTTTTCCGGTTTCGATGAGTTGTTGCAGGATTGGCCTCACAATGAGCTCCATAGCAAAACTCATCTTGCCGCCTGGCACTACTAGCGTGTTATGACGAGACATAAACGAGCCATCAATCATAGCCAGAAGGTAGGGGAAATCGACGTTTTTGATGCCACGCAAACGTATAACTACGAAGCTTTCGTCTAAACTTGGAATCCCTTTGGCGTTGAGAGGGTTAGATGTATCTACGGTTGGAACACGCTGAAAGTTGATGTGAGTGCGCGAAAATTGCGGGGTAATGTAGTTAAGGTAATCATCCATCGAACGAACAATGGAATCCATTACGGCTTCGCGTGAGTGGCCACGATCGCGGGTGTCACGAACGAATTTTTGAATCCACTCTAGGTTTACGATAGGTACCATGCCAATCAGCAAATCGACGTGTTGAGAAACGTTAATGTCGCCATCAACCACACCGCCGTGCAGGCCTTCGTAAAACATCACATCGGAGTTTTCAGGGATCTCTTGCCATGGCGTGAAGGTGCCCGGCATTTGATTGTAAGGCACGGCTTCATCGAAGGTGTGTAGGTAGCTTCTTACTTTACCTGTACCTTCGTTACCGTATTTACGGAAGAACTCTTCTAGCGCACCAAAGTCGTTGGCTTGAGGACCAAAGTAGCTGATGTGCTTACCTTGCTCGCGCGCTTTACGGATCTCGACATCCATCTCTGGGCGAGTGAAGCGATGGAAACTATCCCCTTCAACCCAAGCGGCCTTCACGTCCATCATATTGAACATTTTACGGAAGGCTTCTGAGGTGGTGGTGGTGCCGGCTCCAGATGAACCCGTCACCGCAATAATTGGATGTTTAGCGGACATGACAACCCTTGTCTTTTGAGTAACTTACTTGTTAGCAATCGTTTACCACTATAACACGGCTCCTTTATGAGCGCAGCTTAGAAGCGTTTTGTGACTTGAATATCAACGGTTTCATGGAGCTCAGAAAACACAATGCTGACTTCTCCTGAAGCTAATTGATGTTTCACTTGATCAATCTTGTTTTGCAGTGAAACCTCTACGTCGCCGTAGTCTGTGCCTTCACGCAGCACGAACTCTTTGATGAGGTTTTCCAGTGTCTCTGGCGCAATGTCTTGCCATGGGATGATCATAAATACTTCTCTCTTTTATGTTCATAAATAGGTTTATTGATGTAGAAATGCGTGTGCTTAGTATTGTTTTACTTCTATTTACTAAGGCTCGGTCATTATGCCGAATCTTGGATACTTTCATAGTAGGCAGGCAAGGCTTCTTCTAACCAAAACCTTGGCTTGAGTGTACTGCCAGTAATAAACCCAACATGGCCGCCTTTTTGAAACAGTCGATAATCGATGTTATCGGGCAGAACAAATTTTGGGATCACATCATCGGTCATGAAAGGGTCGTCTTTGGCATGAATGATCTGAGTCGGTAGTTTGATCTTATTGAGCTTAGGCAGCGCAGAACATTGCGCATAATAATCTTGGGCATTTTTGAAGCCGTGCAGAGGCGCAGTGATTCGCTCATCAAACTCATACAGTTTGGTGATGTTCTTGATGGCTTCAGCGGTGATGCCAAGTTTTTCCTGCAGCAGGTTAACCTTTTTTAGCGCATTCGATTTTAGAGAGTTGAGCAGGTACTTCTTATAGAGCTTGGAGAAACCACGCTCAATACGACTAGAGCAACACGCTAAGTCAAAAGGAGCAGATACGATGGTCGCCGCCGACAGCAATGGGTCGTCTGCGTACTCAGCCAAATAGTTCGCCAGCATGTTTCCACCTAAAGATATGCCAACCGCAACCTTAGGGTTATTCGGAAACTGGGCGTGCAGGTGTCTTAGAAAAAAGCGCGCATCTTCGACTTCACCTGAATGGTAAGCGCGAGCCAGGCGATTGGGTTTTCCGCTGCAGCCTCTGAAGTGCATCATCACGGACAACCAACCATCTTTAGCAAACGCATTCATTAATCCATTGGCATAAGGGCTCTCAAAGCTACCTTCTAAACCGTGGAATAGAACGAATATCGGCTTGCTACTGCGATCATTTTTATTTGAGGTGTCACCGTCTGGTGATTCGCTCCAAGCAAGATCAAGAAAGTCACCATCGGGTGTTTCTAAGGTTTGCCAGTGAGGATGAAACAGCGCCTGCTTCCTAATAAACCGTGGCACTAAGGTTTGTAAGTGCGGATTAGAGAGACCAGCAGCTGCGGTAAATATTGTCATAAAAACGATCCATGCTTCTTTATACGGGTTTTGATAACGTGTTGAGTTTGTAACGAAACGCCCACGTTTTTATTTGAGCTTGGTTGATTCTCGGCATAAGCGCAAGGCTTCACTTATACGAGATACAAAAACAGGCTATGGGTAACCGTTTGAATAATATCAAGGTTAAGCTTGGATCTTGATTGAATAAAAGGGAAAGAGAATGAGCTAGGGCTGTGGTGCTGGTTCAGAAAAAGCGTCGTAGAGGTTTTCAGCCCCTAATAAACGACAGTACTGAAAAGTGAGCGGTGATTGCTGGTTAGCGTACAGCTGTAGGGAGTTTATACAGTCGACCAGATCGGACTGTTGTTGCTTTTCAAGCTGTAACTCAAACTTTAGCGCTTCACGGTATAGAGAGTCGACAACGTGTGCTTTGAGATGTTTACGTAGCTCTCGATAGCTATGAAGCAGGGTTTCAGAGCGGCTCAAGCACTGTTGAACCTTGTGCCACTCCTCTTCAGCAAAAGACAATTGCTGCTCATCAAGCCATTTGAGAAGCAGCAGTAGATTGACGTTGCCGTGGAACTGGTTTTGCAAAGCTAGGCACGCATCCTTTACACCGCGCACACTGTAATACTGAAGGCTAAATTGCCATAGTCGTTCCAGTGTTAGTGATATTGGGGCGTGCTCTGGGCTCATAAGCTATCCATATCCTGTTCCATCTGCTCAAGCTCTTCTTGAGTGGACATCCAATCCATTTCAACTTCTTCTAGCTGTGACTTACTGCTCGCTTGGAGAGCGAGTACTTTATTCAGTTTAGCCTTATTTTCAGCTTCATACAGTGAAGTGTCGGATAATTCTTGTTCGGCTTCTTCAAGAGCCTGCGTTAACTTATCCATCTGCTTTTCAAATTGAGTGAGCTTTTTACGAAGTGGTGCCGTCAGTTTACGGAACTCGGCTTCTTTTCGTTTCTGCTCTTTTTTCGCTGCTGCACTGTTGGCGCCGTCTTTTGCTGGTGCCAATGCTTGTGCTTCTTTGCGCTCAACTTTCTGCTGTTCGGTTAGCCACTTGTAGTAATCGCTTAAGTCACCATCAAACGGTGCTACTTGGCGGTCGTGTACAAGGTATAAATCATCGGTAGTCGCACGCAGTAGGTAACGGTCGTGCGATACGATAACCATTGCGCCTTCAAATGTCTGCAGGGCAAAAGTCAGCGCTTGACGCATGTCGAGATCCAAGTGGTTGGTTGGTTCATCGAGTAGCAACAGGTTTGGTTTTTGCCATACCAGTAGCGCTAATACTAAACGCGCTTTTTCACCACCTGAGAAGGGTGCTACTTTATCAAGTGCTTTTTCACCTTGGAAACCGAAGCTACCTAGGTAATCACGCAATTGTTGCTCGGTGTGTTTAGGGGCAATCTGCATCATGTGCTGCAGCGGTGTTTCTTCTGGGTGCAACGTTTCTAACTGGTGCTGTGCAAAGTAACCAATCTTAACGCCTTGCGAATAACTCAGTTCACCGCCTTGCTGTTTCAGTTCGCCAGAAAGCAGTTTAATCAGTGTTGATTTACCAGCGCCATTTCGGCCAAGCAAGCCAATACGACTGCCCGGTACTAGGTTCAAGCGAATCTTTTCTAGAATCAGATTGTCATCATAGCCCGCTGATACTTCATCCATCATCATGATTGGGTTTGGTAGTGCGTCTGGTTCTCTAAATTCAAAGCTGAATGGGTTATCAAACTGAGCAGGCAGCACTTGTTCCATTTTCTCTAGCGCTTTAATACGGCTTTGCGCTTGGCGAGCCTTTGAAGCTTTGTAACGGAAACGGTCAATGTAGCTCTGCATGTGAGACATCTGTTTCTGCTGCTTTTGGTACATCGCTTGTTGCAGAATCAGTTTTTGCGCTCGTTGGGTTTCGAACGATGAGTAGTTACCCGTGTACTCATTGAGCTGTTGGTTTTCAACGTGCACGATGCGGTTGACGATAGGGTCTAAGAAGTCTCTATCGTGCGAGATAAGCACTAGCGTGCCAGGGTAGCTTTGTAACCAACGCTCGAGCCACATTACTGCGTCTAAATCCAAGTGGTTGGTAGGCTCATCGAGTAGCAGTAGGTCACTGCGACACAGTAGGGCTTGCGCTAGGTTCAAACGCATACGCCAACCACCTGAGAATTGAGTCAGGTTCCATGTCATTTGTTCTTGGCTAAAGCCTAGGCCATCCAGTAACTCGGCAGCACGTGCCTTTATGCTGTAACCACCAATGGTTTCAATCTTGCCGTGGATCTCTGCTACCAATGTGCCATTGTCGGCTTGTTCAGCTTTCTCTAGTTGATCTTCAAGGCCGCGGTATTCACGGTCGCCATCAATCACGTATTCAATTGCTGTTCTTTCTAATGCAGGTGTTTCTTGAGCAACCCAAGCCATTTCCCAATGGGCTGGTTTACTGAATGAACCCGCATCAATAGACAGTTCGTCCTTAATTAAGGCGAATAGCGTAGATTTACCACAGCCGTTTTTACCAACCAAACCGATCTTGTCGCCAGGGTGAAAAGTCGCAGATGCTTGTTCGAGGAGTGGCTTACCGCCGCGTAGCAATTGAATATCAGAGAAAGTAATCATAATTGAAATAGCATAGAAATTAGAGGTGAACAGACGCCTGCATAGTAGGCTGAAACCAGATAAAAGTCGATCACAATGCAATTTGCGTTATGATGCCAATAACATATTAATAACTTTTGCTTAAATTCTTGTGGCCTTGCCACCGTTTAGCCCTTAAAGGAATGTTTCAAAGGAATGAGTATTACTCCCTCGACAGACAAACCCGTGCCAAAGGTATTAGTGATCTATGCGCACCCAGAGCCGCAAACCTCTATTGCTAACCAGATGATGGTTAAGAAGGTAGAGTCGCTCGGTCATGTCAAAGTTCATGATCTCTACGCCATCTACCCTGACTTCTTTATTGATGTGCCTTATGAGCATGAATTGCTCCTTCAGTACGATGTGATCGTGTTTCAGCATCCTCTGTTCATGTATTCCTGTCCTTCATTGTTAAAAGAGTGGTTTGATCGCGTGTTAGGCAAGGGCTTTGCTTTTGGTGAGCAAAGTGCGCTTAAAGGCAAACACTGGCGCAGTGTGATTACTACCGGTGGTAAAGAAGAGGCGTTTGGTGCCGCAGGTTATAATAAATATCCATTACAAGAGATCTTGCAACCATTCGAGCTCACCGCTGCTTTGTGTCAAATGAACTGGATATCCCCTTTGGTTTTACATTGGGCTAGAAATGTCTCGGATATGACGCGTTACCAACACGCTGAAGAATATCGAAATTGGTTGCGAGATCCGCTACAAGATATAGGAGCGAATGATGGCTCTGACTAATGATTTCCTACAAAGTAGCGCTATATTTTTAGCGGCGGCTGTGGTTGCGGTTCCTATCGCGCAGCGAGCAGGCTTAGGTTCAGTATTAGGTTACTTATTAGCGGGTGTCGCTATTGGTCCATGGGGGCTTGGCTTAATCAGTGATGTCGAAGCGATTCTACACTTCTCCGAATTCGGGGTGGTACTGCTGCTCTTCTTGATTGGTCTCGAACTTAATCCGAAAAAACTGTGGCAGATGCGAGCGCCGATTCTAGGACTCGGTGGCGCACAAGTGCTGATCACCACTCTGATTATTACCGCCATCGCCTGTCTATTTGGATTAACCTGGCAAACCAGTCTCGTGATAGGTATGGGTTTGGCGCTGTCTTCGACTGCGATTGCCTTGCGTGTTATTGAAGAGCGAGAGCTCGGCGGCAAAGAAGCCGGGCAGTCGGGCTTTGCAGTACTGCTTTTCCAAGATATCGCTGTTATTCCAATGCTAGCAATGTTGCCTCTACTTGCGGGTAATACCGGCGGTAGCTGGGCTGACATGCTGTGGATGCTGGGTGGCGTGATTGGCCTACTGGTCGGTGGCCACTTCTTATTGAGACCACTTTTCCGATACGTAGTGATGAGTGGTGTGCGTGAGTTATTCACCGTCGCGGCGCTGTTACTTGTGATTGGTATTGCTGTGATCATGCAACGGATTGGCTTGTCGATGGCATTAGGTACCTTCCTAGCGGGCGTACTTCTGGCTGAAAGTGAATATCGACACGAGCTTGAGATCGCGATTGATCCATTCAAAGGTTTACTGCTTGGTCTGTTCTTTATCTCTGTGGGTATGGCGGTAAACCTAGGTCTACTGGCAGAAAGCCCATTCGCAATACTTATTGCAGTGTCGTCGCTAGTCGTATTGAAAGGTTTGGTGCTGTATGCGCTGGCTCGTATCTTCGGCACTCAAGCTAAAGCACGCAGCCGAATGGCGATGATCCTTAGCCAAGGTGGTGAGTTCGCTTTCGTTATTTTTACTGCGGCGAGTGCTCAAGGCATCTTAAGTGGCGAACAAGTGTCGTTCTTACTGGTGGTTGTGAGCCTTTCTATGGTGACCACGCCATTGATGCTTAAACTGCAAGACCGATTCTTTGCACGTCAGCTTAATCAAATCAGTGAAAGTGCGATGTCTTCGGATGTGGTTGATCGCAGCCCTCGAGTGATTATTGCGGGCTTTGGTCGTTTTGGTCAGATCATTGGTCGTCTGATGTATGCCAACAAGATTCGTATCACTGTCCTTGAAAGTGATGCCAGCCAAATACACATCCTTAGAAAGTTCGGCTACAAGGTGTTTTACGGAGACTCGACTCACCTAGAGCTATTACGCGCAGCCGGTGCTGATAAAGCAGAGGCGATTGTGTTGTGTACTGACTCCCCAGATGAAATCATGAAAACCGTCGATTTATGTAAGCAGCACTTCCCACGCTTAAAGATCTTGGCGCGTGCACGAAGCCGTGTTGAAGCGTATCAACTACTTAACCACGGTGTGAGTAACTATTCGCGTGAAACCTTCCTTGGAGCATTGGATTTAGGTCGTCAAACATTGACTGAACTTGGCATGCATCCATATAAAGCGAAGCGAGCAGAAGCACACTTTAGAAAGTTGGATAATGGTATGCTGAAAGAGTTGCTGCCTCAGCATAACGAAGATGCCGAGTTAGCCCAAAGAGCGAAAGAGGCTCGTAAAGAACTTGAAGAGATCTTTGGACACGAGATGGAAAACGATCACCAATCTCGAAACTATTGGCAGTAGCTTGAAGTGATAACTCATGCTTGAGCTTAGAAATAGAGCTTGGGCATAGAAATAACAGACTATAGAACTAACCTAATAATAAACGCGGTCTCTGCTTAACTTATCAATAAAGTGAGTGGGAAGAACCGCGAATCCAGAGCAGTAAAGGATATGAACGTGAAACAGAAAAAACGCTTTATCGCAGGGGCAAGTTGCCCAAGTTGCAACACTCAAGACACACTCCGTTGGTGGATTGAAAATAATATCGAGCTGGTGGAATGTGTCGATTGTGACTTCACAGAACAGCGTAAACCGAAAACTGTAGAGAAATCTGAACACGCGAATCAAGAAATGATCGGTATTTTTAAGCCAGAATGATTGAGTTTCGTTAATTGATCCCCATAATATCCCGGTACAGAATTTTTCCTAAGCTCAACTGTTCGAGCTTAGTCCAAACCTCCTTGGAGCTCTCATGAAAATTGAAAAGAACGTAGTAGTTAGTGTTGCATATCAAGTGAAACTTGAAGATGGCGTAGTAGTTGACCAATCAACTGCAGAAGCTCCACTAGATTACCTTCACGGTCACAACAACCTAATTACAGGTCTTGAAAAAGAGCTTGAAGGCAAAGTAGCTGGCGACAAGTTCTCAGCAACGGTTACTCCAGAAGACGCTTACGGCGAGCACAACGATGACTTAGTTCAACGTGTTCCTGCTGACGTATTCCAAGGTGTTGAGCAAATCGAAGTTGGCATGCGTTTCCTAGCGGATACTGACCAAGGTCCAATCCCAGTTGAAGTTACTGAAGTAGATGGCGACGAAGTTGTTGTTGATGGTAACCACATGCTAGCTGGCCAAACTCTAACGTTTGACGTTGAAGTTGTAGCGGTTCGTGAAGCGACTGAAGAAGAAGTTCAACACGGTCACGTACACCAAGAAGGCGGCTGTGGCGGTCACGACCACGATCATGACCACGAAGGCGGTTGCTGTGGTGGCGAAGGCCATGACCACGGTGAAGAGAAAAAAGACGGCTGCTGCGGCGGCGGTAGCTGTGGTTCTCACTAATACCGAATTAACGGTTTAGTTTAAGAATCTTGAAAGCCTCCCTTGTGGAGGCTTTTTGCGTTTAGGAGTCTCGCTTTTTGACCTCGCTTTTCTCTACCAAACTAAGTGTCCGCAAATCTAAGCATTCGTAAAAGTTTGGTTTTCGTTATCAGACATCGAACCATGGATGTGGTATTGATAGCACAACATTATAAGACGACGTCAGTGGAGAGTTTGTATGTCACAGCCTTTTTCAATTGCCATTCATGGTGGTGCAGGAACCATCTTGCGCGAGCAAATGAGCTATGAATTAAAAGCGGGTATTACCGAGGCTTTGGAAAAATCGGTTTTGGCTGGTTATCAAATATTGCAATCGGGTGGTGATGCTCTGGATGCGGTAGTGGCATCGGTTAAGGTGATGGAAGACAGCCCGCACTTTAATGCCGGTAGGGGCTCTGTTTTAACGCATGATGAATTTGTTGAGATGGACGCTTCTGTGATGCACGGCCGCGAAATGGATGCGGGTGCTATTGCAGGCGTTCGCCATATCAAAAATCCAATTGAACTTGCGCGTGATGTGATGCTGAAAAGCGACCATGTGTTGCTGATTGGTGAAGGTGCCGAGAAGTTTGCGTTTGAGCATGACTACACCTTTACCGAGCAAGACTACTTCTTTACTGAGCGCCGCTATGACCAACTTCAGTCGATGAAAGAGAAAGGCATCTTTGCTCTGTCTGAAGCGAAATATGATCAGCAGCAAGCTGAGAAATACCCTGACGATAAAAAGTACGGCACGGTTGGTGCGGTCGCATTAGACCAAGCGGGTAACTTAGCGGCAGCAACCAGTACCGGTGGCGTGACCAATAAGAAATACGGTCGTGTGGGTGACTCTCCGATCATTGGTGCAGGAACCATCGCTGAAAATGGCAATGTTGCCGTCTCAACAACCGGGATGGGTGAGTTCTTCCTACGTAAAATGGTCGCCAGTGATGTCGCAGCACGAATGCGTTATCTGAAAGAAGATGTGCACACCGCTTGCGAAACGATCATTCAAGGTGAATTGAAAACCATGGGTGGAGAAGGTGGCTTGATCGCTATCGATGGCCAAGGCGATATACATTTTGGTATGAACAGCTCAGGAATGTATCGTGCAAGCGTTGATACTCAAGGTCGTGTTGAAGTGAAGATTTATGCCGACGACTAAGTTGGTATCGGCTTAATTGGCTTTAGCTTATTCACTGAGATGAAATAAACAAAAGGGCGACAGATAAGTATCTGTCGCCCTCTTAGTTTTCTATGTCCCGTCCTGAAATGTGTTTACACATTGAGGACGAGAAACTAACGATATGCGTCGTTAGATTTAATTGGTTATTTTGAACCGCACTTAATAGTGTGGAGGTGGCGTCTCTTCTGATGCGTCGGCTAGATTAGAGCCATCCATATTTTTTACTTTGCCAACCACGAACTTCATCTGATCTTGCATTCTCGTGATTAACATTTGTTGTTGGCTAAGCGCTTCATTGAGTTCTTCAATGGTCTGTTCTTGGAAAGCTAGCTGACACTCTAGGTCATTTACGCGGCTTTCTAGTTGTTCAACTCGCTTTTCTGTCATCGTTCTTAATCCACATTCCAAGCTTGGGCAATGCCCGCAGAGGTGCCCGATATCACACGGTTCTTATCATCAAAGGCTGCATCATACACTACCGCACGAGGAGGGCGAGCATCTTTTAATGGCTCAGCATCGTGGCGAGAAATTCGCTTGCCATCCTGAGTATTCCACACACTCACTTGGCTGGATGGTGTGCCCGTCACCAACATACTGCCGTCATCAGAAAAACGCGCACTCGAGAAAATCAACTGTCGAGACCAGCTTTGCAATTGCGCTTGAGGTTCGCCCGTTTCAAGATCCCAAATCATCGCTTGATTGCCGCCATCAGAGGTAAAAGCCAGTTCACCATCGCGTTGTAGCGCGACTCGTACTACTCTTTGTTCATGCTCAAAGGTGCGTAATACCAAGCCTGACTCGGTATCCCACAGGTAGGCTTTATAGTCGTTGCCACCTGATAATGCGTAGCGACCATTGGAAGAAAGGGAAACAGAATTAACTTTTTCTCGGTGAGCAAGGAACTCAAGACGGCGTCCGGTGACTAAGTCCACATAGATCGCTTTGCCATTAGACAGGCCAAGCAATACTTTTTCACCATTGCTAGAGATATCGACATCGCGAATCAAGCCATCGGAGATAGACCAAAGCCCTTGTGCTTGAGTCCAAGATAAGTCCCAAACGGCGAAGTTCATCTGGCTAGCGGTAATGGCAAAACGGCCATTGTCCGAGATACGGATACGCGATACTTGGTTTTCTAACTGGTCTTGTGGACCAAGCTGAGCCAACTCTTGGTCTTCGGCGAGGTCCCAAAGGAGCAGTTGCTTTTGCTGAGAGTAGAGCAGGGCGAAGCGTCCATCTCTGCTGAGTGCAAAGCTGGTGGCACCATTGGGCTCAATTTCCCAACGCTGCTCATCATCTTGGAAGAAAAAGCAACCATTTAACAAGGTGATGACAATTGTACATAGCAATGAGTGGAAAAATATTCGCATCACATCTAATAATCCGGTTTGTGTCGAAAGACATATGACTAGTATATTGTTATAACTAACGTATTCACACCAATCTAATCATTAGATTTGTGCACAATAACCAATGGCTTGGCCATTAATTGGAGAATTCAATGAAATCAGTTTTAAAAGTATCACTGCTTGCCGCAACGGTTATGCTAGCAGTTGGTTGTCAGAAAGAAGAACCAAAGGCAGAAGCTCCACAGGTAGAAGAAGTTAAAGTTGAAGCAGTAAACTTTAAAACAGAAGATGACAAAGCGGCTTACGCAATCGGTGTATCTTTCGCTAACTACCTAAGCACAAGCATTGATAAGCCAAGCGAGCTAGGTATCAACCTAGACAAAGATATGGTTCTTCAAGGTATCGAAGACGTATTCGCAGAGAAAACAGCACTTAACGAAGAAGAAACTCGCGCAGCTCTTGAAGCTCTAGACAAGCGTGTTGCTGAAACGATGCAAGCACAAGCGGCAGAAAAATCTGCAGAAGTGAAGAAAGCCGGTGATGACTTCCGCGCTGAGTTCGCTAAAACTGAAGGCGTTAAGCAAACTGAATCTGGTCTACTTTACCAAGTAATGACTCCTGGTGAAGGCGCTTCTCCAAAAGACACTGATACCGTTCAAGTACACTACAAAGGTACGCTAACAGACGGTACTCAGTTCGACAGCTCTTACGATCGTGGCGAACCAGCAACATTCCCACTAAACCGCGTAATCCCAGGCTGGACTGAAGGCGTACAACTGATGCAAGTTGGTTCTAAGTACAAGTTCGTTATCCCGCCAGAGCTAGCATACGGTGAGCAAGACACACCGACTATCCCAGCTAACTCAACGCTAGTATTCGAAGTAGAACTACTAAACATCGATAACGCTGAAGCAGCTCCTGCACAGTAATATCGGTTAAAAGCCTCGTACTAAAATACGTTGATTGAATAAAAAGCCTAACTTTGAGTTAGGCTTTTTTTATGATTTGAAGATGAGTATTTGATTTTTAAACTTGTTCTAAATCACTAGTTGCAATGTTAGCTAGGTGTGCAATTAAAATTTTCTGATAAACTTACATAAATTTGTTGATTTTTCACACGAAGGTAAGGAATAAGTGACTACTACAGAAACAGTCAATGCAGATGTGTTACTTGAAATGGAATCAGTCCACGTTATGCCATTCAGTGAACACGATAAAATCATTCTAAGATCTTATGAGGCCGTTGTTGACGGTATTGCGAGCCTTATTGGTCCGTTTTGTGAAATCGTTTTGCACTCTTTAGAAGACCTCAATACTTCTGCGATTAAAATTGCCAACGGCGAAAATACAGGTCGTCAGGTTGGCTCGCCGATCACCGATCTTGCATTGAAGATGCTAAAAGATATTGAAGGTTCTAAGCGTAACTTCTCACGTTCATACTTCACTCGCGCTAAAGGCGGAGTGTTGATGAAGTCGATCACGGTTGCTATCCGCAACGGTGAAGACCGAGTGATTGGCCTACTGTGTATTAACGTGAATCTAGACGCGCCATTCTCACAAGTGCTGCAATCGTTCATGCCTACACAAGACGCAGACGAAGCCGCATCATCGGTTAACTTCGCTAGTGACGTTGAAGAACTTGTCGACCAAACGGTTGAACGCACCATTGAAGAAATTAACGCTGACAAATCGGTATCGAACAATACTAAGAACCGTCAGATCGTGATGGAGCTGTACGACAAAGGTATTTTCGATATTAAAGACGCGATCAACCGCGTTGCTGAGCGACTGAACATCTCTAAGCACACCGTGTACCTATACATCCGCCAACGTAAAACAGAGGATGAAGAGGGTTGCTAAGCTATACACTCCTAGTGAATGGGCCAGTCTATGGCTCACAGTCAGCAAGAAGTGCCTACCAGTTTGCCGTGGCTCTGATTAAACAGGGCCACAAACTTCACAGTGTGTTCTTCTATCAAGATGGCGTCAGTAACGGCTCAGACCTTACCGTACCGGCTAACGATGAATTTGATTTAGCTTCTGCTTGGCAAAAGCTGGCTGATGAACACGATGTTAGCCTTGAAACCTGTGTGGCAGCTGCGCTAAGACGCGGAGTGATTAGCTCTGAAGAAGCAGAGCAACATCAACTAAGTGCCTCTAACCTAGCCACTGGATTTACTCAAGCCGGATTAGGGAGCTTATCGGAAGCGCTACTAACGCAAGATAGGGTTGTGCAGTTTTGAGAAAGTTAGCCTTTATATTTAACAGTTTCCCTCATACGACCGCTGCGGGTAGAGAAGGGTTAGACGCATTACTTGCTGCATCTGCTTACAGTGAAAATATCGCCGTGTTCTTTGTTGGCGATGGCGTGACACAGCTTCTCAAGGCGCAGCAGCCCGACGAAACACTATCGCGTGACTACATCTCTGCATTCAAACTTATGGACCTGTACGACATCGAACAGGTGTATGTGTGTCAGCGTAGTCTGAGTCAGTTTGGTCTTTCAGCAGACAACCTGCTGATCGATGTGACCACCGTTGAAGCCGACGAGTTAACGCAGAAGTTAGCTCAGTGCCAACAGATACTGACTTTCTAGGGGACGCTATGCTTCATATTGTAAAATCAGTCGACAAACTTAAACTCGCATTGACCTATTCTCAGCCACAAGATCAGTATCTTTTGGTGGAAGATGCGGTGTATGTTTGCCTTCCCAATCATGAGTTATTCACTCAAATCTGCGCAGTAGAGCAGGTGTCGGTGTTAAAACCAGATCTCGATAGCCGAGGTTTACAACTACTTGTCTCAAGTACCATTGATCAAGTTGACTTCGATGGCTTCGTTAAACTGACGGTTTTGAACGACAAATCAGTCACTTGGTAGCTGTGTTTTATCAGTTTGGTTAAAAGTAGACCATCCTGAGCTCTAGACGGCTAAAAAAGATCTGTATATTTCTTGACACACCTCCCACTGCTGAATAGAATTTTGCGTCCCTAATTACGACTTGTGATTAGGGATAGATTTTTCACAAAGCTTACTTTCAAGTAAATTTCAGGAGCTAGTTAATGGCAACTATTAACCAGTTGGTTCGCAAACCTCGTGTAAAGCAAGTTGTTAAAAGCAACGTGCCTGCACTAGAAGCGTGCCCACAAAAACGTGGTGTATGTACTCGTGTTTACACTACTACACCTAAAAAACCTAACTCGGCACTACGTAAAGTATGTCGTGTACGTCTAACTAACGGTTTCGAAGTAACTTCGTACATCGGCGGTGAAGGCCACAACCTACAAGAGCACAGTGTTGTACTAATCCGTGGCGGTCGTGTAAAAGACCTTCCGGGTGTTCGTTACCACACTGTTCGCGGCGCACTTGACTGTGCTGGCGTTAACGACCGTAAACAAGGTCGTTCTAAGTACGGTGTGAAACGTCCTAAGTCTTAATTGATTCTCTTTTTTAAAAAGAAATCGTTAAGTAAGGCCAAACACTATTTTATTTATTATTCTGAAAAGTTTTGGAAAAAACCTGAAGAAGACAACGGAGAATATCCATGCCACGTCGTCGCGTAATAGGTCAGCGTAAGATCCTTCCAGATCCTAAGTTCAAATCTGAATTGCTGGCAAAATTCGTTAACATCCTTATGGTTGACGGAAAGAAATCTACTGCAGAAAAAATCGTTTACACTGCACTAGATTCAATGGCTGAGAAGTCTGGTAAAGACCACTTAGCTGTATTTGAAGAAGCTCTTGAAAATGTTCGCCCAGCGGTAGAAGTTAAATCTCGCCGTGTAGGTGGTTCAACTTACCAAGTACCTGTAGAAGTTCGTCCGGTTCGCCGTAACGCTCTTGCTATGCGTTGGGTAGTTGAAGCTGCGCGTAAGCGTGGTGAAAAATCTATGGCTCAACGCCTAGCTGCTGAAATGCTAGACGCGTCTGAGAACAAAGGTACTGCGGTTAAGAAACGTGAAGACGTTCACCGCATGGCTGACGCAAACAAAGCGTTCGCACATTACCGTTGGTAATACCTTTTTAGTGCTGCAAGGTTCCTTGCAGCACTTCTTTAGTTCCTATGCTTATGCTAGGAACTATTGCTATTTCTAGGGCAAGCAATTTTTAGCGAAGCATCGCTTTTAACGCCTAATCTAGACATAGCAATAGTCCCTAAGTCTCTAATAAGAGGATTCAACCGTGGCTCGTAAAACTCCTATAGAGCAATACCGTAATATCGGTATCGTTGCTCACGTAGATGCAGGTAAAACAACCACAAGTGAACGTATTCTGTTCTATACCGGTCTTTCTCACAAAATCGGCGAAGTTCACGATGGTGCAGCAACCATGGACTGGATGGAGCAAGAGCAAGAGCGCGGTATTACGATCACTTCAGCAGCAACCACTACGTTTTGGCGTGGTATGGAAGCTCAGTTCTCGGACCACCGTATTAACATCATCGACACTCCTGGACACGTTGACTTCACAATCGAAGTAGAACGTTCTCTGCGTGTGCTTGATGGTGCAGTTGTTGTGTTCTGTGGCTCATCTGGTGTTGAACCTCAGTCAGAGACAGTATGGCGTCAAGCTGATAAGTACCAAGTTCCACGTATGGTTTTCGTTAATAAAATGGACCGTACCGGCGCTGACTTCTTGCGCGTAGTTGAACAGATCAAGGACCGCTTAGGCGCAACTCCTGTTCCAATTCAACTGAACATTGGTGCTGAAGAAAACTTCCAAGGCGTTGTCGATCTTATCAAGATGAAGGCAATTAACTGGAACGAAGCTGACCAAGGCATGACTTTCACATACGAAGATATTCCTGCAGACATGCAAGAAATGGCTGAAGAATATCGTACAGAACTTGTTGAAGCTGCTGCAGAAGCAAATGAAGAGCTGATGGATAAGTACCTTGAAGAAGGTGAACTAACAGAAGCTGAAATCAAACAAGGTCTTCGTACTCGTACCCTTAATAATGAAATTGTACTTGCTACTTGTGGTAGTGCATTCAAAAACAAAGGTGTACAAGCTGTTCTAGATGCAGTTGTTGATTTCCTTCCTTCTCCAGTCGATGTGCCTGCAATTAAAGGTATCGATGAAGACGAGAATGAAGCAGAGCGTCACGCGGACGACAAAGAACCGTTCTCAGCGCTAGCATTTAAGATCGCAACAGACCCATTTGTTGGTACTCTTACCTTCATCCGTGTTTACTCTGGTGTTGTAGAAAGCGGTAAAACTGCTTACAACTCTGTGAAGAAACAACGTGAACGCTTAGGTCGCATTGTTCAAATGCACTCAAACAAGCGTGAAGAAGTAAAAGAAGTACGAGCAGGTGACATCGCAGCCATCATTGGTCTGAAAGATGTAACTACTGGTGAAACCCTTTGTGACCAGAACCATAAGATTGTTCTTGAGCGCATGGAGTTCCCAGACCCAGTTATTCAGATCGTTGTAGAGCCAAGCTCTCAAGCTGATCAAGATAAAATGACTATCGCTCTAGGTAAACTAGCAGCGGAAGACCCATCGTTCCGCGTTGATATGGATGCGGAAACTGGCCAGACTCTGATTTCTGGTATGGGTGAACTACACTTAGATATCATCGTTGACCGTATGAAGCGCGAATTTAGCGTGAACTGCAACGTTGGTAACCCGCAAGTGGCTTACCGTGAGACTATTCGTGGTACAGCGAAAGCGGAAGGTAAATTTATCCGTGAACATGGTGGTAAAGGTCAGTACGGTCACGTATGGCTGAAACTGGAACCATCAGAAGCTGGCGAAGGCTTTGTCTTTGTGGATGAAATTGCCAATGGTATCGTACCGAAAGAGTTTATCGCTTCAGTTGCTAAAGGCGTTGAAGAGCAGATGAACAATGGTGTGCTTGCTGGCTATCCAGTTTTGGATATCAAAGCTACACTATATGATGGTTCTTACCATGAAACAGATTCAAGTGAGATGGCGTTTACAATCGCTGCCTCTATGGCTTTCAGAGCGGGTGCACTTGAAGCGCAACCGGTTCTGCTTGAGCCTATGATGAAAGTTGAAGTAACTACTCCAGAAGACTGGATGGGTGACGTTGTTGGCGATATTAACCGTCGTCGCGGCATCATCGAAGGTATGGACGAGGGGACAGCTGGCCTGAAGATAATTCGTGCACAAGTTCCGTTGTCTGTCATGTTCGGTTACGCAACTGATTTACGTTCTGCGACACAAGGTCGTGCTTCTTACTCTATGGAGTTTAGTGAGTACGCTGAAGTGCCTAACAATGTTGCAAAAGCAATCATTGCAGAGCGTGGTTAAACAAAAGGAAGGCATTTTTTTTCATTTTTTGAAAGAACAATGCGTCCAAATATTGCGCTAACGAGAGTTGGCGCATAAAATAGCAATTTCTGGCGCGTCTCGCTCAATAATGAACGTGGCGAATCATAACTAGGAAGGAACACGATTGTGTCTAAAGAAAAATTTGAACGTACGAAACCGCACGTAAACGTTGGTACTATCGGCCACGTTGACCACGGTAAAACAACTCTAACTGCTGCTATCTGTACTACTCTTGCAAAAGTATACGGCGGTGTTGCTAAAGATTTCGC
>NZ_JBFRMS010000037.1:0-82103 GCF_041470505.1 Vibrio sp. 10N.261.55.C5
ATTCGGAACCGCCGTATGCGACCCACGCTTGTGCGGTGGTGTGAGAGGACGGAGGCTGCGAGGCCTCCTCCTACTCGATTCTGAGGTAAAGAGCAGTAACGTTTCACTTCGAGATGCGAGTACGCTGCGCTCCGGGATACGAAGAGCGAGTGCTAAAAACAAAAAAGGATTGACGCAATACGCCAATCCCTAAGTTTTTTTCGAAGACCGAATTTCAAATCTATTTATAAATGCACAGCATGTTCAAGTAGCTATCCGTTAAGCTTGAAAGCTCTTCTGGCGTTTCTACACGTTTCGCTTGGATGAATAGCGAGTAGCAAATGCCGTGGAATAGATTGGCTAGATGTTTAGGATCGTGATCGTCACAAACTTCGCCACGTTCAATCGCTTTGCTAAACATGTTTTGTACTAACATTTGGTTAGTGCGGTTCGTTGTTACGAATAGCGGCCATACTTCATCACGAGTCGAAGCGCTCCATTCGAACCACACATTTAACCAATGGCTATCTTGAGCCACTAACGTCACCATTTCAGTCGCAATATTATGTAGGTTTTGTTTTGCGTGAATATCCAGATCGATATTGTCTGAAAGGAAGTTAGAGAATTGGCGTACAACGTGATTTAGTACTTCATCAACCAGATCTTCACGGGTAGGGAAGTAGTTAAATACAGTTGCGACAGACACCTGAGCGATGTCTGCAATATCAGCGTGTCCACCACGACCGATACCGCGGCGAGAGAATACCTCAAGAGCGATTTCCATCAATTGAAGTTTTCTTTTTAAAGGTGAAAGCCTAGTTCTAGGTCTCTTAGATATTGAGTCCATTTTATTTTCCTTGCCAACGAAATTTTTATATTAATGATTTTATTATTATTTAAGCCAAGATGAGTGTAATGGTGCATATGCGAATGGTCAATCCTTTGAGCTTATTTAATAGACAGTTACATCAAACTTGATACATAAAGCGTGATCCACATTGATGTGAAAGGAGGCGACTATCAGACAAGGCACAAGTGCACATTTCATTGATAATCTCACAGTAAATTGGAACCATAAGGTGGTGTGGGTATTTGAGCAGTGCTAGACTTACGCACAAATTGAGCGGCACCCATGGCATAACTGTCTACACTTGTCGCAATCACCAAACAAAATGAGAGCAGTATGAAGCATACAGTTGAAGTCATGATCTCTGAGCAAGAAGTTCAGGATCGAGTGAACGAACTAGGCAAACAGATCACGGAACACTACCAAGGCAGTGAAGATCTGGTTTTAGTTGGCTTATTACGTGGATCGTTTGTCTTTATGGCGGATCTTGCTCGTGCTATCGATTTAACTCACCAAGTTGATTTCATGACTGCGTCTAGCTACGGCAACAGCATGGAAAGCTCACGTGATGTTCGTATTTTGAAAGACCTAGATGACGACATCCAAGGTAAAGACGTTCTACTTGTAGAGGATATTATCGATACAGGTAACACACTGACTAAAGTAAAAGAGATTCTGAGCCTACGTGGTCCTAAGTCTATCGAAATTTGTACGCTATTAGACAAGCCTTCTCGCCGTGAAGTGACTGTCGATACAAAATGGATTGGTTTTGAGATCCCAGACGAGTTTGTTGTTGGTGTTGGTATCGACTACGCACAAAAATATCGTCACCTACCGTACATCGGTAAGGTAGTACCTCAAGAGTAATCATTACGCTTGTGGTTTAGAAGTCATTAAAAAGCCCGCTTGATGCGGGCTTTTTGTATATATGACGGAATGGGTTAGCTTTGTTGACTAAGAAGAGGCGTCGTTAAGATCTTGTTTAATGCATCTAAGTGACTGTTCTCTAAAGTATCGTTACTTGAGCAACGTACGCCAAGGTCCTGTAGCTTGCCATCGCCAATACCATAAACCACACCATGGATTTCAACGTCTTGGCCACGCTCCCACGCATTTTGCATAATGGTTGAGTTACCTAGGTTATAAACCTGTTCTGCGACGTTAATTTCGCATAACTTGTCACCCCATTGCTCACGAGGAAGCGCTTCGATTTGCTTGCGGTATTTTAGGTAATTGTCACGGATGTGCAGTAACCAGTTGTTGATAAGACCAAGTTTAGGGTTATCAATCGCCGCGTTAACACCGCCACAACCGTAGTGACCACAGACAATAATGTGTTTCACTTTAAGCACATCTACTGCGTACTGAACAACAGATAGACAGTTTAGGTCTGTATGAACCACTTGGTTGGCCACGTTTCGGTGAACAAACAGTTCTCCAGAATATAAGCCAGTCAGGCGCTCGGCTGGAACTCGGCTATCTGAACAACCTATCCATAGAAAACCAGGGCTTTGACCCTCTTCAAGCGTTGTAAAATACTCAGGTCTTTCAGAGCGAATTTCTTCAGACCATTTGGAATTGTTCTCAAAAAGCTGTTTTATTTCTGGCATCTTGCTTCTTACATCCCTCAATTAAGATGCTTAACTATACACAATGTTACAAATTCAATCTCGTAAAAACTGCGTCAAAATGTACTCATCTGACGTGTTCTAGTACGGAAAATCATAAACTTAGCCCACTATCAATAATCCGGTTATAAGACATGAATAATGTGATTGAATTAACACTTTCTGAACACTTGATACATTTGCTAAAGTGATAAGGTTTGTCATTTCATCATCAGGAAGGTGTGTTTTGTTTGGAAGTCGTTTTACGGATATCAATCTCAAAGGGGATATGTTTGGCGGTGTAACTACAGCCATCATCTCGTTACCTTTAGCATTGGCATTTGGTGTTGCTTCTGGCGCGGGAGCTGAAGCTGGCTTGTGGGGCGCCATTATGGTTGGCCTATTTGCAGCATTGTTTGGCGGTTCGAGTAGTTTGATTTCTGAACCTACCGGCCCTATGACGGTGATCATGACTGCCGTAATGACGAGTATGGTTGCTAAATATCCTGAAACGGGTATGGCAATGACCTTTACTGTCGTGATGATGGCCGGTGCATTCCAAATATTACTTGGTACGTTAAAGCTAGGAAAATACGTCACTTTGATGCCATATAGCGTGATCTCCGGATTCATGTCGGGCATTGGCGTTATTCTGATTATCTTGCAGCTGTCTCCATTGTTAGGGCATGCCGCTCCATCCGGTGGTGTAATGGGCACGCTCTCTGCTTTACCAGATACGCTAGCAAACTTAAAAGTGAGTGAGCTATTTCTAGGTGCTCTGACACTCGGTATTCTTTTTGGCTTCCCCGCTAAGTATCGTAAGTATGTGCCTGCTCAACTGGTTGCGTTAGTGGCTGTAACGCTCTTGTCCGTCATTATTTTTGATACCGACTCTATTCGCCGTATTGGTGAAATCCCAGCTGGTTTACCTTCCCTCGTTATCCCTACGATCAGCGCTGAACAGTTTACTACTATGGTTATCGATGCCTTGGTGCTTGGTACATTAGGTTGTATTGATACGCTTTTGACCGCGGTTATCGGAGATTCATTGACTCGTAAAGAGCATGACTCAGACAAAGAGCTTCGTGGCCAAGGCATTGCCAATATGATCTCTGGCCTGTTTGGTGCACTACCTGGCGCGGGTGCCACTATGGGGACTGTAACCAATATTCAGGTGGGAGCGCGTTCTCCGCTTTCAGGTGTTATTCGAGCTTTAGTACTTGCGCTCGTGGTATTGGTTGCAGGTGGTTTAACAGAACCGATTCCTATGGCAGTGCTGGCTGGTATCGCGATGTATGTTGGTTTCAATATCCTAGATTGGAGCTTTATCCAGCGCGCGCACAAGGTTAGCTATGCCGGCATGGGCGTGATGTACGGCGTGATGCTATTGACTGTGTTTGTTGACTTGATTATTGCCGTTGGACTGGGTGTGTTTATCTCGAACATCCTGATTATTGAAAGATTAAGCCGAGAGCAAGCCAGACAAGTTAAGGCGATCAGTGATGGTGATGATGAAGACGATATCCCATTGACTGATAGCGAACGTCAGTTACTCGATAGTGCCAATGGTAAGGTGCTATTCTTCTACCTATCAGGGCCGATGATATTCAGCGTTTCAAAGGCGATTTCACGTCAGCACTCAAGTATCTCTGACTATGAAGCGATGATTCTAGACCTGACAGATGTACCTATGATTGATGTCACTGTTGGCCTAGCGCTAGAGAATGCGATTAAAGATGCATTGGATGCGCAGTGTGAGGTGTATCTGCTGTGTCCTAATGAGAATACTCGTCAACAACTAGAGAAGTTCCACGTGATTGACCTAGTACCTGAATCCAACACTTATCGATTCAGATATGAAGCCCTGACGGCAGCAACAAGCTATGTCGACAGAGATGAGCATCAATTTGAGTCAGTTTAATTTTTCAGTAATAAGCTGATATGAATAAGCCATAGACGCTCACTTCAAGACTGATCATTAATGCCGTTAAGTGAATCACTTAGCGGCATTTTTATATTTATTGAACGTTGATTTAGTCTTCACGTAGCCAAGACGCTTATTTGTTTTCGAAAGAAACTCTCACACGATATTTGTATTCATCGTCAATCAACGATAAACTTGTTCGCAAAATGGCCGAGTAAACAAATCTTGGGTTAGCTTTCAGCTAGTTCGTTTTAAGCATTACTCTCTTCCTCAAGCTCGGCCGTCTACATCTTATCTATAGCAAATGGCAGTCTATCTCTATGTATGCATTAGAAATTGAGCAATTAAGAAAAACTTATGCTGGGGGCTTCGAGGCTCTTAAGGGCGTTAGTTTACAAGTAGAAAAAGGCGACTTTTACGCACTACTTGGTCCCAATGGTGCGGGTAAATCAACCACCATTGGTGTTATCTCTTCACTGGTAAATAAAACGTCAGGCAAGGTTAAAGTGTTCGGCTACGACATTGATACCGATCTGGAATTGGCGAAGCAGAACTTAGGCCTTGTGCCTCAAGAGTTTAACTTTAACCCGTTTGAAACCGTTGAACAGATCGTGCTGCAACAAGCGGGTTATTACGGCGTGCCAAAAGCATTAGCGAAAGAGCGAGCGAAAAAGTACCTATCTCAACTCGATCTGTGGGAAAAGCGTGGCGAACGCGCGCGTAACTTGTCTGGTGGTATGAAGCGTCGTTTGATGATCGCGCGTGCATTGATGCATGAACCTCATTTGTTGATCCTTGATGAACCGACAGCAGGCGTTGATATTGAACTACGTCGTTCAATGTGGGAATTCCTAAAAGAGATCAATGAGAAGCAGGGCATTACCATTATCTTGACCACGCACTACCTAGAAGAAGCAGAAATGCTGTGTCGCAACATTGGTATCATCAATCGCGGTGAGCTGATTGAGAACACAACAATGAAAGCGCTGTTGGGCAAATTGAGTGCTGAGACCTTTATTCTGGATCTGGAAGAGGGCACGACTGAACCTAAGCTTGAAGGCGTGAATAGCCAAGTGATGGTCAATGGCTCGCTAGAAATCGAAATCGACAAGAACCTAGGTTTGAATACCATCTTTGCTCAATTGAGCGAGCAACAGGTTAAAGTCCTCTCTATGCGTAACAAAGCAAACCGTCTAGAAGAGCTATTTGTGAGTATCGTCCGTGAGGGGAGTAAATAATATGTACAGCCTATATTGGACCGCTTTCTGCAGTTTGTTGACCAAAGAGATCAATCGCTTTACTCGTATCTGGGTGCAGACTCTGGTGCCGCCAGCGATTACCATGACGCTTTACTTCATCATCTTCGGTAACCTGATTGGTGCGCGTATTGGTGAAATGAACGGCTTTAGCTACATGGAATACATTGTTCCCGGTCTGATCATGATGTCGGTGATCACCAACTCATATTCCAACGTTGCTTCATCGTTCTTTAGTGCCAAGTTCCAGAAGAACATTGAAGAGCTGCTTGTAGCGCCTGTTCCTAACTACGTGATTATCGCCGGCTTCGTAATGGGTGGTGTGGTTCGTGGCTTGTTAGTGGGTACCATAGTAACCTTCGTGTCGTTGTTCTTTGTCGACTTACAAGTTGACCATTGGGGCGTGATCATTGCGACGGTATTTTTAACGTCGGTAGTATTCGCTTTGGGTGGCTTGATTAACGCGGTATTCGCACGCACGTTTGATGATATCTCTATTATCCCAACCTTTATCTTAACGCCGCTGACGTACCTTGGTGGTGTGTTCTACTCGATCAGTCTATTGCCTGAATTCTGGCAAGGTGTATCGAAGTTGAACCCTATCGTGTACATGGTTAACGCGTTCAGATATGGCTTCTTGGGTGTGTCTGATGTGGGGATCGTGACGTCGTTTGGCGTACTAGGTGTGTTTATCGTGCTGTTGTATGGCATTGCACACTACCTAGTGACAAAGGGTATTGGCTTACGTAGCTAACCTTTGGTTCATCTAAGTAACAGGTAAAGAAAAAGGTCGATATAACATCGACCTTTTTTTGTTTTGCGTTAAGAGCAGAAGCCGACTATTCAGTCGTTTCTTCTTTCACTTCTTCTTTGGTTTCCGTTACCAAATCGAGAACTTGGTTATCGATAAGACGCGTCTTACCTAGGAAAGCCGACATTAGAATCACTGCTTGAGTTGATTCTGAAGTGATCGCTTGCAGAGTTTTAGCATCACAAATGAAGATTTCGTCAGGTTGAAGATCTGCAGCGCGTAGCTGGTCAGTAGCATCTTCAATCACTGATGCGTAATCATCGCGACCACCACGAATAGCGCTGCTGATCCAGCGCATAGTACGCGCTAAAACGGGCGCTCGTTGGCGCTCGTCAATCGTTAGGTTGCTATTGCGAGAGCTCATTGCCAAACCATCCATTTCACGAACGGTCGCAACGCCGACAACTTCAATGTCTAATGCTAAATCAGTGGTCATCTGGCGAATAACAGCAAGTTGCTGAAAGTCTTTCTCGCCGAAGCATGCAAAGTCTGGCTGAACGATATTAAACAGTTTAGTGACAATGGTTGATACACCACGGAAGTGACCTGGACGAGAGGCACCTTCAAGCATGTGAGATATGCCAGGGACCTCAACAAACGTCTGCTTGTCTAATCCATCTGGGTACATCACCTCTGGCGTTGGTGTAAATACTAGCTCAACACCTTCACCTGTTAGTTTGCTTAAATCTGCTTCTAACGTTCGAGGGTAGTTGTTTAGGTCGTCTGCACGGTCAAACTGCATTGGGTTTACAAAGATGCTTACCACAACGATGTCGGCCAGTTCACGAGCTTTCTTTACCAGAGTCAGGTGGCCTTCATGCAGGTTTCCCATTGTCGGTACAAAAGCAACCGTACGTCCATCACGCTTAAACTGTTTAATCTGCTCACGAAGAGCTGCTATTTCAGCAAAAGTTTGCATACTTACTCCTAAGCGATTGTATGAGCTTCATCAGGGAAGCGCGCGCTCTCTACTTCTTCTTTGTATAGAGCTACTGCCTTACGCATATCACCTGTTTCTGCTAGGAAGTTCTTAGAGAACTTCGGCATGTAGTTCGCAGAAATACCGAACATGTCATGCATAACCAAGATCTGACCATCGGTAACATTACCTGCGCCGATACCGATAACCGGTACGTCACAAGCTTCTGTAATTCGTTTTGCCAATGAAGCTGGCACACATTCAAGTAGAACGATTTGAGCGCCTGCGTTTTGCAGTGCTAACGCGTCAGCAACCATTTTGTCGGCTTGCTCGTCGTCACGACCTTGAATCTTGTAACCACCAAAGATGTTCACAGATTGAGGCGTTAAGCCTAAGTGCGCACATACTGGTACTGCGCGTTCTGTTAGCATTTTCACAGTATCAACCAACCAGCTTCCGCCTTCGATTTTTACCATGTTCGCGCCAGCACGCATCAAGGTAGCTGCGCTCTCACAAGCTTGTTCTGGCGTTGCGTAGCTCATGAAAGGCATGTCAGCCATAAGAAGACAGTTCGGGCTACCAGCACGCACTGAGCGAGTATGGTAAGCAATGTCTTCAACAGTTACTGGTAATGTATCGTTATGGCCTTGTAAAACCATACCCAGTGAATCACCGACAAGCAGAACTGGCATTTCTTGGCTTTCGAATAATTGAGCAAAGCTCGCATCATAAGCTGTCGAAGTCGCGAATTTACGGCCTTCACGTTTGCATTTGATCAGGTCGTTAATGGTTACTTTTTTCATTGGTTTTCCTTAATGCGCTTGGCTATTGTTGCCAAACATTGAGCCCGTTCTTATCTACTATTTTCAGTAGTTCTGTCAGCTCAGTCCCATCAGGGAGTTGTAAACTTGGTGCGATTTCAGCAAGCGGGTAGAGTACAAACTCTCGTTCTTTCATTCCATAATGAGGAACGATTAAGCGCTCTGAATCGATCACCTCATTGCCGTATAGCACAATGTCGAGATCCAAGGTTCTTGGTCCCCAACGTTCGTCTTTACGGACGCGCCCTTGCTCTAGTTCGATCTTTTGAGTGCAATCAAGCAGTTCAATTGGCGTTAATTCGGTTTGGATAGCGACTACCGCGTTGATGTAGTCTGGTTGATTTTGCGGTCCCATTGGGGTGCTACTATATAGCTGAGAGGTCGCAATAAACGTTGATCGCGGTAGGCTTTTTAGCGTTTCGATAGCCAAATTTGCTTGGCTAACTGGGTCGGCAAGGTTGCTGCCGACCGCAATGTAAGCAGTTATCATTCGGATTGCTTACTCTTTTTGTTTCGGTAAGTCTTACGGCGACGATGGCCTGACTTTGATGGTGCTGCAACGTCGTTAGCCATTGCTTGACGCATGTTGCGACCCGCAGTCTGATAACGCTCCCACCATTTTGCTAACTCTTTGGTTTCGCCACCTTCAATCTCACCACGCATTTCTAGGAAATCGTAGCCTGCACGGAATTTGTTTAATTCCATTAGACGAACAGCGCGTTTACCGTTGCGACGAGGCAGTCGAAGTTGCAGTTGCCAAACTTCGCGAATGGTTGCTGTGTGACGACGAGGAATCGCAATAGACTTTACTTGCTGATCTAGAATGATGTTACTCGCTTCCATGATCGCATCGTAGTGTGCCATACCCTGTTCAGCGACAAGTTTGTCTGCCAGCTTGTTCATTGGGTACCAAAGCATCGCTGCGAACATGAATGCTGGGTTTACTCGCTTACCATCTTCGATGCGAAGGTCGGTTGAATCGAGAACCAAATCAAGCATCTGCTCTGTGTGTGAGTCGTAATCTTCGGTGAAGTGCTCCGCTACCGTTGGGAACATCTGTTGGAATAGATTGTACTCGCGCATCAAGTGGTAGGTTTCTAAACCGTGACCTGATTGCAGTAATTTCAGAGACTCTTCGTAAAGGCGCGCTGCTGGGATATCTCTTAGAAGGTGAGCTAACTCTTCAATCGGGTCAGCCGTGTCTTCTTCGATGTCGAAATCCAGTTTAGCGGCGAAGCGCATTGCACGTAGCATACGTACTGGGTCTTCGCGGTAACGCGTTTCTGGATCGCCAATCAGGCGGATCAGTTTATCTTCTAAATCTTCTACACCACCCGCGTAATCGTGGATGCTGTAGTCTGCAATGTTGTAGTACATCGCGTTGATTGTGAAATCACGACGCTCTGCATCTTCATCAACACTGCCGTACACGTTATCGCGAAGTAGCATGCCTTCTTTCGATTGTGCAGAAACGTTCTTCGATGGTTCTTGGTGGTGACCACGGAAAGTTGCCACTTCAATGATGTCGCGACCAAACATGATATGTGCCAAGCGGAAACGGCGACCGATAAGACGACAGTTTCTGAAGAGGTGTTTGATTTGCTCTGGCGTTGCGTTGGTCGCAATATCAAAATCTTTTGGCTGAGAGCCTAATAAGATATCGCGCACACCACCACCGACTAGAAATGCGTCAAAACCCGCACCATTCAGGCGATATAGCACTTTTAGTGCGTTGTCGCTGATCTGCTTGCGTGAAATATTGTGCTCTTGACGAGTATAAATATTCAGAGCTAATTCGTGGAATCCGCGTTGTTCGCTTGGGGTATTGTCGTTTGTATTCATTAGTTTAGAACAAAGTAGGTATCGCCAACTTTGTTTTTCTCTTAGTCCAAAGTGGTAGTGCAGAGTTTAATTGCGGCTAATAATAGCTTAGCGCGAGCCATTTGAGAACATCGTCTGCTTAACCACAGTGGTTGGTTATGGCATTTTTATGTGTCGTTTTTGCTATTTGCCGTGAGTTTCGAGCTAATTACAGTGCTCTTTTTGTAAACTATCAGGTAACTGACTGACGTTCCATTGTTGGCAGCCCCACAATAAAATCTCATCCATTGAAGCCTCATAAAGGGCCGTCGGGATATCAAAACCTAAGAATCGCATCGCGTTGAGTAACGTTGGTTTTGGGTTGTCTAGATCTATCGCGGTGGCATGGTTCTGTTTTGACAGTTTATTCCCCAAGCCATCGGTTGCCAATGGTAAGTGCAAGTAGCTCACTGTTTTTTGCTTGAGCGTCTTATACAAACTGATTTGTCGACCGGTGGGTTCTATCAGATCTGCGCCTCTTACGACTTCTGTTACTCCTTGTTCGATGTCATCAAGGACAACGGCCAAGTTATAGGCAAACAATCCATCTCTGCGTTTAATAATAAAATCTTCTACAGCTAGTGCTTTAGGGATTTGAATGGTGCCGTGGCGAACATCATCAAAGGACTCCACTGGAAAGTCCATGCACAAGCGCACCGCCTGTTCGCCTGAATCGATTAAGCCTGCATCTCGACAATGACCATTGTAAAAACCGCCCAAAGCCTTTATCTGCTTGCGGGTGCATTGGCAGTAGTAGGCTTGATTGTCAGCAACCCATTGATCGATTTGAGCTTGATACAAGTCATGACGTTGGCTTTGATAGACGACTTCACCATCCCAAAATAGATGGTAAGCCTCAAGCGTCTTAAGAATGAGGTCTGCAGCGCCGGCCATTTCTCTTGGCGGGTCGAGGTCTTCCATACGAACTAACCATTTTCCTTGGTTAGATTTCGCTTGAAAGTAGCTACCAAGAGCAGCAACAAGTGAGCCAAAATGAAGAGGACCTGACGGTGATGGTGCAAAGCGCCCGATATAATTCATGAGTGAACAACCTAATCTAAATGGTACCGCAGTAGCCGATTCTTAAGACGTTTGACAAGAGCTTTAATGCCTAGAACTAAGCTTCAATCTATAGAACAAGGTTTGATGTATAGAACTAAGGCTTAAAGCTGCTATTTACTATCAAGCGTGTGAAATACTTCGCTTGGATAACAAACAAAAAAGGGAGCCAAGGCTCCCTTTCTTTACATCTGCAAGAATTAACCTTGCATCTGTTTTTCTTTGATCTCTGCAAGTGTTTTACAGTCAATACAAAGATCAGCAGTTGGACGAGCTTCAAGGCGACGAATGCCAATCTCGATACCGCAAGAATCACAGAAGCCGAAATCGTCTTCTTCGATCTTGTCTAATGTCTTCTCAATTTTTTTGATAAGACGACGCTCACGGTCACGGTTACGTAACTCTAAGCTGAATTCTTCTTCTTGAGAAGCACGGTCAACTGGGTCTGGGAAATTCGCTGCTTCGTCCTGCATGTGGTGCACAGTACGATCAACTTCTTCCCTGAGCTGGTTGCGCCAAGCTGCTAAAATTTTTGTAAAATGTTCCGTTTGCTCAAGTGACATGTACTCTTCACCTGGCTTCTCTTGGTACGGTTCAACACCTGCGATGGCTAGGATGCCTAGCGCTTTTTTCTTAGATTCTGGCATACAGCATCTCCTATTTACACCTAGTCAACTGCAAAGCAGCTAATTTTAAGGCGGGTATCTATAGCAGAAAGAACGAATGGTGGCAAATACTCTTATTCAAACTTGCAATCAATGTGATTAGTTCAGCATCTTTGCTTAGCTATTGATAAATTCAACAGCTTGTTTTAGTTGTATTTGAGTACTGCTGAGCTCTGCTTTATAGCAAAGCACTTCAACTCCAGCGTCTTGTGCTTGTTTTAGTAATAACGAATATTTGGCGTCTATATGGTGTGCCGCAGACACTTTTTCAATACCTGAATGTAAAACAGTGAATAAAAGTACGGCTCTATTTCCAGATTCGACCATTTCTGTGAGTTCACGCAGATGTTTTTGGCCTCTGGTTGTGACCGCATCAGGGAAAAAACCTTGCCCTTTAGTTGACGTTTCTTGCTCGTCGAGCAAAGTGACGCTTTTCACTTCGATATAGCAAGGCGGCTTTTCGTTATCTTCAAGCAGAATATCAATGCGACTATTCTCACTGCCATATTTCACTTCGGTTCGTAACGCGTTATAACCTAAGAGTTCAACCATAGTCCCATTTTCAATTGCTTCCACTGCTAGCTGGTTTGCCCGCGCAGTATTTACACAAATACGATGACCTTTGTCTGTTTCTGAGATCTCCCAGCTGTTTGGGTACTTTCTCTTTGCATTATCGGAGGTTGAGTACCACACCGTATTGCCAGGAGTCGCACATCCTGTCATCGCTCCAGTGTTAGCGCAGTGGATAGTGCGCTCGCTACCGTCTGGAAGTTGGATGTCAGTGAGAAAGCGTTTATAGCGTTTAATAAGAGTCGCTGGCTCTAATGGAGGATTGAAGTGCATATTACTTATTTAGACAGGTAGGTTTTTATGTACAATGTTGCCAACATTACACCACAAGGTTCTCCCATTGCCACAACTGCCCATAGAAGCTGTGATGCCAGATCTGCTCGCTGGCGTAGAAACACACACTCAACTTATTCTAAAGGCCGCTCCCGGTGCGGGTAAGTCAACATTCTTCCCTTTACAGTTAGTTAAGACCAACGCCGTTCAAGGCAAAATCATCATGCTTGAACCGAGGCGTTTGGCTGCAAGGAATATTGCTACTTACTTAGCGAGCCAATTGGGAGAAAAGGTGGGAGAGAGCATTGGCTTTAGAGTTCGTGGTGAATCTAAAAGCAGCAGTGCGACTCGCTTAGAGATTGTTACTGAAGGGATCATGACAAGAATGATCCAAACCGACCCTGAATTAACTGGGGTTGATATGGTGATCTTTGATGAATTTCACGAGCGCAGTATTCACGCAGATACCGCATTGGCGTTTAGCTTAGAGATCCAAGAGGCGTTGCGTGACGATCTGAAAGTGGTAGTGATGTCGGCAACTTTAGATCAACAAGCTCTGCAAACTTTGCTGCCGAATGCCAAATACGTTGAATCACAAGGTCGCACCTTTCCGGTCGATTTCCGTTATCAGCCTCTTAACGCAAATGAATATCTAGCCCCTAAAATGGCTAACGTGATTCGCTCTCTGATGGAGAAAGAGTCAGGCTCACTTCTGGCCTTTTTGCCGGGCGTTTCTGCGATTAAGCAGGTGGAATCTCAACTAGAACAATTCGCCAATGATATCGATGTGTGTCCTCTGTATGGGCAACTCAGCTTTTCTCAACAGCAGAAAGCGATCGCGCCATCAGAGAAAGGGCGTCGAAAGGTGGTGTTAGCGACCAATATTGCTGAGACTTCTTTGACGATTGAAGGTATTCGATTGGTGGTTGATTCTGGGCTTGAACGTGTGGCGAAGTTCGATCTGAAAACCGGTATTACTAAGCTTGAGCAAGTGAAAATCTCGCAATCTTCAGCTGAACAACGAGCGGGCCGTGCGGGACGAATTGAAGAGGGCTTGTGCGTTCGTTTGTACAGCGAAACGCAGCTGATGCAGCAACCAGCTATACCAGAACCTGAAATTCTTCATTCTGATTTGTCTTCGCTGGTGTCTGAATTGACGCAATGGGGCGCTGCGAGTGCTGATGAACTGCAATGGTTAGACGTTCCACCCAAAGCTTCTATCGGGCAAGCCAAGCAACTCTTACAGACTCTTGAATTGTTAGACGATAATGGTCAATTTACGGCATTAGGAAAACAGGTCCAACGTTTAGGTCTAGAGCCTCGTATTGCCAGCATGTTGGTTAAAGCGCAGCAAGGTAGTCCTGCTCTGTTGAATGTCGCGATTGTTGCTGCTGCTTTGCTGGAAGAGCCGGAGCGCAATGTGACGGATATTCAACACTCTTTGCATCGACTTAAGCAAAGAAAACATTCCAAAAATAGCGTTGTGATGCAGCGAGCGAAAAGTCTCGCGAGCAAACTCAATCATCACTTAGATTTGTCACAAGCTGACGAATCATTGCTACCATTAGTGCTTTGTTTTGCCTTCCCAGACCGGATTGCACAAGTGAGAAGCGCGACCAGCAGTGCTTTCCTTTTGGCGAATGGCCACGGTGCTGAGGTTCGTGATGATGATCCACTGGCGAACAATAACTATATCGTAGTGATTGATTTGATGCGCAGCACAGGGCGAGCCAGTCAGATTTTCTTAGCCACCGCGGTTGATATCGCACAGTTAGAAGCTGAATTTCCAAAACTGTTTGTGCGTTCCGATTACGCCGATTGGGATGAGAAACGTGGCCGTTTAGTTGCTGAGCAGCGTGTATCTCTGGGCAAGTTGATTATCAGCACCAAAGCTTTACCTGATCCCGATGCGAATCAGGCGAGCCAAGCGCTGCTCAATTATGTCGCTCGATGTGGGTTGGATCGCTTAAATTGGACAGCTTCGGCTAAGCAGTTGGTTGAGCGTGTACGCTGTGCAGAGCTTTGGATGCCTGAGTATGATTGGCCAGCGATGGACGATGCGAGTTTGATTGAACACCTTGATGAGTGGCTATCTCCCTATCTGAATGGCATTAAGTCGGCAAAAGGACTGTCTAGTGTTTCGATTGAGCAAGCATTGTCGGCTTATCTTGGTTGGCCTTTGAATCAAGAAATCGACCAATGGTTGCCAACGCACTATCTGATGCCAACAGGCAGCAAGAAGGCCATTCGTTATCAATATCAATCTGAACCAGTGATCTCAGTGCGAATGCAGGAAGTCTTTGGCGAACAAGACTCGCCATTGATCGCGCAAGGGCGTAAAAAAGTAGTGCTTGAGCTCCTTTCTCCAGCACAGCGACCACTACAAATTACTCAAGATTTAGCTGGCTTTTGGGCTGGCGCGTACAAAGAAGTACAAAAAGAGATGAAGGGCCGTTACCCAAAACATCCTTGGCCGGATGACCCTGCTAACCATGTAGCAACCACTAAAACTAAACGACAGTTGAATCGATGATGACCAAAATGTTAACGCCAAAAAAGGCACCACCTAAAAAAGCGCCAGCAAAGAAGTCACCAGCGACCAAAGCCAAGCCAAGAAAACCAAGAGCGGCTGCGAAAAAGACCAAACCTAAGGCTAAGAAATCTGGCAAAAGAGGTTGGTTGAAGATCCTATGGGGCATTTCTTGGAAAGCGGGCTTAGCGCTTGCGGCATTGCTGTTGTTCGTCGGTATTTATCTTGATTCTGTGGTCAAACAGCGCTTTGAAGGTCAGCTGTTTGATTTGCCAACCGTGGTTTATGCGCGAGTGCTAGACCTGTCTCCGGGAACTCCGGTGAGTTTGGTTCAGGTTAAGAATGAGCTCGATGTACTTAATTACCGTAAGGTGAACGCGCCTCGTCACCCAGGCGAATACTCTTCTTCTTCGACCAAGATTGAAATGATTCGTCGTCCGTTCGAGTTTGTTGATGGACCGGAAGCGGATCGTCATGTGATGCTGCACTTCAATGGTAACGAATTAACTCGCATTCAGTCGCTGGAGAAGAAAGGCGACATGGGCTACCTGCGTGTTGAACCGAAAATGCTTGGCATGCTTGAGAAAAGTAACGATGAGCAGCGCCTGTTCTTAAAACGCAATCAGTTCCCAGAAGTGATGGTTGATGCCTTACTGGCAACCGAAGACCGAAACTTCTATCAACACGATGGTGTGTCGCCACTGGCCATCGCTCGTGCAATGGTCGTTAACGTCAAAGCTGGGCGAACGGTACAAGGTGGTAGTACGCTGACACAACAGTTGGCAAAAAACCTGTTCCTGTCCAGTGAACGTACATTGTGGCGTAAGGTTCGTGAAGCCTACATTGCACTTATCTTAGACCATCGTTACAGCAAAGACCGTATCCTAGAGGCTTACTTAAATGAGGTTTATCTTGGACAGAATGGTGGGCAAGCGATTCATGGCTTCGGTTTAGCGTCTCGTTTGTATTTTGGTCAACCTATTCAAGAGCTGCGCATCGATCAGCTAGCACTGCTGGTGGGTATGGTGAAAGGACCGTCGTATTACAATCCGGTTCGCTATCCTGAGCGTGCTAAGACTCGACGCGATCTGGTTCTTCGCTTATTGATGCAACAAGACATCTTAACTCCGCGACAATACGAAGAGGCGGCGAGTCGTGATTTGGATATTCAAGACAACCCACGCATTGCTAGCCGTCAGCCCGCTTATTTCCAACAAGTAAACATTGAGCTTAAGAAGTATGTCGGCGATCGATTTGAGGCGAAAAAAGGGATTCGAGTCTTTACCTCTCTGGATCCGGTATCTCAAGACAAGTTAGAGAAGTCGATTGCTCGTAAGGTGCCTGATTTATCGAAAACCGCAGGTAATAAGCTGGAAGCAGCAGCTATTGCCGTGGATAGAAATACCGGTGAAATCCGGGCGATGGTCGGTGGTAAGCGTACTGGCTACGATGGCTTTAACCGTGCCTTGAACGCGAGTCGCCCAATTGGTTCTTTGGTCAAGCCTGCAATTTACTTAACCGCACTAGAGCAGCCTCAGAAGTACACGTTGGCGACAACATTGAAAGACACGCCACTGAGCTTGAAAGGCAGTAAAGGTAGCGTGTGGAGCCCGAGAAACTTCGATCGTAAGTTCCGTGGCGATGTGCCTTTGTATGTGGCGCTTTCTAAGTCTTACAACGTACCTACTGTTCGTTTAGGCATGCAATTAGGCATTGATAGTGTCTCGGATACGATTGGAAAACTGGGGGTCGATAAAAATGAGATTCGCCCAGTGCCGTCGATGTTTTTGGGTTCGTTCTCACTGACTCCGTTCCAAGTTGCGCAGATGTATCAAACCATTACCAATTCTGGGCGTATAGCACCTTTGTCTGCGCTTCGCTCAGTTGTTGATAACGATGGCGAGGTTCTGTATCAGTCGATCCCTCGTGTATCACAAAGCGTTGACCAGCAAGCCGCTTGGCTTACAACCTATGCAATGAAACGTGGCGTGTCGGAAGGCACGGGCCGTTTCCTACAAGGTCAGTTTGCATGGGCAGGGTTAGCTGGTAAAACTGGCACTAGTAATGACAGCCGAGACAGTTGGTTCGTGGGCGTAGATGGCCGTGAAGTGACGACCATCTGGCTAGGACGTGATGATAATAAGCCGACTAAGCTTACTGGTTCGAGTGGTGCGTTACGTGTTTATGCCGATTATCTCAAACAGAGAACACCCGAGCAGTTATTACTGCCTTGGCCGACAGGAATTGTCACCGCTAACTTTACTCGAACTTCTGAAGGGGCTTTAGAGTTTGATTGTGATGGTGCAGTTAAACTGCCACTTTGGGATGAGGGTGGAAACATTAAAAAGGGCTGTGAAAGTCAACCAAAACAGTGGCTAAAGAAGCTTTTTCAGTGGTAAAGTCGTAACAAGAAAGAATGACAAGGACAGTTAAAATAATGATTTCTCGTTGGTTAGTGAGTGGCTTAGGTGTTGTCGGTACTGTGATCAGTTTTCAGCTGTTTGCATCTACTGTGACACCGGTCGAACAATCTCAGCAAGCTGGACAAGCTCATAAAAGACCAACCGTTGCTGTTGTGCTTGCTGGTGGAGGAGCCAAAGGAGCGGCTCACATTGGTGTACTTAAAGCGCTAGAAGAGATGCAAATTCCGGTCGATTACATTACTGGTACCAGCATGGGTTCTTACGTTGGTGGGCTTTATGCGACAGGGATGAGTGCTGATGAGATTGAAAGTTTTATTTATACGGTTGATTGGAATCGCGGCTATCGTGATCGCGTTAACCGTAGTGATCGCCGAGTGCGTGACAAAGAATATGAAGACCGTTACCAACTTAACACCGATCTCGGTTTAGGTTGGGGCGAAATCAAAGCTAGGAAAGGTGTGGTTCAAGGTCAGAATATGTTGCGTATTCTGCGTGAGACCACAGGTAACCTATCTCCACTCGACTCTTTTGACCATCTTGCTATTCCCTACCGTTCAGTCGCAACCGACATTATTGAGCTTGAAGAAGTGGTCATCGACCATGGTCACCTTGTTGATGCGATGATGGCCAGTATGTCAGTTCCCGGCGCGCTTCCCCCTTATGAATTAGATGGCCGAATGCTGGTTGATGGTGGTGTCACCAATAATATGCCAGTCGACGTTGCCAGAGCGATGGGCGCGGACATTGTCATTGCGGTGGATATCAGTACCAATTACAAAGGCAAAGAAGATTTCACGAATTTTCTAGCGGCAGCTGATCAACTCTCTAATTATCTGGTCCAACGCAGCACTCAAGAGCAAGCTGAAACACTGACGGATGATGATGTTTTCCTACGTCCTGATGTTGGGCAAATGGAGACGACTGACTTTGATAAAATGCCATCGGCTTTCATCGCGGGCTATGAAGCCGCTAAGCAGCATACTGATGAACTTTCTAAGCTATCGCTCTCAAATGCCGATTATCAGCATTATATCGAGGACAAACAAAAAGCGCGCAGACAGCTAAAACACGGCGATAAGACCGTCGTTGACCGAGTTGTTATCAATAACAATACCCACTATTCCGATAAGCTGATCGAAAACCGTTTAAACCTTGATTCAGATAAGGTTCTGAAGACCAGTGAAATTGAATCTAAAGTACAAGACCTCTATGCGCTAGATAGATTCGAGTTGGTGACTTATGAATTTGACACAGTGAATGGCGAGGAGCAACTGCTAGTCGATGTGAACGAAAAATCTTGGGGGCCAAACTACCTCAATTTTCGATTCTTTCTTGAAGATGACTTCTCTACTACCAGTCAGTACTCGATCGGTGTTTCAGCCAACTTTACCGATATTAATAAGCATGGTGCAGAGCTAAGAACTAACGTCGAGATGGGTACTGACAAACGAATTGAAGCGGAACTTTACTCGCCCTTCTTTTCGAGTCAAAAACTGTTCACTTCTGCATCGATTGTTTACAGTAAGGAAAACAGAAACTTGCCAGTGGTTGAGGGGGAGGTTGGAGAGCCGACATTAGATGCGACTATAGACTATGTTCCACTGACTTATAGTCAATATGTTAGTGAATTGGCTTTAGGCTATCAGCCTACCTTGTGGCAAGAACTGAAATTTGGTGCTCGTTATACTGATGGGGATTTTGAGGTTTCTTCGATACCATCTTTTGGTAACGGAGCGTATGCACGTATAGGTGCGTTTATTAGTTATCGACTCGATACTTTAGATAATTTTAGTTTGCCAACGGAAGGTTACTTTGTTGATCTTGAGTACCTTGTTTCTCATGATGATTTTGAGGACAACATGTCTGGAGATAGCCCGGAGCTAGCGGCTGAAAGCGATACTGTTTACGAATTTTCGGCTAATTTCATGGCTGCAAAAAGTTATGAACGACATACTTTAGTCGGAAAGGTTGATTACGGCATTGTAGAGAGCAAAAATTCGATTTTCCCTATTGATCCTAAAGAGCTTGGTGGCTTCTTAAACCTGTCAGGTATTCCAAGGAACAGTATGATTGGTCAGAACTTGGCTTATACCAGTCTTACTTATCGTTATAAGTGGTTTGAAAATGACTTCGGACTCTTTGAATCACCATTCTACGTGGGCGCATCCATTGAACATGGTGGTGTCTGGTCGAACAATGATTTAAGGTTTGATGAAGCGCCAATGTACACCGCGGGTTCTGTTTTCGCGGGTGTTGATTCACCAATCGGGCCGATTATTTTAGCTTATGGCCGAACCGAAGATAACTTCGATTCGGTGTATCTGATTGTAGGTACGTCCTACAAATAATCATGCGCAGAGTCGCCATTTAAGTGCGTAATTAGGCAAAAATAGTGGGACTTTCGTCTTAACTTGCTATGTTGGTCAAAATGATAAGATTTTAATTTAACGTTAAATTTGCTATTCTACCGCCCACAGTTTGGCCTCTATGACGCCGCTCATCAATACAAATTGAATGACAAAAATGGCAATGGAGAGCCAAGTTTCCAAGGATGTTCACTTCTTTATTTTACTAACAATTATGAAGGGAAGAAGTGAACCGCAATGAGAGGAAAAAAGTCGTGCTTGAAGCCTACCGTAAACACGTCGAAGAACGTGCTGCCGAAGGAGTTGTTCCAAAACCACTAGATGCTGAGCAGGTAGCTGGCCTAGTTGAACTTCTGAAGAATCCACCTCAAGGTGAAGAAGAAATCATTCTTGACCTACTAGAAAATCGCATTCCACCGGGTGTAGATGAAGCTGCTTACGTAAAAGCTGGCTTCCTTACGGCTATCACTAAAGGTGAAGTAGCTTCGCCACTAGTAAGCAAAGCAAAAGCTGCAGAACTGCTTGGTACCATGCAAGGCGGTTACAACATCGAATCTCTAGTATCTCTACTAGACGATGCTGAGCTTGCTCCAATCGCTGTTAAAGCGCTATCTCATACTCTACTGATGTTCGATGCGTTCTATGACGTAGAAGAGAAAGCGAAAGCTGGCAATGCTGCTGCACAACAAGTACTTCAATCTTGGGCTGATGCTGAATGGTTTACAGCGAAAGATAAAGTAGCAGAAAAAATCACAGTAAAAGTATTTAAAGTCACTGGTGAAACGAACACCGATGACCTATCTCCAGCGCCTGATGCATGGTCACGTCCTGACATCCCAGTACACGCGAAAGCGATGCTGAAGATGGAACGTGATGGCATTACTCCTGATGAACAGGGTAGCGTTGGTCCAATCAAACAAATTGAAGAAATGCAAAAAGATGGCATTCCACTGGCTTACGTTGGTGATGTTGTTGGTACAGGTTCTTCACGTAAATCGGCAACAAACTCAGTACTTTGGTTCATGGGTGAAGATATCCCATTCGTACCAAACAAGCGTACTGGCGGTGTTTGTCTTGGTGGTAAAATTGCACCAATCTTCTACAACACAATGGAAGATTCAGGCGCACTACCCATTGAACTGAACGTACAAGACATGAACATGGGCGATATCATTGATATCTACCCGTACGAAGGTGTTGTTCACAAGAACGGTTCTGTGATCTCAAACTTTGAGCTAAGCAAAGTACTTCTTGATGAAGTGCGTGCTGGTGGCCGTATTCCACTGATCATCGGTCGTGGTCTAACGGGTCGTGCTCGTGACGCTCTAGGTCTAGCTGAAACGGATCTGTTTGCTAAACCAATCGATCCATCTGCATCTGATAAAGGCTACACGCTAGCTCAGAAGATGGTTGGTAAAGCATGTGGCGTTGAAGGTGTTCGTGCTGGTCAGTACTGTGAACCTAAAATGACGACAGTCGGTTCTCAAGATACGACCGGTCCTATGACTCGTGATGAGCTTAAAGATCTGGCGTGTCTTGGTTTCTCTGCAGACCTTGTAATGCAGTCTTTCTGTCACACATCGGCATACCCTAAACCAGTCGATGTAAACACTCACCATACGCTACCTGATTTCATCATGAATCGTGCCGGTGTTTCACTTCGTCCGGGTGATGGCGTTATCCACTCATGGCTAAACCGTATGCTTCTTCCTGATACTGTAGGTACAGGTGGTGACTCGCATACTCGTTTCCCTCTAGGTATTTCATTCCCTGCGGGTTCTGGCTTGGTAGCATTTGCTGCAGCAACAGGCGTTATGCCTCTTGATATGCCTGAATCTATCTTGGTTCGCTTTAAAGGTGAAATGCAACCGGGTATCACGCTACGTGACCTAGTACATGCCATTCCTCTTTACGGCATCAAGCAAGGCCTACTAACGGTAGAGAAAGCCGGTAAGATCAACGAATTCTCTGGTCGTGTACTAGAAATTGAAGGTGTTGAGCACTTATCTGTTGAGCAAGCATTTGAGCTTTCTGATGCATCTGCTGAGCGTTCTGCTGCAGGTTGTACCGTTAAGCTTTCTGAAGAGTCTATCTCTGAGTACTTGAACTCGAACATCGTGATGCTGAAGTGGATGATCGCTGAAGGTTACGGTGATGTTCGTACGATTGAGCGTCGTATTACAGCAATGGAAGAGTGGCTAGAGAACCCTGAGTTGCTATCTGCTGATTCAGATGCGGAATACGCGCACGTTATCGAGATTGATCTTGCTGACATCGATCAACCAATCCTATGTGCACCAAACGATCCAGATGATGCTCGTCTTCTTTCGGACGTTCAAGGTACTGAGATTCAAGAAGTGTTCATCGGTTCTTGTATGACGAACATCGGTCACTTCCGTGCTGCAGGTAAGATGCTAGAAGAGTTTAACGGCTCGCTAAATACTCGCCTATGGGTGGCTCCGCCAACGAAGATGGATAAAGACCAACTGACAGAAGAAGGCTACTACGGCATCTTCGGTCGTGCTGGGGTACGTATCGAAACTCCTGGCTGTTCACTATGTATGGGTAACCAAGCTCGTGTTGCTGATGCTTCGACGGTTATGTCGACGTCAACGCGTAACTTCCCGAACCGCTTAGGTAATGGCGCGAACGTTTATCTGGCTTCTGCTGAGCTTTCTGCTGTTGGCGCGATTCTAGGTCGCATCCCAACGAAAGAAGAGTACTTAGAGTACGCTGAGAAGATTAATGCAACGGCTGCTGATACATACCGTTACCTGAACTTCCATAAAATGGGTCAGTACACGGAAAAAGCGGACACGGTTATCTTCCAAGAACCAGCCTAGTTCCTCGTCATATTTGTAGCGGCAGCGTTGTTGACTGCGTACGTTCACCGGAGCGCCGGCCGCCCTAATTACATAGAGCTTCTATGCTCATAGGGATGAACCTACTTGTCGCCTAGCTGCCACTCCAACTATTTAGAGGAACCCAAATGATAGAGCGCCTACTTCGGTAGGCGTTTTTTTTATGTCTGAATGTTAGAAGACGAGCGACTCGATCTCTTGATGACTTCGCTATATACTCTCGCCTCATTTTTAACCCTATCTGTCATTAGTGCGCGGAGCCTTTATGGAATTTGAATTTACAAGAAACACTTTAATGGGCGAGTACTATGTAAAGTGCAGTATGGGGCACGAGATCGTTGGTCGCTGGTTACAAGAAGAGATCGGCAAAGATAAGCAGAAACTAGATCATGTGATGGCGTTGATTGAGCAATCTCGACAGGACTTGAGCAATGAAGTGACGTTGCTTGGCAAAGAGATTAGCCTTGCGATTAATGAAGACGAAGTAACGATTCAAGAAAACGTGTTAGCGCATGAGCAAGAGATGGAAGAGGGCAGTGAGTTCGACTTCTATAACTGTGAAAGCCAAGCAAGCTGTGGAATCGACGATTTCGAACTGCTCATCGAACGCTGGATGGATTTTTTAGGTTACTAGTCCTAAGACCTATTTGTTAGTCATTCAGAGCTTTGAAGGCTCCGTTGCCCAAAACTGGAGCAATAAGAGCATCGCGCATTAAGATAGTGAAAGGGCTGCACCATGTTGGTGCAGTCTTTTTCGTTATTACGACCTTATTATCTTCATCTTATTTAAAATCAACCACTTAACTTTTTGGCACGCTACTTGGATTGTAATAAGAGAATTAACGGATTAAGTAAGAATTTAAGGAACGAATATGAAATTAATAAATGCCATTGTTAAGCCATTCAAATTAGACGATGTACGCGAAGCGCTCTCTGATGTGGGTATTGAAGGTATGACTGTTTCTGAAGTGAAAGGCTTTGGTCGTCAGAAGGGACATACTGAATTGTATCGTGGTGCAGAGTACCAAGTGGATTTCCTACCAAAGGTGAAGCTAGAGATTGCTACCCAAGCTGAGAATGTTGACCGAGTTGTTGAAGCGATTAGCCAAGCGGCACACACCGGAAAAATCGGCGACGGCAAAATTTTTGTGTATGACCTAAGCCAAGCCGTACGAATTCGTACTGGTGAAATGGATGCTGAAGCACTTTAAAGAATTACAAGGACTGGAGACTTTAATATGGAACTTACAACAACAGTAACGGAACTACGTTACGCACTAGACACTTTTTTCTTCCTCATTTCAGGTGCGTTGGTAATGTGGATGGCAGCAGGCTTCGCGATGTTAGAAGCTGGCCTAGTTCGTTCAAAGAACACCACAGAAATTTTAACTAAGAACATCTGTTTGTACGCAATTGCTTGTACTGCTTTCTTAGTGGTTGGTTACAACATCATGTATGTCGACAACGGTGAAGGCGGTTGGTTGCCATCATTTGGTACTCTAATTGGTACACAAGGTGAAGGCGCAGACCACTCTCTAGAATCAGACTTCTTCTTCCAGGTAGTATTCGTTGCAACAGCAATGTCTGTAGTATCTGGTGCGGTTGCTGAGCGTATGAAGCTTTGGTCATTCCTAATCTTCTCTGTAGTACTAACAGCGTTCATTTACCCTGTTGAAGGTTATTGGACTTGGGGCGGTGGTTTCCTATCAGAAGCGGGTTTCAGTGACTTCGCAGGTTCAGGTATCGTACACATGGCTGGTGCAGCAGCAGCGTTAGCTGGTGTTCTACTACTCGGTGCTCGTAAAGGTAAATACGGTAAGAACGGTGAAATCTACCCGATTCCTGGTTCAAACATGCCACTTGCAACGCTAGGTACATTTATCCTTTGGTTCGGTTGGTTCGGTTTCAACGGCGGTTCTCAACTGATGGTTTCGGATTTTGAGAACGCAACAGCAGTAGGTCAAATCTTCCTTAACACCAACGCAGCAGCAGCAGCAGGCGCAATTGCAGCACTACTAGTATGTAAAACAACTTGGGGTAAAGCAGACCTAACAATGATTCTTAACGGCGCGTTAGCTGGCCTAGTAGCAATCACTGCAGACCCTCTATCACCATCACCTCTATTTGCTGTAGCGATTGGTTCGGTATCTGGTGCATTGGTTGTATTCAGCATCATCGCTCTAGACAAAGCTAAGATTGATGATCCAGTAGGTGCTATCTCTGTACACGGTGTATGTGGTTTCTTCGGTCTAATGGCTGTGCCACTAAGCAACGCTGATGCAACGTTTGGTGCTCAGCTAATGGGTGCAGCAGTCATCTTTGCATGGGTATTCGGTGCTAGCCTAGCAGTATGGGCGGTGCTTAAAGCAACAATCGGTATCCGAGTAACGGAAGATGAAGAACTTGAAGGTATGGACATGCACGATTGTGGTGTCGGCGCTTACCCTGAGTTTGTATCAGTAAAATAATCAACAGTCGTCGCCTAATCTGAATGGGTTAGGTTGGACAAAGAAAGCCCCGCAACTCTTGTTGCGGGGCTTTGTTGTATTTACGGTTGCACAATATATAAACACGAACGTTGAAGTTAGGCTCATTGTTTAAGAGGAACGACAAGACACAAAGTTGAAATGGTTTGTTACAAAAGTGAGAGTTTGAATGGTCTGAGTAGACGGATTTTTTGTTGGTCGTCATTGTAATTATGTTAATGATGAATATAATAACGCAACTGATAGACATTATCATTTCGATATAAAGGATTTTACAATGAAGAAACTGCTAACACTTTCAGCTCTAGCGTGTGGTGTAATTGCCCCGATAGCAATGGCTGCGGAAGAAGTAAACGTATACTCTTACCGTCAACCTTTCCTAGTTGAACCAATGTTCAAGGAATTCACAAAAGAGACTGGCATTAAAGTAAACGTTAAGTTTGCTAAAAAAGGTTTAGCAGAAAAGTTAGCTCAAGAAGGCGAATACAGCCCTGCAGACGTAGTGTTAACTGTAGACATCAGTCGTCTATCTGAGCTAACTAAACAAGGTTTAGTTCAGTCTGTTGAAAGCGAAGTTCTTGAAAAGAATATTCCTGCTCAATACCAAGATACAAACAATGAGTGGTTCGCTCTAACAACACGTACACGTAGCGTTTACTCTTCTCGTGACCGTGTTGGTCGTCTAGGTGAGGAGTTTACTTACGAAGATCTAACTAAGCCTGAATTTAAAGGTAAGATCTGTACGCGTAGCGGTAAGCACCCATACAATGTTTCTCTAGTATCTTCGATGATTGCTCACAAAGGTGAAGCTGAAACGAAAGAGTGGCTAGAAGGCGTAAAAGCTAACCTAGCACGCAAGCCTCAAGGTAACGATCGCGCACAAGTTAAAGCGATTAAAGAAGGCCTATGTGATGTTGCTCTTGGTAACAGCTACTACCTAGGCAAGATGGTTAACGATAAAGAGCAAAAAGCTTGGGCTGACGCTGTTTACATTAACTTCCCTAACCAAGAGACAACGGGTACTCACGTGAATATCTCTGGTATGGCAATGGCTAAATACTCTCCAAACGAAGAGAATGCCGTTAAGCTAATGGAATTCCTATCGGGTAACACAGCACAAAGCATGTATGCAGAAGTGAACTATGAATACCCAGTGAAAGCTGATGTTAAACCTTCTGAGCTTGTTGCTTCATGGGGTGAATTCAAAGCAGATACAATTTCTCTAGACCAAATTGCTGACCACCACGCAGCAGCAATTAAACTATTAGACGAAGTTAAGTTCGATCTTTAATTTATTACGGTAGGCTTCGGCCCAAGTAAAATGACAACCTCAAGTCGCCATTTTCGGTCACTTGGGGTTGTTTGTTTTGGAAAATCACTTTTTGATACAAAGCTCGCCGTCGATCCCTTGAGTTATTAGCATCTCACCTTGAAGTCATTACAGTATATGGGTATAAATAACCCCACCATTAAAAGGACATGAGATGTATTTGCAAATGCATTTGTGTTTCATTAAGCCTCTTTGTAGTTAGGCGATGAAAGAAAAGAATTATTTATGGAACACCAGTAGCGGCATTATTGCTGTATTACTGGTTTTACCGATCTTAGCGATTTTTACGACGGCTGTTGGAGAAACAGATGAGCTATTTTCTCATCTGATGTCCACAGTAATGCCCACCTATGCTTACAATACGGTGGTTTTAGTCATGGGAACCTTATTCCTGTCTTTGGTTTTTGGTATTCCGTCTGCTTGGATTATGGCAATGTGCCGTGTTCCGGGAGAGCGTGTTTTGCAATGGGCGCTAGTACTGCCATTAGCAATGCCAGGCTATATTGTTGGGTATATATTCACCGATTGGTTCGACTTTGCTGGGCCTGTTCAAGTTCTACTGCGAGATCTTACTGGGTGGGGACCCGGTGAGTATTGGTTCCCGGATATTAGAACCTTATCTGGTGCTATTATTGTTCTGTCTCTCGTTCTCTATCCTTATGTTTACTTGCTGTGCCGCGCCGCATTTATGGAGCAAAACGTCTCCTTACTGCAATCCGCTCGGTTGCTAAAATGCTCACCTTGGGAAAGCTTTCGTCGTATCTCGTTGCCACTTGTTCGCCCATCAATGGCGGTAGGTCTATCGCTTGTTGCGATGGAAACTATCGGTGATTTTGGTACCGTGAGTTACTTTGCAGTCAACACTTTAACGACAGCGGTTTACGATACCTGGTTAGGTTATTCAAGTTTAACGGCTGCTGCGAAAATATCGGCAATTATGCTAGTTATCGTGATCTTGCTGTTGAGTTCAGAGCGCTACAGTCGTCGTAAACAGAAACTGTTCCAGAATCAATTCAGCAGTCGTGAAGACTTTCGTTACGACCTATCCGGTTGGAAGAAGTGGTTGGCACTGTTTTGGTGCTGGGGATTAGTGTGCGTTGCATTCTTATTCCCTCTGGGTCAGTTGATGATCTATGCCTACAAATACTTTGCACAAAGTTGGACGCCTGAATTCAGAGAGTATGCTGTTAACAGTCTTTATGTGTCAGTAATCGCGGCGATTATTGGCGTTATCATTGCGATGATTGTGAACTTTAATCAACGTGTCAGCCCGAGTAAGAAAAATCAGGCTTACATGCGTATTGCTTCGATGGGCTATGCTGTTCCAGGCACTGTGTTGGCGATTGGTGTGATGGTGCCTGTGTTGTTCATGGATCACTTAGTCAATGATATTGCCAAAGTGATGGAGTGGGGACGTCCGGGGCTGATTTTCTCTGGTTCCATGTTTGCGCTTATCTTTGCAATGGTGGTGCGTTTTTCTGCAGTGGCGATTGGCAGTATTGAAAGTAGCTTGAGTAAAGTATCTCCTTCATTGGATATGGCTTCTAAAACCATGGGTTGCAATACCAACCAGATGTTACGTCGTGTTCATTTACCTTTGATTAAACGCGGCGCGCTGATCGCCGGTTTACTGGTGTTTATCGAATCAATGAAAGAGCTAAATGCGGCATTGCTGCTGCGTCCTTTCAACTTCGAAACATTAGCGACCTATGTTTATAACTATGCCTCAGATGAGCACCTCGAATTGGCGGCGATGCCTGCTGTATTACTGGTGTTAGTAGGTTTAATTCCTCTGATCATCGTAAACCGTTCTTTGGAGCAGAAACACTAATGAGTTGTGCATTATCAATTAAAGATCTGACTTGTAAGTATGAGTCGCAAACCATCTTGGAAGCGCTCTCGTTAGAAGTTGAGCATGGTGAAATTGTTTGTCTTCTTGGTGCAAGTGGTTGCGGGAAAACCACCTTACTTAAGGCGATTGCTGGCCTGCTTCCATTGAGTAGTGGCGTAATGAGTTTAAACTGTCAAACCATTGATGATGGCGATAATTGGTTGCCACCGGAGCAACGAAATATCGGTATGATTTTCCAAGACTACGCTCTGTTCCCGCACTTGACGGTCAACCAGAACGTTGGCTTTGGACTAAAAGAACTCTCAGAGCAGCAAAAGAAAGAGAAAGTTCAAGAGATGTTAGAGTTGGTTCATTTAGATGAGTATGGTGAACGATACCCGCATCAACTTTCTGGTGGTCAACAGCAGCGTGTTGCGATTGCCCGATCTTTGGCATACAAGCCTGACTTACTGCTGTTAGATGAACCATTCTCGAACATTGACACTCAAGTTCGTCATGAGCTGATTTCTCAAATTCGTAAGATCTTTAAGAAGCAGGGTGTGACCGCTATTTTTGTGACTCACAGTCGCGAAGAGGCATTTGCTTTTGCAGATAAGATGGCTGTGATGAACCATGGTGTGATTGAACAGTATGGTTCGGCATCTGAGTTGTATTTCCACCCTTCGAGTAAGTTCGTTGCTGATTTCTTGGGTGGCGGTAGCTACTTAAAGGCACAGCGTATTTCGGAGCATGAATTTGAAACCAGTTTGGGTATGGTTGAAGCCAAACCGCAAACGGAGATTGAGTTCGGCAATACATGTGAGCTTCTGCTAAGGCCCCAGCATATCCAAGCAAGTTACGAGCAAGATAGTGCTATTTCAGTGCTAGAACAGCAATTTATGGGTGATCACTGTCGTTATGTAATCGAAGCGCATGGTCAGAAGTTATTAGCAACCTCGTCAGAAGCACTTGAAGTGGGTATGCCGGTCAACGTAAAAGTGGATACCAAAGGCGTATTGGCTTTTTAAAGAGATATAACGCGATACTAATCGTTACAAGAATCGCGATAAAAAAGCCCAGCACTTTAATCAAAGTACTGGGCAAGAGTTCTTCACTTATAGGCTTTAACAAGGCAGTGATTTGTTAAGTCCCATCCAAAACTGCTGCACTCTATAAGCCTATAGAGAGAGGAAGTCTTTCACTTTTTGAAGAACACGTTCTGCAGTGTCTTTATCTTCCATTTCTGCGAAGATTCGTAGTAACGGCTCTGTTCCAGAGAAGCGAGCAATGACCCAGCCGCCATTCTTGAAGTACACCTTGGCACCATCTTCATAGCTGACTCTTTCAATTTCGTATTCAAATTCAGGCAGTTGCTTCTCGACGTAGATCTTAGTGTAGAGCGCTTCTTTCTCTGAAGGTTTAAACTTATAATCGCCTTCTGCGGTGTAGGCATAGCCATATTTAGAGTAAATCTCATCAAGTAATTCAGACAGCTTCTTGCCTGTCACACTGATCATCTCAACCAGTAAGCTTGAAGCAAATACGCCATCCTTACCTTTGATATGACCACGAATGGTTAAACCCCCCGAACTTTCGCCGCCAATCAGAGAGTCATCGGCCTCCATTTGTGAGCTGATGTGCTTAAAGCCTACAGGAACCTCAAAGCTCTTCTCACCATGATCCGCCGCGACTTTATCCAGTAGATGTGTGGTTGCGATGTTACGAACGACAGAGCCCTTCCAACCTTTGTATTCCAGCAAGTAGTAGTAAAGTAGGAGTAGCACTTCGTTAGGGTGAATGAAGTGACCTTTCTCATCGATGATTCCCAAACGGTCAGCATCGCCATCAGTACCAATACCAATGTCATAGCCTTCTGCTGCAACTAAGTGCTTCAAGCGATACAGCGTTGCAGCATTTGGCGACGGCATTAAGCCACCAAAATCTGGGTTTTTGCCATCGTTGATGACGTCGACATCACAGCGACCGTTAATCAGCACGGTTTGCAGAGCATTTTTTGCAACGCCAAACATTGGGTCAATCAGTACACGTAGGTTAGCTTTCTTGATCGAATCGATATCGATGAAGTTGATGATTGAATCAACAAAGTCGTTCATCGGGTTGATGATCTCGATTTCTTTGTCATTCAACGCTTGCTCGAAATCGACACGAATAATATCTTCGTTGGTCAGTGTTGCGATTTGCTGTTCGATCTTCTCTGTGATGATCTCATCAGCATCACGGCCACCTTCAATGAATACCTTGATGCCATTGTAATCGGCTGGGTTGTGAGAGGCGGTAATACACGCCGAGTAGGTGCATCCCATCTCTTTTGCTTGGAACATCACGATAGGTGTTGGAACAAACTTATCGATGAAGCTTACTTTGATGTTGTTCGCCGCAAGTACTTCTGCAAACCAACATGCGGCTTTATCGGAAAGGAAACGACGGTCATAGCCGATCACAAATCCATTCTTGGCTGCATCTTCGTTGTTGATGATGTTAGCGAGTGCTTGCGCTACCAAACGGACGTTTTCTCTAGTGAACTCCTCACCAATGAAAGCGCGCCAGCCACCTGTACCAAATTTAATCATTAGAAAATCCTTTTAGTCTCATTGTCTCAAGCCTGTAAAGACTTGAGACAAGAGCTGTTCGTTAAATTGCGTGACTAGCCTAGAACAACGACAACATCGTTCACGCTGCCTTCTGCTTGTACTGGGATAGCGCCTTCAACTGATTCACCATTGATAGTGATAGAGGCAACGCCTTTGCTTACTGCATTCGGGTTTTGCACTGTGATGTTATAAGTCGCGCCACGCCATTGACGAGTAACCTCGAATTCTGGCCAATCAGTCGGGATACAAGGATCAACCGTTAAGCCTTCAAAGCCTGTACGAACACCAAGAATGAAGTTGGTTACCGCGAAGTAAGCCCAACCAGAGGTACCGGTTAACCAAGGGTGGTTTGCACGGCCGTGGTCTTGGTGATCTTTACCCATGATGAACTGCACGTACGAGTATGGTTCTGCGTAACGCGTTTCAATCATGTCGTTTTGGTTGTATGGGTTCAGTGCGTCGTAGAATTTCATCGCACGGTCACCACGGCCTAGTTTCGCTTCTGCTACCCAGGCCCATGGGTTAGGGTGAGAGAAGATTGCGCCGTTCTCTTTTACGCCTTGGTAAACGCGAGTTACGAAACCGATATCATCGTTTGGTGTTGCAAATGAAGGAGAGTTTAGGTGTAGGCCGTATTCTGAGAAAAGGTTCTCATCAACAGCGTCCATCGCTTTCTCACCGCGTTCTTGAGATACAGCACCAGATAGAACGGCTAGCGTGTTTGACTCAAGGTGTACACGACCTTCAGCTTGTTGAGCGGTACCGATCTTGTCGCCATTTTTAGTTAGACCACGGATGTACCAGCCGCCTTCGTCATCCCAAAGGTGCGTTTCACACGCTTCGCGAACGTTAGCTGCCATTTCAGTGTATTTCGCAACATCAGCATCGTTATTACGGAACTTAGCAAGATCTAGGAATTCTTGTAGCGCCCAGAAGTGTAGGAATGAAACCATTGAAGATTCACCACCACCTAGGTTCAAACAGTCATTCCAGTCAGCACGAAGGCCTTTACAGATACCCGTTTGACCCACGTATTCAGCAGAGAAGTTCAGTGCCGCTTTCATGTGTTCATAAACTGTCGCCTCGCCACCGTCTGCGTATGGAATCACTTCATCGAAGAAGTCGTGCTCACCGGTTTCCATTACGTATTTGATAATGGTCGGAACGATCCATAGGTGGTCATCAGAACATGTGTCTTCAATGCCGTGGATCTTGTCGTCATCTGACGGTGTTGGAACAACTGTTGGTGATTTTGATGGCTCAACGTCGGCTTTCTCTGGATCGAACCAGTCAGGATCGAACAAGTGTAGACCGTAGCCCGCTTTCACTTGGCCGCGAAGCAGGTCGATAATACGTTTCTTGGTCATTTGTGGGTTGGCATGGGGTACTGAAATAGCATCTTGAGCCGTATCACGGTAACCAAGACCAGTACGACCGCCAACTTCGATGAATGATGCAAAGCGTGACCAAACCACACAGGTTTCCGCTTGGTATAGCGTCCACGTGTTGATCATTGTGTCTAAGCCTTCGTTTGGCGACTTAACTTGGAATTTGTTGCAACGCTCGTCCCAGTGATCTTTGATGCCTTGGAAAGCGGCGTCTACGTTTGCTGTGTCTTGGTACTTCTCACGTAGGCGTTCACCGTTGCCTTTACCGATACCGAGTACATACGCAAAGCGAACTTCTTCACCGGGTTGAATCGTAAATTGCTTGTGCAGAGAACCACAATGGTTGTAACAAGTTTGAGCGCTGTTAGAACACTTACCGCTTTCAACCGCAATTGGATTTGCTTCATCACGGTACATACCAAGGAAGTTGTCACGTTGGCCATCGTAGCTGTCTGGTGAGAAAGTTGAAGCTAGGTAGTAGAAGCCTTCAAAGTCGTTAGTGTTGTAGTACAGGTCGTATTCCAGAACACCTTCTTGGTAAGACGTGCCCGCAGAGTACAAAGACATCTGATGGTTTTGATTGTCTGATTGAATATGGCTGAAAGAGAACTCAACAAACGAGAAAGTGCTGATAGTACGTGGCTTGTCAGTGTTGTTCTTTAATACAACGTCCCAAACTTCTGCATCTTCACCCTTAGGTACGAATAGCGTCTTGGTTGCGGTAATGCCGCTGTATTCACATTTGAATTTTGAGTATGACAGGCCGTGACGAACTTCGTAGTTCGCTTCATCTAGGCTCTTTGCCACTGGTTGCCAAGAGATAGACCAGTAATCACCTGTCTCATCATCACGCAGGTACACATAGTGTCCAGGACGGTCAAAGGTGCCGTTTGGACGGAACTTAGTAACACGGTTGTATTCCGGAGAATTGTAGAACGAGTAACCGCCCGCATTGTGCGAAATCACGGTACAAAACTTTTCAGTACCTAGGTAGTTTGTCCAAGGTGCTGGTACATCAGGGCGAGTGATGACGTATTCGCGATTGTCGTTATCGAAATAGCCGTATTTCATTGTCATTTCCTTTTTAACAAACTGCATCTATGCAGCTAATTTTTAAATAGTGATGCTGAGTCGTATCTAACTGAGCACCTTAATTTGAGTCAGCAACCACTCGATATGAGTGTCGCTTTGGTTTGTTTTATTGAGCTTTCCAAGGGTTGCGATAATCAACATTGAGTTTGTCGAGTAATGGCAGATGCCCCTTTAGGCGAGATAGGTAATCTAGCCAGTTTCGGTTGTTTTTATGTGTCCAACATCCTTCAGCTAAAGCGCTAATTCTTGGGAATACCATGTAATCCATACGCTTTTGGTTGGTGACGATCTCACACCATAGAGCACACTGAATTCCGCGGATCCGCTTACGAATTGGGTCGGTGTCGGATATCTCAGCAAGTGCTTCGTAGGTATAAGCTTGTTCTAATGGGATAACGGCAGCCCAATCTACGCCCGGTTCTTCCGGTGCATAATCTTGGGTCATGTCGAGATAGGTAAACTGTGCAGGTTGCAACACCACATCAAAGCCTTGGCGAGCGCAATTGACAGCCGCTTCTTCACTGAGCCATGAGTAGATGATGGTCTCTTTACTCACTTTGTCGCCGTGCTGTGCTTCTTCCCAGCCGACCATGCGTTTGCCGAGTTGCTTAAGCTTGTTTTCGGCATAGCGGAATAGGTGACCTTGTAGGTCTTTGCTGTCTTGGTACTGGTGTTCTTTCATCAACGCTTGAGCAGCAGGGCTATTGCTCCACACTCCCGGTGGCACTTCGTCTGCACCCATGTGAATTAATTCGCTCGGGAACAGCTCTGCGACTTCTTCAATAACTGCATCTAGAAATTGGTAAGTGCCTGGTAAACCTGGGTTTAGGACGTTGTCGTTGTAGTGCTGAATGCTTTTGTATTGAGTAGTGTCAGCTTGCTCTACCAACATGTCAGGCAGTGATTTGATTGCGGCACGGCAGTGTCCCGGAATATCGATCTCTGGGATCACCGTGATGCTGCGTTGCTCTGCATATTCAATGACTTCACGAATTTGTTGTTGCGTGTAGAAGCCGCCGTAGTTTTCCGCAATGTGGGTATATTGCGGCTCTAGTGCATGATCAGGGCCACGCCAAGCGCCAATTTCTGTTAGCTGTGGCAGGCTCTTTATCTCAATTCTCCAACCTTCATCGTCAGTTAGGTGCCAATGAAATACGTTGAACTTGTAGTGCGCCAGTTGATTGATTAAACGCTTCACTTGCTCTACTGAGTGGAAGTGACGAGCGCAGTCCAACATCATGCCGCGGTACTTAAAGCGCGGTTGGTCGGCTATCTTGCAACATGGTAGAGAGAAGTTCTCTGCGTCCAGTTGTTGAACTAGTTGAATCAAGCTTGCCACAGCGTGTGTAAAGCCCGACTGGCTGCCTGATTCAGCAATAATCTGTTGTGCAGTGATGGTCAGTTTGTATTCGGCTTCATCTAACGTCGGGTTGCTGCGAAATAGAATGTTGCCACTTTCGTCTTTTGAAAGTTCAGCTGAAAGCGCGGTCGAAAGAGACAGCTCAAAGGTCGAGAGCAACTCTTGCTGGAACCAAGAGACTGCCTTATCAGCAAGATGAGATTGAACCTCAATTCTGCAGTCGTTATTTAGCGCGAAGTTACTTAGCGCGAAACTACCTTGCTGAAATTCGATCTGATTAGGTTGAGGAATCAATGCAATCTCAGCAGCGTTAACTTCAGGTATTTGATTGCGTTCACGGTATGGCGAAGCCAGTACTATGGGTGATATCGCGACAGGCAGTACCGATGTTTCTCCATCATTATGTGACTGGATAAAGGCATCGTTAAGGCCATCAGAATAGAAGCGGAATGGTGCGCTTTGAATACTGAATTCAAGGTAGTAATGGTTGTTGGCCTTTAACACTGACGAACTTGGTGTGAATGAGCAAAAGCTGCCAACTTGAGTCAGCTCTCCTTGCGATAAACTCTCTGGAAGGATGAAACGATCAAATGCAAAGTGCAGAGACCAATCTTTTACGTCGAGGTCACTTAAGTTATGTACCGTAAGGCCAAATCGGCAGTTATTTTTTTGTTCAGAAAGAACAGCTAAGTCGATGCGATAATTCATATAACTTCCCTGCTAAGCCTGTTGATACAAGTTGTGTTGTGGTTTTCCGGCAAACATCAATGCGCCTTCAATAGCGTCGAATTGAGGTTTAACGATCCATTGTTGTACTGGTGGTGATAGCCAGTTGAGAATACGCTCAGCGATACTTCCCATTAAGCACACCTTGTCAGCGCCTTTTCGATGCAGTGCTAAGACAAACATTTCGATATCAGCCGCGGTTTGCTTGAGCATATCGATAGCCAGTTCGTCACCTTCGTTAGCGAGTTGAAAAATAACTGGTGAGAATTGACCGTAGTCTTTTGGAATGGCGCCTTTTGACCACGCCACGATCGCATCAACATCATTGTCAAAGTGGTTCATCACGTGTTGAGTCAGTGGGGTTTTGCTGCGAATACCGTCTTCTGCTAACAGGACTTGTTGAATTAAGCGAAGGCCCATCACTGCGCCGCCGCCTTGATCTGAAATCGGAAATTCACGACCGCCAACCACATATTGCTCACCGTCTTTTAGGAAGATACCGCAAGAACCCGTACCACCGATCATGATTGCGCCGTCTTGGCCATTGTGAGCACCAATGCAAGCGCCATAAGCGTCGGTATTTAGTGTCATGCTTGCGAAAGGGTGTGGTTGAGCCATGAAGTCGAACCATGCTGATTTTTGCTCAGCGCCAGCCAGCGCTAGGCCAACATGCATATTTGAAAAATGGTCTGAGTTGAGTTGCCCTTGTTGTGCCGCTTTTGTGATGGCATCAATAATTGAGCTCATCGCAACATCAACACCCAAAAGGATGTTGCCACTGCCACTTTTCGCTTCACCAATCAGTTTGCCTTGAGCGTCACGAATACGAGCACGACAAGAAGTACCACCACCATCAATACCGACGTAGTAAAGAGTCATTATTATTGCTCCTTACGCTGAGCTAAGAAGTTGAACTGTGCAGCGGTTGCTAATAAGAACCACGCACCATGAGGGATCCATTGCTCACCCCAGCGCCAGTTTTGAAGCATGTCATCTTTTTGTGCTGGTGGATTGAACGCAATGTCTTGTTCATCTTCAAAACCAGCTGTGATGCCATTACAGATACCGCCTTTCGCATTGAAGAAGCCAAGCTGAGGTAGGTAGTCTGGGTTGTTATGGCCATGACCATCGAGCATGCACATGTGGTATGGGTTGAGGCCCAAGATCCAATCAAGGCTATTTTGTGAAAGCTGGATTAAGCGCTCTTGAAGTTCGCTATCTTTAATGTGCGGTTGAACTAGGTAAGCCATGGTTGCGAGTGAGCCAAGGCGTGCGTTCTCGCCTTGCCACCAGTAACCGGTTTCGTTCTGTTGAGCGACGAAGAAGGCATCACGTTTATCACCATCGACAGATTTAACGTATTGTCTTGGATAGCCAAATGGGTTGGTGACTTTGTCGGTGATGTTGATTTCGAACTGACAAGCTTGTTCAACAACTGTGCGCGCCTGTTCTTTTAATTCAGCATCGGTTTCATTGTCGATGTATTCACATAGTGCAATCACAGGAAGACCGGCTTCAGCTGCGTGAAAGTATGGACGAGAGCCATCAGAGTTTGCCGACCAGAAGTGCTCAAATGAATCATCGGATTGCTGACGAGAGATTAAACGAGTCGCCCAAGTTCTTGCTTCTGATAGGTATTGCTGGTCTTGTGTTACGCGATACAGCTCATTGGCTGCGAGTAGGGCGCAATACTCATCGATGATGTTCTCTTCACCGTCATTTAGGTATTGGAGGTTGTTCTCTTTTAGGTGCCAGTAACCTTTCGCAGCTGTATCAAGATAGGTTTGGCTAGAGTAACTGCCAGAGGTTTCAAGCTCAGAAGCTGCGGCTAATGCTGCGATAGCAACACCTGCACCTTGTCGGTAGCCCGCTTGTAAGTCCGTTGATTTATGACCTTCTTGAGTCGCATAAGCGCAGATATCGCGTTGGTTGATATCTTTGCTCCATTTGTCGAATACCGTCATATAGAAGTATCCGTCAGCGTCTTGCATACGCACTAAGAAGTCGGCACCGAACAGAGCCTCTTCCGTTAGACGAGTCATGGAGAATTTCGGGAAGTCTGGGTTATGGCTAGTCAAGCGTACGCTTTTTAGCATGTTCCAAACGACCATCGGAATTTGTTGTGGGTTTAGGTAGTTACCATAAGACAGGTGGCTAAAATATTTACTGACATCACCTGATGCGTCATACCATCCACCGTGGACATCGACGTATCGGTCGGTACCTAGAATTTGTGCTTGTCGATCTTTTTTGTCGAAAATACCGCCACAGCGTTGTGACTTAAAGTAATGAAGCACATCAGAAAACGTGTGGTTCATTAATAGGTTGCTACCAATCTCAAATACTTCTGAACGCAGGTTGTCAAAACGTAGGTAGTAGCGACCAGATTCAGTGACTGAACTGAAATCAATAGTGAAGAATTGCCCTTGATGCCAATTTGCTACGCGGCCTTGTTTAACCACATCAAAATTTCCGACAGTCATATGGTTGTCAGCACAGACGAGTAGAGCCGTAGTGCTTGATAGGCGAGCTTTCTTAGTTTGTAGGATAGCTTGCTTCGGGCCTGTGGACTCATAGCCAATATGGTTGGTCAATAACAGCATCAATATTCTCCGACAGTCCTAGTTTCTATTGGCTAGGTACTTGAATGTTTTGGATATAAATAGTTAGGGTCCGAAGACCCTAACTTGGGTTTTATTGCTTAGCTTTCGTGTAGGTAACAGCGCACAAAGTGGTTATCAGCGAGCTGCGTAACCCCTGGTAGCTGCTCTTTGCACTTATCCATTGCGTGAGTACATCGGCCTGCAAATGGGCAGCCTGCTGATACTGGTGTCCACAGAGGAATCTCACCTTTGTTGCCTGCAAGTTGCTCGTGGATCGACTTCTTAGGATCTGGAACGGCCGAAACAAGCAATTGGGTGTATGGGTGCTGAGGGTTAGCAATCACGTCATCGGTATCGCCCCATTCCACCATGTGTCCCACGTACATCACCGAAAGGTCTTCAGCGATGTAACGAGCGGTTGCGATATCGTGAGTGATGTAAAGCAGAGACATTTGCTTCTCGAACTTCATCTCTTCCATCAGGTTCAAAACACCGGCACGAATCGATACATCAAGCATTGAAGTTGGCTCATCGGCTAGTACAACTTCGGCACCTACCGCGATGTTGCGGGCTAGGTTGACACGTTGACGTTGGCCGCCAGACAGTTGGTGAGGGTACTTCTTCGCCGTCTCTTTTGGTGGGATCAGGCCCACTTGCTCTAAAAGATCGTAAACGCGTTCTTCTAGCTCTTTCTTGTTGCCCGGAGATACTTTCTTGTGGATCAACAGTGGTCGAGCAATGTGGTGGAAGATATTGTGCGTTGGGTTCAATGAACCAAACGGGTCTTGCCATACCATCTGCACGCCTTCACGGTAGTGCATAAGATCTTTTCTGCTTGAGATCTCTTGGATATCACGACCTTTGTATTCGATCGTGCCGCCTGAAGGTGCGTACATTTTTGCGATCATTTTTGCGGTTGTTGATTTGCCTGAACCAGACTCACCAACCACTGCTAGGCCACGGCTTTTGTACATCTTGAATGACACGTCGTTAATCGCACGCATCATTGGGGTTTGAATGGTGGTACTGCTTATTGGGAAGTCTTTTACGACATTCTTGCCTTCTACCAATAATTGACCGAAATCTTTGCTCATAATTGTCTCCAGAATCCTTATTCGCTTTGCTTGTTTTTAGGCGGTCGAGCCGCCTTGTTCGTTATTCACGCTGAGTCAGCGTGCAAGCTATAGCTTCCTTTGTACTATTGGGTCACCGTACAGGTGGCAGTTAGACAAATGTCCCGGGTCGATAGAACGCAGCTTGGTTGGCACCTTGGTACACTTTTCATGTACACGGTCACAACGAGCTTGGAAACGACACCCTTCAGGGATCTCTAACAGGTTCAGAGGGTTACCCGGAATACCTGCTAACTTTGTCTTTGGCCCTGTCAGTGGAGGGAAAGAACTTCCCAACCCTTTGGTGTAAGGGTGGTAAGGGTTTTCTAGAATATCTTGAGAGTTAGCTACTTCGATTAGCTCACCTGAGTACATGATGCCGATGCGGTCAGAGAACTCGACCATCAATGACAAGTCATGGGTGATGAACAGAATCGAGAAGCCAAACTCTTCTTTCAGTGCATAGATCTTTTGTAGGATTTCGCGTTGCACAACCACATCAAGTGCGGTTGTCGGCTCATCCATAATGATCAGCTTTGGATTCAGTGCTAACGCGATAGCGATAACTAAGCGCTGACGCATGCCGCCAGAGAATTGGTGAGGGTAATCACTCAATCGGCTCGGGTGAATATCTACGATTTCAAGTAGACCTTCAGCACGTTGTTTAGCTTGCTCACGAGTCATGTTGGTGTGACGCATGATTACGTCACAGAACTGCTCTTCCATCGGTAGTACTGGGTTGAGTGCGTTCATCGCGCTCTGAAATACCATCGACATCTCGCTCCAACGGAACGACTGCATACGGTCATCACTGTATTCAAGGATGTTCTCACCGTTGAAGATAACCTCACCACCACTGATGTAAGCGGGCGGCTTATGAAGACGCATAAGAGAGAAAGCGACCGTTGATTTACCACAGCCAGATTCACCAGCTAGGCCGAAGACTTCACCTGGAGCGATGTCGAAACTTACGTTGTTACACGCACGAACATCGCCAGACTCTGTGATGTAATCCACGCATAAGTTGCGGATAGAAATTAGTGGTTCAGACATGATTATTTATCTCCGCTCCAAAGTGCATTTTGTGGTGGTAGTTCTGGTTCACGCTCTTCTTTGTCTTGAGCTGCTAGTTTCTTCCAACGCTTCATGCCTTTGTGAGAACGCAGTTGCGGGTTAGCAATTTCATCGACCGCGAAGTTAAGTAGAGCAAGGCCAGTTACAAGTAGTGTCAGTGCGATACAAGGAGCCAGCAGTTCCCACCAAGCGCCAATCAGCATTGATGAAGAGGTTTGAACGTTGTAAAGCATGATGCCCCAGCTGATTGTGTTCGGGTCACCAAGACCTAGGAACGAGATGGTTGCTTCCATCATGATTGCGTACATCACCGAACCGATGAAGCTTGCGCCAACGATAGAGATAAGGTTTGGCAGAATCTCTACGAAGATGATGCGGAATGAAGATTCACCCAAAACTTCAGCGGCTTTTACAAACTCTTTTTCACGCAGTGCTAAGGTTTGGGAGCGAACAACACGGGCACCCCAAGCCCAAGACATAAAGCCGATAACCAAGGTTATGGTGAGTGGCCCTGCCTCACCGATAAAGGCTGCTACTACGAACAGTAATGGGTATTGAGGGATTACCAGCATGATGTTCATTGCGGCTGTTAGAACGTCATCGACACGGCCACCGAAGTAACCTGCAGAAACACCAATAACAGTTGCGAGTAAACATACGGTTAGACCCGCACCAAAACCTACAGCAAGAGATACGCGTGCGCCGTATACCACTTGAGACCAAACGTCACGACCCATACGAGTTGTACCTAGTACGTGGTCTGCCTTTTTAGACATGATCAATGTACGACGGTCGTCTGCTAGATTTTGAGCAACCCAGCCATCAGGGTTAGTTTGTGCAGACTTCACCACGAAACCAGGATATTCGTGTGGGTTACCTGTACGCTTGTCTGGTACATGTTTGGTGATTAATGGAGCTGCAATCGCGCCAAGAATAAAAATACTTAGGATGATGACGCCTGTTAGGGCCATCGGGTTACGCCAAATGAGTTTTAAAAAGTCTTTCATGATTATTTACCACCCTTACGAAGACGAGGGTCAAGAACAACGTAAAGCATGTCTGCAACTAGGTTAAAGAACAGCATGAATAGCGTCATGATAAGCAGCTGACCTTGCAGTACTTGGTAGTCACGAGCGTTAATTGCGTTGAAAAGTACGCTGCCAAGACCTGGGTAGTTAAAGATGATTTCGATAATTAACTGACCGCCGATTGCCATACCTAGCGACATTGACAGGGCTGTCACACTAGGTAGCATCGCGTTACGAGCTGCGTAGTTGAATACCACTCGGTTTTCGCTCAGGCCTTTGCCTTTCGCCATGGTGATGTAGTCTTCGGCTAATAGGTTGATCATGTTGTTACGCATGTTTACTAGGAAGCCACCAATTTGAACAACAGAAGCACAGAACAGTGGTAAGAAGGCGTGGTAAGCGACATCTTTAATGAATGCCCAGCTTGTCCAATCAGGTATAGTACCAGCGGTGTAGGCATACCCTGTTGGGAACCACTTCAAGCCAATTGCAAAGGTAAATAGTGCAATCATCGCGATAACAACTTGAGGAACGGCTTGTAGAATCAGCATACCTGGCGTTACGAAGGCATCGTACTTACTGCCGCGTTTCCACGCTGCGAAAATACCTAGGATTGAACCAATCGAGAAAGAAAGAATAACTGCGGTGCCGGCTAAGAAAAGCGACCAACCGAATGCTCCACCCAACAGTGTGTTTACAGAAAGTGGGTAGAATTGAATTGATGTACCAAGTTCCCAGCTAAGAATGTTCTTCATGTACGCCACGTATTGAACTAAGTAGCCACCATCAACGAAGCCTAATAGTTCTTTCATTGCAGCAATACGCTCTGGAGTAACTTGTACAGAAGCGTTCGCAAACATCATGGTAACTGGGTCACCAGGCATTGCTCTTGGAATAATAAAGTTTAACGTCGCAGCAACTAATAGCGCGACAAAATAAAATGACAAACGTCTTAAAAAATAACCCATAACTCACACCTTACTCACCCAGATTGTTTCCCTGTTTCTGGATTCAGGTCGCTCCTAGCGAAATTTGGAACGAAAAACCCCCTGACGACTAGCGCCATACTTTCAATTGAGAGTGTGGGGATTTTTATAAGCGGCGTAAGAGGTTACGCCGCAAGGATTGAACGATTACTTATTTAACTGGTTTTAGGTCCAGTACATGAAGTAGACGCTCTGGAATACCAGCCCAAATGTTTGGACGGCCTTTTGGATTTTCTTCGTTCCACCAACCAGTGAAGCGAGTTGTGTTGTATTGGTACATGTAAGCACCAGACATCACAGGGATTGTCACTTGGTCTGCAGCGATGATTTGTTGGATACCGTGTGCAATGTCTAGCTGCTCGTTCTTATCAGCTGTTTTGTAGAAGCTGTTTAGAAGACCATCTAGCTTGTCGTTTTTGTAGAAGTGCATTGCGAAACGAGGCATACCATCACCAGATTGTAGTGATGAGTTGTAAGCACTGTTCCAGTACGTGTATGGATCCGCACCGTGGAAGTAGTTTGTGTATGCTACGTCGTATGTACCTTCAAGCATTGCTTGGTTGTAAACAGAGAAGTCAGGTGTACGAGCTTTTGCTTTAATACCGATTTCGTTTAGCTGTTCTACCGCTAGTTGAACTGTGTTGTTGAAGTCAGTCCAGCCGTTTGGCGATTGAATCATTAGTTCGAAAGACTTGCCTGATGGAGTGTCAACAAAACCATCTTTGTTTACATCTTTGAAGCCAGCGTCAGCAAGAAGCTTCTTCGCGCCTTCAGCGTTGTAAGTGTTGAAGCCTTTGTACTTGTCATGAGTTTTTTCATCAGACCAAGCTTCAAACGCGTAGCCAAGACCCGATGCGAAATCGTTTACAGTACCGCCACCGTAGAATGCGATGTCGATGATAGTTTGACGGTCAAGAGCCATAGAGAAAGCACGACGGAAGTCAACGTTGCTCAATGCTTCATGCTTCGCAGCATCAGGGTGCTTGAAGTTAACGATGAATGCCTGTGTACCTGCTGGCGGGTACCAGTAGTGGTGTTTAGGGCTAGCTGCTGCGTATGTACGATCGATATCTGGAACGAAAGAAGACGTCCAGTCCATTTCACTGTTTACAACTTTACCTAGGAATTGGTCGTTGTTCGCAATTTGTGGAACACGTAGACAGTCAACATCTAGGTTGTCTGCATCCCAGTAGTTCGGGTTTGCACACTGGATGTATAGCTGCGCTGTAAACGTATCGATTTCTGTAAATGGACCAGAACCTACCGGGTTCTCATTGGTAAACGTTGATGGATCTTTAACGTCTTTCCAGATGTGCTTAGGTACTACAGGTACTTTAGCAATCTCGTAAGGTACGTTTGAGTTTGCTTCTGTTAGTGTGAACTTAACTTGGTTGTCGTTCAGTTTTTCTACAGAAGTTACCCAAGAGTTGATACCAGATTGGTCAAGCTCTGGCTTCTCTTTTACAAGGTTGAAAGAAAAAACAACATCATCAGCAGAGAAAGTTTCTCCGTCTGACCATTTAACACCCTTACGAATGTCGAAAACAACGCTCATCAGATCATCTGACATCTTGAAGTTTTCAGCTAGACGGAACACTGGAGTGTTACCGTGCATTTCGTTAAATACTACTAGCGGCTCATACATGAAGTCAGTTGTAGTATGTAGGTTAGTAGCACCAAGGTACGGGTTAAAGTTACGTACGAATGTAGTGTACTCTTTCGGGTGAACGGTCAGTTCACTGCGTTCTGCAGCGGTTGCTACTGATGCAAAACCTGTTGTAGCAGTTGCAATAATTGCTGTTGCTATTGCTGTTTTTTTTATATTGGCAAGCATAGCTGTTCCTTACTATTTGCTTTCATTTCACTAATGGATTGAATGTTATCTGTCGCTAAATTGTTTAGTAGATACACACTCTGGTTAAAGGCCTACCTCTTCTTCGTTGCTCCAGATTCATCGTTGATTCTGAGAAGTGGTAAGAGTGGCCTGTAGGCCTTTGGCAGGAGTAAGAAAACACCTTATCGATGAATTAATCAAACTCGTTTCCCGTCAAAAACGTTAAAAACACACAACCCCACGTCATTAACGTCAAAATAGGTTGCTTTGGTGGTTTTTCGTACGCAATTGTTAAAGTGATGTGACTCGCATTTGGTTTTGAGGTTCTTGCAGGTTGTAAGTGGCCACTAACTTTAAAGGCTTTTTATTATAATGCCTTACCCTACGTTGGTATAATTGTAGATCTCGGTCACTTGCCAGTTTTACGTTAAATTTCCCTAGAAAATTAAATCTGCCGTTCTGTTGTGACTCGCTTCTCAAACTGCAACAAAGAGTCAGATAACGGTCAGATATGATTGAGAATAGAACGAAAAGTACTGACGGTTACCAGCACGCACTGTGAGTAATTAGCGTGAATTTCCCCTTGTTTAAAGGCGTAAAAAAAGTGCGTTGCAAGCGTTGGGATTCTACTTTTTGTGATTATTAGGCGTACAAAAAAGCCCACGCTAGGTGGGCTCCATTATTCAAAGTATCGTGATGTTGGTTCAGGGTTTAACTGGTCAGTAGTTTCTGAAGTTTATCCCTCAGCATCTCAATATGGGTTCTTTCTGGCGTCTGTTCTTTGCAGTGTTCCAGAATGAATTCGATTGAGCTCAGTACCGTTCGCCAGCGAGGCGTTTTCGGTAGGGTTTCTACGCGTAGGTATTTGTCTAGCGTTCGAGTTTGCAGCGTACTGCGGTCTAAGTAGACGCGCCACAAGCCACTCTTCTCGGCGAAAGCAAACTTGGTTTCACCAGTCACCGATTCCCAGTAGATGATGGCATTCGTCATCGCATCGACCAGTACCTCACGCATTAACTCTTGCTTGTTTTTACCTTCACCGGTTGCCTTGTCAGCAAGACGAGTAAATTCTCCGCCAAGCTCTTTCAGCTGCTGTAACTTATCTTTGTCGCCTTCAAAGGCATAACTAGAGAGAGCCTCAACCGCCGTTTCAAGGTTATTGATTCGGTTTGAGTTAACACCACCACCTACATTGAAGATATACATGGTGTCGAGCCCTGAGCCTTCAGGCAGCTTAAGGATGTCACTTGGTATGCGCTGACGTGTATCGTCTATATAGATATCAATATCACCGCAGTAGTGGGCTTGTTCTACCTTAAGGTATTTAGGCGCAATGATCTCGTCGACCATTGAGCGTTTAAGTTGTTCTTGTCCGCGTCTGAATAGCTTCGCCGCAGCTTCGTTAGCAAAGCGAATACGTTGGTCGTCACGAATACAGATGATGGCTTCAGGTGCCGATTCTAGTTGCTCTAATAAGCGGCCTTGAGTTTCTAACAAGTTAGCCTCAACCATCGCTCTATGTTTGAGCTCGAGTTGCAGTTGGTCGTTTTCAAGGCGTCTCTGTTCAGCTTTGCTTGCTGATAGATGTGCTGTAATTCGAGCCGCTAGTTCTTGTTTGTTGAACGGTTTAGACAAGTAGTCATTGGCGCCAGCTTCGAAACCTCGAACACGGTCTTCTGCTTGGTTGAGTGCCGTTAGCATGATGATTGGCAACTGAGCATGATCGTATTGCTTACGCAGTGCTTCACAAACCTGATAGCCGCTCATTCCTGGCATCATGATGTCGAGTAGAAGCAGCTCTGGCTTCTCTTTCTCAATCAGTTCAATGGTTTCAGGGCCATCACATGCAGTACGTACTCGATAACCTTCTAACTTCAAGAAGCTGTCTAATACTCGCAGGTTAACCGGCTCATCATCGGCGATAACCAATAACGGGCCATCTGGGTTTTCACTGATAACACTATTTTCTTGTTGGCTGTTATCAATTAAATCAGGCGCTTGGAAGTGCGAGTAGTGACCTGATTCGTTGTAACAGTCTAACTCATCTTGAGTAGCTAGGGGCAGGGTAAAGCTAAACGTAGTGCCGAGCATTGGTTGGCTACTAACGTACAGTGAACCGCCCATTAGCTCGATCAACTGACGACTGATCGATAATCCAAGCCCTGCACCTTGGCGGTAGTTACTCGCATCTTGGCCTGCTTGAATCAATGGCTCAAAGATGTGCTCAAGGTACTCGGCCGGTATACCTTGGCCAGTATCGACAACTTGTACACGAATGTTGTCATCGATAACGCTGGCAGAGATAACAATTTTACCTTCTGAGGTGTACTTGATGGCATTGCCGACCAAGTTATACATCACTTGCTCAAGTCGTTGAGGATCCGATGAAACCAGACCTAAATCACTTGGGACTTGGTTAATAATACGGATTGGCTTATTGCCCAATAGGTGATGAGACAACTCTAGGACCAAGCTGGTGGCTGCCGACAAATCAACGGCTGATTTCTTAATATCTAAGCTGCCATAGCGCATCTTGTGATAATCAAGCAGATCATCAACCAAGGTCGCCAATCTCTGACCGCTATTGATGATGATATCCAACTGATATTTCTGATTAGCAGGAATAGGGCCGTTAGCTCCAGATATCAACGCTTCAGCGATACCCACCATGCCATGCAGTGGTGTTCTCAATTCATGTGAAGTAGTCGCTAAGAACTCATCTTTGAGTTTATTTGCCAGTTGTAACTCTTCGTTTTGCTTTTGAATGGTCTTAAGGTTGTCCTCAAGCTCATCGTTTTGGCTTTTGATGAGCTGCATTTTTTCACGAATAGATCGCTGCATTCTTTCGAAGCTCACCGCGAGTCGGCCTATCTCATCTTTGCGCTCGGTATTGATCATGGTTTCATCGAGATCACCCGCCGATACTTTTTCGGCAGCCCACGTCAGTTTAAGCAGTGGGGATGTGATGAAGTTAGACAGATAGTGCGATGCAACGACTACCAGAATGATCGCCGTTAGCATCACGATCACGAAGATCTTTTCTAACTGATGAATACGGGCAAACGCCTCTTTCTCTGGCAGCTCTACGACAAGAGCCCATGTTGCGTATTTCAGCTCAATTGGCGTATATGCCGCGATGATCGCTTGATCTAGGGTGTTGTCGAAGGTGCCAACCGCTGTTTCGCCAGCCAATGCTTTATCGACAACATCTAGGCTCAAGTTGATAGATTCTTGTGAATGAGCAAGGCTACGCGGCAGGTGATCATCACCTACAAGCAGCGTTTGAATATTCGAACTCTTGTTGAGATCCGCAATCAACTTAGTAATGCCGTTGATTGGTAGCCTAAACATCGCGTAACTGTGTAGGTAGCCTTGTTGAACGATAGGTGCGCCTAGCCATGCGGTCTGTTTGCCATTCTCGTCTTTAAAGTCAGAAACGATAACCGGCGTGTAATCTTCGTTAGATTTGCGTCGGTCGGTTACGTCTTTGGCTAGTCGTTGAAAGGTAATACCTAGGTTGGAGTCCTTGTATTTTCCTGTCAGCAGATTGGTGCCGTAATCGTCATTTTTAAAGACGGAATAAGCGACGTTACCGTTGATATCAACTAAGAGAATATCGTCAAAATCAGAGCGTTTAAGCAGTTCTAGGTAAGCATTATGGTAGCGCTTGTGGAGCAGGCGATAACGCTCGCTGCCAATAAAGCTGCTGGATTCAGGGAGGATCGACGTTTTGATTTGATCGCCAGAGCCTTGAATATAGCGCTGCTGTGCATTACTGCGTGCCTCGTCAATATCTAACCCCAATCGTTGAAATGCATTGATCAAACCATAAAATCGCCCGCCACTGGCATTGGCCAATTCTGAGCGAACAAAGCCCATCACTTGGGATTCTTGAGCTTGTAGGTAATCGACAATTTGCTGCTGCTTAGTATCACGAACCGAAACAAGGTGTGAGGTGCTTTGTTCCTGGAGATCCTGACTGTGCGATTGGAGGAAAAATATCGCGATAAGTGTCACAGGGGTAATACTGAGGACAAGAAATGCCAGCATTAGGGTATTTTGAAGGCGCTTAAACTTCTGCTTACGATAGAATCTAAACATAAATTGGGTACTACTTTCCTTTGATGTACTGCTAAAAGGGGCGAAAACAAGTACAGAGAATAGAATTAACGGGTTCCAATTTAACGAAATTAACGAGTTTTTTTACTTTGACAAGTAAGTGGTATTTAAAGCGTGTGCAAAAGCTCATTTTTATAGAGTTTTGACAAAAATATGAACAGACAGCGCAGATAATGACCCTGCGCTGTACTAGAGAGGTTATTTGTTTGCGTGATAGATCGCGAATTTAGTGGTCTTATTTAGAGTCGCGCATTTTCCAAACGCTTGTTCAATAATTGGAATGTATTTTAAGAAACTATTCGCAACAATAATCATCTCACCAGAACGCTTCAAATGCTTAGGAGCCTGAGAAAGTAAGGTCTCAGTCGCGCTGTAGCTAGTGTCTAAACCTGAATGGAATGGTGGGTTACTGATGATGAACTGATAGTCTTCTGCAGTATCAGAATAGACATCGGATGCGAAGACTTTACCCGTTAAACCATTCGCTTCTAGCGTTGCTTGGCTTGATGCCACGGCAAATGCACTGATGTCGCACATTTCTAGCTCGATATCTGGGTTACGAGATGCCATCACCGCGCCCAATACGCCTGCACCACAGCCAAAATCCAGTACCTTGCCTTTTAGTTTTGGCAGAGTATCCAACAGAAGTTGGCTACCGACATCGAATTGACCGTGACTGAAGACGCCAGGAAGGCTTTTTACCGTAAGTGATTGCTCACCAATGTTAACCGTGTAGGTCTTAAACCAGTCTTGCAGGTTGAACGCTTGTGGTTGCTCGAAGCATTGACCCCAGTAGAAAGAGCAACGACGCGCTGAATCGTATTTAACAACTTTGCCGTAAGGAGCAAACATCTTCTCGATGCTTTTCACGCCTGAACGGTTTTCACCAACCACGACGATCTCGGTATCTTTGCCTAGCTTGGCAAATAGCATCGCCAACAAAAATTCCGCTTCCGCTTTGGCTTTTGGCCAGTACAACATCACTAAGTCGGCTTTAGTCTCTTCGGTAAACTCCGCACCATAAAAACGTTGGATGGTGTTGTAGCCTTCTAATTGACGGTAGTAGCTGTAATTAGAAGTAAACACAGAGACAGATTCACAATGCTTCGCTAACTCAACAGGGAACAAGTCTTCTGCCTCACCGGCAACTAAAACATGTTTGCCTTCAAAGTAGGCGAGTTGGCGTTGAGCAATCTGGCTTGGTGCAATATAAGCTGACATAGGACACTCTGTTGAATCGTTAGCAAAAAATGAGGGCGGATTTTCGCATAATCCGCCCAAAGCTTGAAGTGTTTAATACGGGTTCGCCAATCAAGTTGACGTCAAGTTCGTTAACTCTTGTCTTGCTGGTTTAAAAAGTCCTTAAACTCTTCATCGTAGATGTTGAATAGGACAATGGTAATCGCAAAAATCAATGGTCCGTAGATAAGACCAATTAGGCCAAACAGTTGAATACCACCCAATAGTGAGAAGAAGATCATCAGGGTATTCATGCCTGCACTGCCTTGCATTAGCAGCGGACGCAGAAGGTTATCAATTGAACCAACAATCGCTACACAGTAAACCGTTAGGAAAATCGCCCACGTGGTATCACCAGTTAGGAACAAGTAGGTTGCTGCTGGAATCCAGATTAATGCGGTACCCACAACTGGGATGAAAGAGGCAAAGCCCATCATAGTACCCCAAAATAGACCTGGGAAACCGGCAATCCACATACCTAAACCGCCGGCAAAACCTTGCGCTATTGCGGTTAAGAATGAGCCCATTACTGCTGATTTAGATACTTGTTCTATCTCTGTTAGAAGTTTGTCTTCTTGGCTACGAGACAGCGGCAGAATATGACGAACCACACTGATGATTTTGTCATGATCTCTTAATAAGAAGAACAAAACGAACAGCATCAAGAAGAAATCCATCAAGAAATTGGTTGCGTCACCTAAGATTTTGGCACTGATACCAACTAGCTTAGAACCAAAGCTGGTCGCAAACTCACCGACTTTTTGTGCGATGGCTTGGGGCTCAATGTTGTCGAAAGGCAGGTAGTTATTCACAAATGACAGCGCTTTGACCACTAACGGATGAGCAAACAGAGTCTGAATGCCACCGTGGGTCACCCATTGGTAAGTATTCTGAGAGAACAGAGAACCTTGCTGAACAATTGCTGCGAATACTGCCAATAAAGGGATAACAATAATGAAGGTCAGTATGATACAAGACAGCAGAGAGACGATGTTTTCTTTATTCGGGAGCTTTTTTTCAAGCCACTCATGGATTGGGAACATCAATAGTGAAATGATAAAGGCCATCACGATAGAGTTAACGTATGGCTCGATAAGCAAGTAACAAGCATAAGCCGCCGCGAGTAGGGCAATGATGATCACCCAGTGGCTGGAATTGATTTTGAGTTTTTCTGACACGGTAATGGTCTCTATATTTGCGTTCTGAGTTTATAATGGCTGCAAAACAGAGAGTTAGCAATGAGGAGTTTTGATAATGGGATGCTGTAATAAAGATAAGAAATGCCAAGACGAAGAACAGCAAACAAAAAAAGAGATCCCTTGGTTCAGAATGTTCCTTGGTACCTTGATGTTGTTGGTTTTCCTTTTCTGGGAACGTTAATGCTTTTGGTTCAGCTTTAGCCTTAGTCGACGGCTAAATAAGCTGTCATATTTGTGGCTGGTGAGCGCGATATATAAAAAAGGGCTGCATTTAATGTAGCCCTAAATTCAATCGGTTAGCGACTTATAAAGTGCTTTCGATTATTTGCTTTCAGCAGCAATGATCGCAAGAGAGCGGTCAGCAGCTTCTAGTGTTGCATCAAGTTCTTTTGAACCATGAGCAAGAGAAGTAAAGCTTGCTTCGAATGCTGAAGGTGCAAGGTAAACACCGTGATCTAACATTAGGTGGAAGAAGCGCTTGAAGCGTTCTACATCACACTTAGTTACATCTTCGTAGCACGTCACAGTTTCTTGGTCAGTGAAGAAGAAACCAAACATACCGCCAACTTGATGAACTAGCATCGGGATGCCGTGCTTGTCAGCAAGTTGCTTGAAGCCTTTTGCCAACTGCTTAGTTTTTGAAGCTAGACGCTTTTCGTTGCCTTCTTCTCGTAGAAGGTTCAAACATGCGTAGCCAGCAGCCATTGCAACAGGGTTACCTGAAAGCGTACCCGCTTGGTAAACAGGGCCAGTTGGTGCGATGTATTGCATCACGTCTTTACGACCACCGAAAGCACCGACAGGCATGCCGCCGCCAATCACTTTACCAAGACACGTTAGGTCTGGCTTGATGTTGTAGTAAGCCTGAGCACAACCTTCAGCAACGCGGAAACCTGTCATTACTTCATCAAAGATTAGCAATGCACCTTCTTGATCACAGATTTCACGTAGACCTTCGTGGAAGCCTTCTACAGGAGGGATACAGTTCATGTTACCCGCTACTGGCTCAACGATGATACAAGCGATCTCGCCTTTGTTTGCTGCGAAGATTTCACGTACTGAATCTAGATTGTTGAAGGTTGCTGTTAGCGTTAGTTTCGCAAAATCAGCCGGTACGCCTGGAGAGCTTGGTTGACCTAAAGTCAGTGCGCCAGAACCAGCTTTTACAAGTAGGCTGTCTGCGTGGCCGTGGTAGCAGCCTTCAAACTTAAGAATTTTGTCACGACCAGTGAAGCCACGAGCTAGACGAATCGCGCTCATTGTTGCTTCTGTACCTGAGCTCACCATACGTAGCTGTTCCATTGATGGAACCATCTCAGATACCAGTTCAGCCATTTTGATTTCAGTTTCGGTTGGAGCACCGAAGCTAAGGCCGCGTTGAGCTGCTGCAATCACAGCATCACGAATAACAGCGTGGTTGTGACCAAGGATCATTGGCCCCCAAGAGCCAACGTAATCGATATACGCTTTACCATCAGCATCAAAAATAAGTGGGCCATCAGCGCGTTCAACGAAGATTGGAGAACCACCTACGCCATTGAATGCACGAACTGGAGAGTTTACGCCACCAGGAATAGTTTGCTGTGCTTTTTCGTACAGCTCTGCTGATTTGGTCATTGATATATCCTCTTTTGACTGTCGGACCAATTGGCACGCATTGTACCTATCCCTAATCCAACTAGGAATGCTTTCGCCCAGATAATCACCCGAATCTGGTTGTTTTGTGTGGTTACACGTTTTAATTGTTAGATATTGGTGAGTTTACAGCAGTAAAAGGACCGATCCTGTGGTGAATACTTGAACGTTTCAGTCAGGTATTAGATAATCACCGGAATATAAGAAAATACTCAACAACTATGGTCTCGAATTAGATTTGTATCATGTTGTTTTTGACACAGGTAAGAGAGGTTGTCGTGAGCGAAGTAAATATCCCATTGTCTTTTTCTGATGCAGCAGCTACCCGCGTACAAACGCTAATTGCTGAAGAAGAAAACCCAGAACTAAAACTGCGTGTATACATTACAGGTGGTGGTTGTAGCGGTTTCCAATACGGCTTCACATTTGATGAAAAAGTAAATGATGGCGACACTACAATTGTAAACAGCGGTGTAACGCTGGTTGTTGATCCAATGAGCCTACAATACCTAATGGGCGGCATGGTTGATTACACTGAAGGCCTAGAAGGTGCACGCTTCTTTGTGAACAACCCGAACGCTACAACAACATGTGGTTGTGGCGCATCATTCAGCGTATAGCATGAGTTGAAAATAGCTTGAGCTCAAAGCTGTATTAGATACATTTCAAACGCCGAACTTATGTTCGGCGTTTTTGTTTTTACTTAGTAACTTATTACTTTTCAAAGCATTCCTCTCATTTTTAGTACACGGCATATTTTTTAAACTGTCGATAGCGTCCAATTTCGTTGAGGATTGGTTTGTTAAGGTTACCTTTGTGCATAAGGAAGTTGCACATCACGCTATTAAGCCAATTAGCGCGCCTGAATTACATCGGACAAAAGGATTTGTTATGCCCACTCTATTTTCTAACTCACCACTTTTTCAGAAATTGAAGCAGCCGTGGCTGGTTTCTCTGACTCTAGTCGTGTTGTTGTCGATCTGGCTTGGTTTCGGCGTAGGGCAAGCAGAAGAGTCACCTGAAAAAAAGGCGACAGAAATTCCGTTGGCTAAGATTTCCTTTCAAACATTTACCTCATCACCGACCTTTAAAACGATTGATCTTTATGGAAGAACGGCGCCCGATCGGCATGCTCGTCTAGGTGCAGAAGTCGCGGGCAAGATTGTCAGATTGAACGTTGTTAAGGGGGATATGGTTAAAGCTGGACAAGCCATTGCCCAGATAGATAAGGGTGATTTAGAGATTCAACTAGAGCGAGCCTCGGCTTTATATCGCTTGAAGCAGAAAGAGTTTAAAGCGGCGCAGTCACTGAAGAAAAGAGGACTGCAAGGCGAAATCGCCTACACCACAGCAGAGGCCTCATTAACAGAAGCAAAAGCCATGATGCGCAACGCGGAATTGGCTTTAAAGAATACTGTCATTACTTCGCCCTTTTCGGGTGTGGTTCAAGACTTAATGGTTGAGCTTGGTGACTTTGTTGGGGTTGGCGATCCTGTTGCGGGCGTGATTGACCTCGATCCTCTGGTCATCGAAGCCGATGTCAGTGAACGTCATATCCAGCATTTGTTAGTTAATCAGTCCGCCTTGGTCCGCTTGCTGGGAAGAGAAGAAGCGGAAGGTCGTCTGCGTTATGTTTCTCGAATCTCTTCTGCTTCTACCAATACTTTTCCAATCGAGATTGAAATCGATAACTCCAAAGGCCTATTACCTGCAGGTGTCAGTGCCGAAGTAAAACTCAATCTAGAAACTAGAGACGCAATCAAGATAACACCGGCGATGCTGGCATTGGATGAGGCGGGTAACCTCGGGGTCAAAACCTTGGTTTCTGCTAGTGACTCACCAACGGTGAAGTTTGTAGGCATTCAGCTAGTAAAGGCCGAGCAAGATGGCGTGTGGCTCACGGGGTTAGGTCAGCGTGTCGATATCATCACGGTAGGGCAAGGTTTTGTTCGTGATGGTGATTCGGTGATTGCTGTTGAGCAAGGCGCTGGACTCTCTAACGTAACTGCAGAGTAGGAGATAGCCGATGTATTCAATTATTGATGCAGCCTTGTCTCGTGCTCGAACAATGCTCTCCCTTTTGGCGCTCATCTTAGTCGCAGGTGTGATTACCTATATCACGATACCCAAAGAATCGAGCCCAGATATCACCATTCCAATTATCTACGTTTCAGTCGGGCACCAAGGGATCTCGCCAACCGATGCAGAACGTTTATTGGTTCGACCTATTGAGCAAGAGCTTAGGTCAATCGAAGGCGTAAAAGAGATGACAGCAACCGCAGCAGAAGGGCACGCCTCTGTGGTGTTAGAGTTTAATGTTGGCGTCGATCTTACTAAAGCGATGGCTGATGTTCGTGACGCGGTTGATCTGGCTAAGCCCAAATTGCCAGAAGATAGCGATGAGCCGACTGTCAATGAAGTTACCCTCGCTTCTGAGCAGCCTGTGTTGTCAGTGGTTCTGTTTGGTACCGTGCCTGAGCGCACCATAGTACAAATCGCTCGAGAGCTCGGAGATAAACTCGAAAGCTATCGTCAGATCCTTGAAGTCGACATTGCAGGCGATCGCGATGACATAGTAGAAATCATCGTTGATCCATTATTGATGGAGAGTTACAGCCTAGATCAAGCGGACATCTATAATCTGATTGCTTTGAATAACCGAGTGGTGGCCGCAGGTTTTGTTGATACTGGCTACGGACGTTTTTCTGTCAAAGTCCCTTCGGTATTTAACTCCTTAAAAGACGTGCTTGAGTTGCCTATTAAAGTGGATGGCAAGCAGGTGGTCACTTTTGGCGATGTCGCCACGGTTCGTCGAGCGTTTCGAGATCCTGAAAGCTTTGCTCGTTTAGATGGCAAATCTGCGGTGGTGTTGGATATCAAGAAGCGTGCAGGCGAAAACATCATTGAAACCGTTGAGCTAGTCAAAGCAGTAATGGCAGGCGCTCAGCAGCAAGCGGAATGGCCAAATAACCTGTTGGTCAAATACACCTGGGATGAATCTAAAGATGTGAAGATCATGCTTAACGATCTTCAAAATAATATTCTATCCGCCATTATTTTGGTGGTGATCGTTATCATCGCGATTCTTGGTGTTCGAACCGCGCTATTGGTCGGAATTTCAATTCCTGGATCGTTCCTCACGGGATTGTTGGTGTTGTCTGTGTTTGGTCTAACCGTCAACATCGTGGTGCTGTTCTCGTTGATCATGGCGGTTGGTATGTTGGTCGATGGCGCAATTGTTGTTACCGAGTTTGCCGACAGGCGAATGCAAGAAGGTGAAGGGCGTAAAGCCGCTTACCGAGATGCAGCGAAACGGATGGCGTGGCCAATAACGGCATCAACGGCTACAACCTTGGCTGCATTTGCTCCGTTACTGTTTTGGCCTGATGTGACGGGCGAATTTATGAAGTTCTTACCACTAACTCTGATCGCGACTTTAACTGCATCATTGATCATGGCGTTGTTGTTTGTGCCCGTGCTGGGCGGTTTGATTGGCAAACCTCAATACGTATCGTCTAAAAGCCAAGCTCGAATGGTCGCACTGCATAATGGTGACTTTTCACAGGCTACTGGTTTAACCAAGGCTTACTACCACACGCTTTCTTTAGCGATTAAACACCCCTTTAAGATTTTGTTCAGTGCGATACTGCTCGCGGTTGCAGTTGGTTTTACTTATTCAAAAGCGGGTCTAGGTGCAGAGTTCTTCCCAGAAGTTGATCCGCCATTCTTTAATGTCAAAGTTCGCTCGCATGGGGATCTGTCTATCCAAGAAAAGGATGACATCATGCGTGATATTGAACTGATGATGCTCAATCATGATGAGCTCGATACCGTTTACACGCGTACTGGTGGTGACGACCAGATTGGTTTGATCTCAATTACGCCTGTTGACTGGCAATATCGACGCAGCGTTAAGGCGATTATTGATGAGTTGAAGGTACAAACCGATCAATACGCTGGTGTTGAGATTGAATATAAGTTCCCTGATGCTGGGCCTCCGGTTGAAAATGACTTAGTGATTGAGCTGTCGGCAAGAACTCCAGAGCAGCTCAATCAGGCTGCAAAAATTGTGAGAGGTTGGGCTGATGGCAATCAAGCACTGACCAATATCAGCGATACTGCGAGTAAAGATGGCATCGATTGGAAGGTGGATATTCGCCGCGACGATGCTGCGCGCTTTGCAGCTGATGCGACCTTAGTGGGTAATACCGTTCAATTCGTGACTAATGGTCTCAAGATTGGTGATTATCTGCCCGATGACTCTTCAGAAGAGGTCGATATCTTGGTGCGCTACCCTAATGATAAGCGTGATATCGGGCGCTTCGACCAGCTTAGGGTGAAAACGCCAGCAGGTTTAGTACCTATTACTAATTTCGCTCAGATCGTTCCCGACCATAAGCAAGACACCATTAAACGCCTTGATGGCAAGCGTGTGGTGAACATCATGGCGGATATGGAAGAAGGGTATAACCTTGCGCTCGAACTACCAAAGATCGAACAAGCATTGAGTGAGCTAGGGCTGCCGAGTAGCGTGGAATTTCGCATCCGTGGTCAAAACGAAGAACAAGAAAACTCGTCAGCCTTTTTACAAAGTGCTTTCTTGGTTGCTTTGGCGGTAATGGCTTTGATTCTGATTACTCAGTTCAATAGCTTCTATCAAGCGTTTTTGATTCTGAGTGCTGTATTGTTTTCGACCGTTGGCGTGTTCGTTGGCTTACTGATCTTCCAACGTCCGTTTGGCATTGTGATGTCGGGAATTGGGGTAATAGCGCTCGCCGGCATAGTCGTGAACAACAACATCGTGTTGATTGATACTTATAATCAGCTCATCAAAAGAGGCTTGGACAAGCGAGATGCGATTCTAAGAACCGGTGTTCAGCGTTTAAGGCCAGTAATGCTCACGACGGTTACGACTATCTTAGGTTTAATGCCGATGGTGTTAGAGATGAACATCGACCTGATTAATCAAAAGATAGAGTTTGGCGCGCCAAGTACACAATGGTGGTCACAGCTTGCGACCGCTATTGCTGGTGGTTTGGCGTTTGCCACGGTGCTGACTTTAGTATTAACCCCTTGTTTGTTAATGCTTGGACGGAACAACAAACCTGAAAAACAGTAGCTAGTTGTGGTATGTGAGCATAAAAAAGAGCGCCTTGATGGGCGCTCTTTGCATTTTTCTATTTTGCAGTGAAGCTACAAACGCCTAGTTAGTCGCTAGTAACTGACCGTATCGCTCAAGGTTTCTTAATCGAATCTCTGAGTTGGCAATAAAGGTTGCTTTTGCTTTACCAGTTAACGACTTGGATTGAGGCAATTTCACGGTACGCGCATTTTTATGTACGCCATTAACCAAGAATTCATAATGTAAGTGCGGGCCAGTCACACGGCCTGTACCGCCCAAAGTACCAATGGTTTGGCCTTGTTTTACGCGCTGACCGGTTTTCACCATACGTCGCTTCATGTGCAGGTACTTGGTGATGTAGGTGTTGCTGTGGCGGATGAACACGTAGTTACCATTGAATTGGTTGTAACCTGACTTCTGAACAATACCGTCACCGGCTGCCCAGATAGGCGTGCCAACAGGGGCTGCGTAGTCAGTACCGCGGTGAGCTCGAATCTTACCGGTTACTGGGTGTCTCCTGGTAGGGTTAAAGTTCGATGTTACGCGACGAAAATCAATTGGTGAGCGCAAGAACGCCTTCTTCATCGCACGACCATTTTCATCGAAGTAGTTGCCGCTTTTATCATCCAATACCGCGGTAAATGAATCGCCTTGGTTTTTGAACACGGCTGCCATGATCTTACCGCGACCAACTACTTCACCTTCAACCACTTTCTCTTGGTATAAGATTTTGAAGCTGTCGTTCTTACGAATATCTAACGCAAAGTCGATATCCCAACCGAAGATGCCGGCCAGTTCCATAATTTGGTTTGCGGTTAAACCTGCGCTGACGCCAGCGTTCCAGAAGTTAGAGGTGATGTTGGCTTCGGCATAATTGTATTGGTATACCACTTCTTTTTTGTCGAAACTTGATGAGAAAGAATCGCCAGATTTAGTGATCTTGAAGCTTTCAAACGCACTAAGTTGTCGTTTTAACTGAATAAGGTCGTTGTTTTCATCAAAGCCGAACTGCAAGACATCACCAGGTCTTAGGTTAGACAGCTGCTTCTTAATATCATTATTGGTATTGAGTAGCGTGATCAGCAGACGGTATGAGAGGCCAATACGTTCAAATAAAACAGAGGTGCTTTCGCCAGAGCGAACGGTGTATTTCTCCCAATTGAGCACTGCCGTCGTTGGAGCGTCACTTGAGCTAATAAGTGCAGAGGCATTGATAGTCAGTGGGTAATGTTTTCCCACAACTAAAGCGCCCGAATCGTCACGCAAACTGTTGACATCGGGGAGTAAGAAAATCGCGACGAAAATTATGGCACTAAAAAATGCGATAAAAGCCCGGTGCAAAATAGGAAGGCGTGCAAAAATAGACAACATGTTCCGGTTCGTTCTGTAAATATTATGAAAATCGACGACGGAATAGTGTAACTGGTTTCAAAATACATCGCTATTCAAGTAAGATGTCTAATTAATGTATTTTTGCCAAATCTGTGGGAGTGAACAAGAATGGCGAGTATTGAAGCTGCACTAGCCGAGATCAAACGTGGCGTAGAAGAACTGATTCCAGAAGACGAACTGATTGCAAAACTAAAAGAAGGTCGTCCTTTACGCATTAAGCTGGGTGCCGATCCAACAGCTCCAGATATCCACCTAGGCCATACGGTTATCTTTAACAAGCTTCGTGCTTTCCAAGAGCTTGGTCATGAAGTGACATTCCTTATCGGTGATTTCACTGCAATGGTTGGTGACCCATCAGGTAAAAACTCAACACGTCCACCGCTAAGCCGCGAAGACGTATTGAAGAATGCTGAAACTTACAAAGAGCAAGTATTCAAGATTCTAGATCCTGCGAAGACGCAAATTCGTTTCAACTCTGAATGGCTATCTGAGCTTGGCGCTGAAGGCATGATTCGTCTTGCTTCTAACCAAACTGTTGCTCGTATGCTTGAGCGTGATGACTTCAAAAAGCGTTACGCTGGTGGTCAACCGATCGCAATCCACGAATTCATGTACCCACTTCTACAAGGTCACGACTCTGTTGCACTAGAGAGCGACGTTGAGCTTGGCGGTACTGACCAGAAGTTTAACCTTCTAATGGGTCGTGAACTGCAAAAAGCGGCAGGTCAAAAACCACAAGCGGTACTGATGATGCCACTACTTGTTGGTCTAGACGGTGTTAAGAAGATGTCTAAGTCTGCGCATAACTATATCGGTATCAGCGAAGCACCAAGCGAGATGTTTGGTAAGATCATGTCTATCTCTGACGATCTAATGTGGAGCTACTACGAGCTACTGTCTTTCCGTCCACTTGAAGAAGTGGCAGAGCTGAAAGCTGGTGTTGAAGCGGGTAAAAACCCACGTGACGTTAAAGTACTTCTGGCTAAAGAGATCATTGCTCGTTTCCACAGTGAAGCAGATGCTGATGCAGCAGAGCAAGAGTTCGTTAACCGCTTTGCTAAAAACCAAGTGCCAGATGATATGCCTGAGTTCGAATTCGAAGCGGGTCTACCAATTGCTAACGTTCTAAAAGAAGCGGGTCTTGTAAACTCGACTTCTGATGCGATGCGTATGATCAAGCAAGGTGCGGCTAAGCTTGAAGGCGAGAAGATTGAAGACAGCAAATTCGTGCCTGAAGCAGGTACTGCCGTTTACCAAGTAGGTAAGCGTAAGTTTGCTCGTATTACTATCAAGTAATAACGTACATCAATGATTTAATAAAAGGCATCTACGGATGCCTTTTTTATTGACCCCTATTTATTGACAGGAATTTGACGAAGTCTTTTTAACAGCATTGCTACACTATGCGCGCTGTCGAACTGACAGTAATTTTGGAGATTTTTATGAACAATACCGACCATCCTCCTAGTTTGAATGGAGAAGAATAACCTGTCTCGGTATTGATCTATTGTCCTGCCGTTCAGGTAGGGTATCTTTGTTTTCCCTTCATTCTTTTCCACACTCTAGGTTCTAACAAGTAGACACACCAGTGCTTTAAGCTCTTGGTGCGCTCAGTTATATGCTTTATGTATCGAGTTCTACGCTCTTGGTGTACACCGCTTTATGTTTGTGAAGTACTTACTGTAGGCTACTTGTTTTGATGGTCGTTACCTTTGCCAATCGGGAGATTCGCCATGACGGTAATGAACAACACTTTTTTATCTATTGAAGCTCTGTACTCAGAGCAAGACATCCAAGCTGTATCGAATGCATTTCAGCAATACGGGCGTGAGCAGCAAGTTAGGCTTCTCAACTGTATGCCGCTTGAAGATGCAGTACTTGTATTAGGGCAATGCTCTCTAAGTACGATTCAAGCTCTACTTAGTGAGTTAGAGGAGCAAGGCTTTGAAAAGCGTTCGCGACATCTAGCTCACCAACTAGGGCTAATCTATTCAGAGGTTGAGCCTCAACAGGGTTACCTTTCTACAGGTGTATTAAGCCATGTTAGACAGCGTATCGGTTGGATTATTGCGCTGGCACTGCTAGGTATCGTTTCTGGTCTTATCATCGCTCAGTACGAAGATATCCTTAGCCAACTGGTACTGCTAGCTATCTATATGCCAGTTATCGCTGCAGCGGGAGGTAACACGGGAACACAAGCCGCTACTTTGGTGATTAGAGCCTTAGCCACTGGTGAATTGAAAAAACGTCAGTGGGCCAATGTTCTATGGAAAGAGTTTAGAGTGGCTATTTGTTTAGCACTGGCGATTGCCGCGGTAATGATTGGACGTATCTTGCTGTTCAGTGAAAACCAGTCTACTGGTGGTTACGACATTAACATGATTGCCTTTGCTATCGCTGTTGCTCTGTTTATTCAGGTGACCATATCAACTGTGCTCGGCGGCGGATTACCGATAGTTGCTAGGTTATTTAAGCTTGATCCAGCGGTGTTAGTAAGTCCAGTACTTGCATCGATAGTGGATATCTCAGGAATGTGGATCTACTTCACTGTGGTGAACTCATTTTTAGGAATTGCTTAGCTCTTATAAAAATGGGCACCTATAAAAATAGTTAAATACATCTGAGAAATAAAAATGGCGCTGAAGATTTAAGGTCTTCAGCGCCATTTTTATTGTTTGAGTAGAAGTTTACACAGAGCTAAGCATTACTTAGATTTGCTTTGTGTTTGACTGAACTCGACTACATCTTTGTAGAAAGCACGCTCAAACTGGGTGATTGGAGCCTCTACCGGTCTGTCTGGATCTTGCTCTTCAGGGAAGTAATCACGAATAAACTGCACAAACAAAGAGTTTGGTTTCCCGGACTCATCTAAACCATATCCCGCCATGTTGTACGTTCCGTACAAAGAACCACTTTTGGCTGTGATGTTGCCCTGAATCGGTGCTTTTCTCATGCTTGGACGGTACTTGAGCGTTCCATTTACACCTGATGTAGGCATAGCCTCAATTAGGTTGAGCTGTTGATCGTTTTCCCAGATATAACGAAGCACTTGAGCCATGGTCTGTGACCTCATTCGGTTATTTCTAGATAGCCCTGAACCATCGACGAGCTGCGCTTTACTGAGGTCAATATTAGCCTTGGCCAGCAGTATCTGTTTTATTGCTTCAGTGCCGTTATTGAAGCTGCCCGGTTGAACATAAAATGTTGCTCCTAGCGTTTTAGTTAGATTATCTGCGATAAGGTTATCTGACTTCTTGAGCATGATATCGAGCAGTTCAGGAAGCTTTTCTGAGTTGTGACTAGCGACTAACGTGGTTTTGTCTGCTTGCGCTTTTTTACCAATAATCACATCACCTTTTACTTCTATTTTCAGTTCTTTGAGAAGCGATGTAACGACTTGATAGGTGTAAAGTTCTGGATTTTGAATCGCGAACTTGAGTGGCAGTGGCTTTTTACGCTCAACCAAGCAACCAGAGAGCTTGTAAGCGTTATCTGGTGTGGTGATGAGCTCCAAGTCGCATTGTGTTGCCTTCTGCCCAGAGCGAGTTACCGTGGCAGCGGTGGTCGTCACGTCTATCGGATAGTGAGCGGGAATATAAACGCGTGTCGCACCATTATCTTTTGTATAAATAGAGGCTTGTGCACAGTTGCTGTCTAAGGTCATTGCACTAGAGGGCGCGCTGTAACAAACGCCTAGAATGTCCCAAGGCCACCCCACCGCTCGCTGATAGCCGGTATAAGCTGTGTTATCCAGGTATAAGTTGCCTTTGATGGTTCTGGATTGAGACTTAGCATACTGAGCTAACAGGCTTTTTAGCTGTTCACGTTGTAGTGTTGGGTCACCGCTAAATGAAATGATCGAATCATTGCCAGAACGAACAATGCTGGTGATGTAATGAAAGTTGTCGCCCAGCTCTAATTTAGCCGCTAAAGCCGTCACCAGTTTTAACGTGCTGGCTGGTGGATAAAAGTCATCGCTATCGGTATTAAGTTCGCCCGAATTATCACTCAACGATTTGAGTATCAAACTCGTACTACTACCATCGGGCAGTGTTTTTAGAGGGGCGTATGCGAAAGCGTTAACTGAGAAAGCGCTAATGGAAAAACTACATACAAGTAGTGTGGATAGAAGGCGCATAGAAGATTTCTTGGATGGCTGATGTTTTCAGTATACAGATATAAAAAACGCCCGCTAGATAGCGGGCGTTTTGATTCTCAATTAACTAATTAATCAATTAGATAATCAGAATTAGAAGTCGTAACGTAGACCAATAGCTAGCTCGTCTTCAGCATCTGTTTTAAGCGCAGGACGTGTTGTTAGGTTCTTAGTATCACCAAACTGGTCGCCTTCCGAGATTAGGTTGAAGTTGTACGAGATGTACGTACGGAAGTTAGGCTTGAAGTAGTAAGTTGCATCGATTGCAACATTATCTGCTGCAGTTTCGCTGTCGAATTCAGAGTTGTTGTACGTTAGCGTGAACGCAGCTTGGTCTAGCGTGTAAGCAGTTGCGAATTCGTAACCAGTGTAGTTGCCGTCTTTTTTCGCTAGTTCACCGTCTGTGAATGTACCAGCAAAGTATAGAGCGTCAGTGCGGTAAGATGCCGCTAGCATGTATTCGTTTTGCTCTGCTTGATCAGCGTAACCTGCACCTAGCTTGAAGCCAGAATCGCCGATTGCGTAGATACCAGATAGAGAGTAGCCGTCTGCGTTGTTGTCAGTGAAGTCGCCTGCTGCAGTTTCAGAACGGTCAGCGAAACGGTAGCTTGCTTTAACTGCTAGGTCTTGGAATTCACCTTTGTAAGAAAGCATGTTGTCTGTACGGTCAGCCGCTGCAATTTTGTATGCCGCTGAGTTACCGTGGTAAGACATGATATCGGTAAAGTCTGTGATAACGCCTAGCGCACCGTCGTTTTTACCGTAAGTTACTTCACCGAATGTACCGCCGATACCAGCGTATGTGTAACGGTGATCGATAGAATCAGCATCGCCTTCGTAGTCGTTTGCGTTGTATTCTGCTTCGTAGAAACCAACGCCGTATAGGCCGTCTTGGATTTCAACTTTACCTAGGAAGTTAAGACGTACACGAGTGTTGTCTTGTGCTTTGCCATCTTTTAGAGATAGGCGAGCTTCCGCACGACCACCGATCTCTAGAGAAGTGCCGTTTGAGCTGTATACAGAAGTACCGGCAATATCACCAGCTTGTTTACCGTCGGCTGCCACTGCGTTAGTAGCAAGAGCTGCAGCAGATACAGCAAGCGCGATCATAGTCTTGTTCATGTTATAATTTCCTAATTACTGTCCATAGAAGTTTTATTAAGGATTTGAACCCTTTTGTGTATTGCCTGTATTAATCAGGCTTCATAATCATGATTAGAACAGAAGTCTGAAAATGCCAGTGCAATCCATGGGTTACTTTTTACCTCTAAAGTTCCATGGTCAGTTAGTAAAATGATATAAAACTAAAAAATGAACACTGTTTTATTATATATTTTTTGTTTAAGTGATTGTTTTTGAGTGTATTTTATAAAAGTGTGATCTGTGTTTATTTTGTTTGTTTTTTGTTTTTTTAGGTATTTAGCTCTCCGCTTATTGATGGGGAGGTTATTATTCATTTTTGTGATGTCTGTAATTTAGACCTAGATAAAGCTTTTATAACGCAAAGTGGAATAAAGGTGATTTAGCCATAAAGTTTGTTTACACTAAGCCAAATCGTTTTGTTTCTATCACCCAATAAATACGTTGGGTGTATTTATGTTGGCCAAAGAAAGCTTTGGCATAGAGGTAAAAAATGGAAAAGGTTCCAATGACAGTACGTGGCGCTCAGCAGCTACGTGACGAATTAGATCGCCTACTTAAGCTACGCCCTGTTATCTCAGCAGCTATTGGTGAAGCACGTGAACTAGGTGACCTGAAAGAGAATGCTGAATACCACGCCGCTCGTGAAGAGCAGGGTATTTGTGAAGCTCAGATCCGTGATATTGAATATAAGCTATCACTGGCTCAGATCATCGATGTAACGCAAATGGATAATACGGGCAAGATTATCTTTGGTACGACAGTGACACTGATTGATGTGGATACCGATGATGAGTTCCGCTACCAAATCGTTTCAGAAGACGAAGCAGACATCAAAACGGGTCGCATTTCTGTGAAATCGCCAATTGCTCGCGGTCTTATCGGTAAAATGGAAGGCGACGAAGTCATGATCTCTACCCCTGGTGGTGACAAAGACTTCGAAATCGACAAAGTAGAATATATCTAATTGAATTTTCTTTGTTTCTGATAAGTAAAAAGGTCGCTAAATGCGACCTTTTTCGTTTCTCACGCTACACTAAAAGATAAGCGCTGTGGCTTCCTATTAGTGAAGTTAGCTTATATCAAACTCGCTTATTTACGTGGAATCTCGATTTTACGTGCTTCTGACTGGCGGAACAGTACTAGAACTTTACCGATAGTCTGTACTTTCTCAGCTTTAGTTTCACGTACAATTGCATCGATAATCAGTTGCTTAGTCTCACGGTCTTCTGATGCAACTTTAATCTTGATCAGTTCGTGGTGGTCTAGAGCTAATTCGATTTCCGCTAGAACAGCTTCAGTAAGTCCATTTGCGCCCATTAGCACAACAGGTTTTAAACTGTGAGCTAGGCCCTTTAGATGCTGCTTTTGTTTGGTACTTAGGTTCATTACGCGGCCAATTTTCTTTACTATTAGGGTTGAAAAAACCTATTTTAACGCCATCTAAAGCTGAAGACTATAATTTATTCAGCAATTAGTACTTTCCTCCAATTTAGGTATCCAATGAGCAAACAGAAACACTCGGCCAGTTCAGGCCGTTGGTTGAAGGAACACTTCGACGACAAGTACGCAAATGAAGCAAGAAAGAAAGGCTATCGTTCACGTGCTTATTTCAAAATGGAAGAGATTCAAACGAAAGATAAATTGCTGTCTCCTGGGATGACCATTGTGGATTTGGGTGCAGCACCTGGCGGTTGGTCTCAATATGCTGCTAAGATTGTTGGAGACAACGGACAAATCATTGCGTGTGACTTGTTACCAATGGATCCGATTGCTGGTGTTAGCTTTTTACAAGGCGATTTCCGCGAAGAAGCTGTGCTAGATGCCTTGTTGGAACGTATACAACCAAACATGGTTGATGTCGTGATGTCAGATATGGCACCTAATATAGCAGGCAACAATTCTGTGGATCAGCCAAGAGCTATGTATTTAGTTGAATTAGCTTTGGATATGTGTCGACAAGTTCTAGCTACCAATGGTAGTTTTGTTGTAAAAGTATTCCAAGGCGAAGGGTTTGACCAATACGTTAAGGACGTCCGCGAGATGTTTAAAACAGTAAAAGTTAGAAAACCCGACTCTTCTCGAGCTCGATCTCGTGAAGTGTTTATCGTAGCCACTGGTTACAAAGGTTAACGATTCTCTTCCAAGAGTGAGAGTTAACAACATGGCTACAGGTTACAAACTGTAGTACCCTACCTTTAATTACAATTAGTTATCGAGAGGCTTACACCTTGAGTGACATGGCAAAAAATTTAATTCTGTGGCTTGTTATCGCGGTAGTGTTGATGTCGGTATTCCAGAGCTTCGGCCCTGGGGAAAGTAACGGCAGAGCAGTAGATTACACCACGTTTGTACAGGAAGTTGGCCAAGGCCAGATTCAAGACGCACAGTTCAATAACAGCGAAATCACTTTCACACGTCGTGGTGGTGGTTCTAAGTATGTAACTTACATGCCTGTTTATGATCAAAAGCTACTTGATGACTTAATTAATCAAAACGTAAAAGTTCAGGGTACACCACCTGAAGAGCAGAGCCTGCTTGGCACTATCTTCATCTCATGGTTCCCAATGATCTTACTGATTGGTGTATGGATTTTCTTCATGCGTCAAATGCAAGGCGGCGGCGGCGGTAAAGGCGCGATGTCTTTCGGTAAGAGTAAAGCTCGAATGATGAGCGAAGAACAAATCAAAACCATGTTTGCTGATGTTGCTGGTTGTGACGAAGCAAAAGAAGACGTGAAAGAGCTTGTGGACTACCTTCGTGACCCAAGCCGCTTCCAAAAGCTAGGTGGTAAGATCCCGACAGGTATCCTGTTGGTTGGTCCTCCTGGTACGGGTAAAACATTGCTTGCAAAAGCGATTGCCGGTGAAGCGAAAGTACCGTTCTTTACTATCTCTGGTTCTGACTTCGTTGAAATGTTTGTTGGTGTTGGTGCATCTCGTGTGCGTGACATGTTCGAACAAGCGAAGAAAGCGGCACCTTGTATCATCTTTATCGATGAAATTGATGCTGTAGGTCGTCAACGTGGCGCTGGTGTTGGTGGTGGTCACGATGAACGTGAACAAACACTGAACCAAATGTTGGTTGAGATGGATGGTTTCGAAGGTAACGAAGGTATTATCGTTATCGCTGCGACTAACCGTCCAGACGTACTAGACCCTGCATTACTTCGTCCTGGTCGTTTTGACCGTCAAGTTGTGGTTGGTCTACCGGATGTACGTGGTCGTGAACAGATTCTTAAAGTACACATGCGTAAAGTGCCACTATCAGGTGATGTTGAACCGTCGCTGATCGCTCGTGGTACTCCAGGCTTCTCTGGTGCAGATCTTGCGAACCTTGTGAACGAAGCGGCGCTATTTGCTGCTCGTGGTAACAAGCGCAATGTATCTATGGTTGAGTTTGAACTTGCGAAAGACAAAATTATGATGGGTGCAGAGCGCCGTTCAATGGTTATGTCTGAAGAAGTGAAAGAGTCAACGGCTTACCACGAAGCGGGTCACGCAATTGTTGGTCGTTTGGTACCTGAACACGATCCAGTGTACAAGGTGTCAATCATTCCACGTGGTCGTGCGCTTGGTGTAACCATGTACTTGCCAGAGCAAGATCGTGTGAGCATGTCTCGCCAACATCTAGAGTCTATGATTTCTAGCCTGTACGGTGGTCGTCTTGCTGAAGAACTTATTTACGGTAAAGACAAAGTGTCAACTGGTGCGTCTAACGATATCGAACGTGCAACTGATATTGCTCGTAAGATGGTTACGCAGTGGGGCTTCTCTGAGAAATTGGGTCCTCTTCTTTACGCAGAAGAAGAAGGTGAAGTTTTCCTAGGTCGCGGCATGAGCCAAGCTAAGCACGTTTCTGATGACACGACTAAGCTTATCGATGAAGAGATTCGTATCCTTATCGACCGTAACTACGATAGAGCTAAGAAGATTCTTGAAGATAACATGGATATCATGCATTCGATGAAAGACGCTCTAATGAAGTTCGAAACGATCGATGCAGGTCAAATTGATGACTTGATGGAGCGTAAGCAAGAGATTCGTGATCCAGCTGGTTGGGGTGATCAGGTAAAAGCTGAACCTACAAAGGAAGAAGCAAAACCTGAAGCTAAGGCAGAAGAAGCTAAAGCGGAACCTAAAGCTGAAGAGTCAAAAGTTGAAGAAGTTAAATCTGAATCAGATGATGCTCAAAACAAAGATTCTTAATCGCTAAACTATCAATTAAAACCCTGAGTACGCTCAGGGTTTTTCTGTTTATAGCCTATGGTGTTTTTCCCTTTAAGATCGGCCATCCATGATATTAAAAGCAAAGAATAAAACTCTCGTGTTAGATCGCCCACATGTGATGGGCATCCTCAATGTCACCCCTGACTCTTTCTCTGACGGTGGGAAATTTAACTCACTTGATAATGCCTTACAGCAAGCTGAACGCATGGTTCAAGCGGGCGTTAGCATTATCGATATTGGTGGTGAGTCAACTCGACCTGGCGCTCCTGATGTTTCGTTAGAAGAGGAGCTTGCTCGTGTCATTCCTGCTATTAAAGCCATTCGTGCCAAGTTTGATGTGTGGATCTCGATAGATACCAGTAAAGCGGAAGTGATGCGCCAAGCTGTTGAAGCGGGCGCTGATTTGATCAATGATGTGCGCGCTTTGCAAGAGCCTGGAGCATTACAAGTCGCCGCTGATGCTAATGTTCCGATTTGTCTGATGCACATGAAAGGTCAGCCGAGAACCATGCAAGCTAACCCAAGTTATGATGATGTTCTTCAGGATGTAGAAGCATTCTTGCAAGAAAGGGTGGAGGCTTGTGAGGCGGTGGGTATTTCAAAAGATCAGCTGATCCTTGACCCTGGCTTTGGCTTTGGGAAAACCATCGAACACAATTATCACCTACTAGCGCATCTTGAAAAGTTTCATTCGTTAGGCTTACCTGTTTTAGCGGGGATGTCGAGAAAATCGATGATCTTTAAATTGCTAGACAAGGTTCCGGCCGACTGCATGGTCGCAAGCGTCACATGCGCGACGATTGCCGCGATGAAAGGCGCACAAATTATTCGCGTTCATGATGTCGAGGAGACACTGGAAGCGATGAAAATAATCGAAGTGATGAACAACAATCACTAAATATAATTAAGGAAAATCACTATGTCTGATAAAAGACGTTATTTCGGCACAGATGGTGTGCGTGGCAAAGTAGGCCAGTACCCGATTACACCTGATTTTGTTCTGAAGCTTGGCTGGGCTGCGGGTCGTGTTCTTGCGAAGCAAGGCACAAAGAAAGTCATCATTGGTAAAGATACTCGTATCTCTGGTTACATGCTTGAGTCAGCGCTAGAAGCTGGCCTTGCTGCTGCTGGTCTTCAGGCTACGTTTACTGGCCCAATGCCAACACCTGCTGTGGCTTACCTAACTCAAACCTTCCGCGCTGAAGCCGGTATTGTTATCTCTGCATCACACAACCCATACTACGATAACGGTATCAAGTTCTTCTCTTCTGAGGGAACAAAACTGCCGGACGATATCGAGTTGGCAATTGAAGCTGAATTGGATAAAGACATCGAATGTGTTGATTCATTTGAGCTTGGTAAAGCAGTACGTTTGAACGATGCGGCTGGCCGTTACATCGAGTTCTGTAAGAGCACATTCCCAAATCAGATGACGCTTGCAGGAATGAAAATTGTTGTCGATTGTGCACATGGTGCGACTTACCACATAGCTCCTGCCGTATTTAAAGAGCTGGGTGCTGAAGTTATTGCGATTGGTGTTGAGCCAAACGGTACTAATATCAACCACGAAGTCGGTGCGACAGATGTACGTGCTCTGCAAGCAAAAGTGGTTGAAGAAAAAGCGGCATTAGGCCTTGGCTTTGATGGTGATGGTGACCGTATCATCATGGTTGACGAGCTAGGTAACAAAGTTGATGGCGATCAAATCGCTTACATCATTGCTCGTGATGCACTGCGTCGCGGTGAGTTGAAAGGTGGCGTTGTTGGTACACTAATGACCAACCTTGGTATGGAAAATGGCCTTAAGCAGTTAGGTATTCCGTTTGTTCGTGCTGCTGTTGGTGACCGTTACGTAATGGAACAGCTTCTTGCTAAAGGCTGGAAGATCGGCGCTGAAAATTCGGGGCATGTTATCCTACTAGATAAAGTGACGACGGGTGATGCTATCGTTGCTGCTCTGCAAGTTTTGGCTTCAGTTGTTGATAGCGAAATGACACTGAATGAGTTGTCTCAGGGCATGACGTTGTACCCTCAAGTTCTAGAAAACGTTCGTTTCAGCGGAGATTCAAACCCACTAGAAGCCGAAGCGGTAAAAGCAGCGGTTGTTGAAGTAGAAGCAGAGCTTGGCGAGAAAGGCCGTGTACTATTACGCAAGTCTGGTACCGAGCCACTACTGCGTGTCATGGTTGAAGGCGAAGATGCAGAGCTTGTTCAAGCATCAGCGCTTAAGATTGCAGATGCAGTAAAAGCAAACTGCTAATTTAACCTTTTACTTAGCTGGCGCAGCGAATAGCGCTTGTGATTAGAAGTGGTTGACTTATATCACGGTCAAAAGATATAACGGTCAAAAGAGACATAAATGAGTTTTGTGTCGCTTTTGACCTTTTTTTGACCATTCACTTGGTAAAGGCTTATTTTTTAGCAAATTCTCCTTGTCAGCCATCGTCGCATTCGCTAGTATTGCTCGGCCTTCAGTTAGGAGGTCGCTAGCCTTGTTCTTAAAAATAGTTTTTTGAACGGCGCTGGCTCAACAATTAGGAACATAGGTGGAAAAATGTTTACAGTTCTACTTGTGATTTACCTGTTGGCAGCGCTTGGTGTAATTGGCCTAGTGTTGATTCAACAAGGTAAAGGCGCAGATATGGGAGCCTCTTTCGGTGCTGGCGCTTCAAACACTGTGTTTGGTGCTGGTGGCTCAGGAAATTTCCTTACCCGAATGACTGCAATTTTTGCAACTACATTTTTTATCCTTAGCTTAGTGCTTGGTAATATGTCTACACATAAAACTGAGTCACAATGGATTGACCCGACCCAAGGTCAGGTGATTCAACAAGCTGATGATGCAGTGAGTGAAGTTCCGGCGCAAGGCGACGAAATTCCACAATAATCTGTAAAGATTTGATGCCGAGATGGTGAAATTGGTAGACACGCTAGCATGAGGTGCTAGTGCCTTAGGGTGTGAGGGTTCGAGTCCCTCTCTCGGCACCATGTTTACAAACTTGTAAAACATCTTGTTGGGCGTATAATGCTCGCAAGTCGGACGCGGGATGGAGCAGTTTGGTAGCTCGTCGGGCTCATAACCCGAAGGTCGTCGGTTCAAATCCGGCTCCCGCAACCAATTTCAATGCTATTATATAGCTTGTATTGGTAGCAAGTTTGCACAGTGTGAACCTCACTGTGAGTTAGGTGCGATATCGAATGTGATGGCACTTAACATATAAGGGTCCAGCAACAAAAACCCCGGCTTATACGGGGTTTTTTGTTATCTAAGCATTTGTAAATGTATTTAGATAATGTTTGCTTGGAATTTAAATTGGGCTTTGAGCCCTTTTTTTGTTTCTGGAGTGGTTAAATGACTGGTTTAGAAAGACAACTTACTGAAATGCTTGACGCTCCAGTAGCAGCATCAGGTTATGAGTTAGTTGGATTAGAATTTATTCGTGCTGGTGAGCACTCAACGCTACGTATTTACATCGATTCACCAAACGGTATCAATGTAGATGATTGCGCTGAAGTTAGCCACCAAGTAAGTGCCGTAATGGACGTTGAAGATCCAATTTCAGTGGCTTATAACCTTGAAGTGTCTTCACCAGGTTTAGAGAGACCACTGTTCAAAGCAGAGCATTACCAACAATTTATTGGTCACGAGGTAAGCATCGTTTTGAAAATGGCTGTCGGCAACCGTCGTAAATGGAAAGGTGATATCCAATCTATCGAAGGCGAGACAGTGAAAGTATTGGTTGAAGGACAAGAAGAAGAATTCGTCCTGAGCAATATTGCGAAAGCTAACCTGATCCCTAAATTTTAGTTCTCCTAGAGAGAAGAGCTTAAGAGGCTAGATTAATGAACAAAGAAATTTTGGCGGTAGTAGAAGCTGTTTCAAATGAGAAAGCAGTTCCTCGTGAGCGTATTTTTGAAGCGCTTGAAATCGCGCTTGCAACGGCAACAAAAAAGAAAAGCGAACTAGAAATTGAAGTTCGTGTTGAAATTGACCGTAAAACGGGTGATTTCGAAACTTTCCGTCGTTGGGAAGCTGTTGAGGAAGTTGAATTCCCAACAAAAGAAATCTCTATTGAAGCTGCAAAGTACGATGACCCAGAGATCGAACTTGGCGGTTTCATTGAAGATGATATCGAATCAGTAACGTTTGACCGTATTACGACTCAAACGGCTAAGCAAGTTATCGTACAGAAAGTACGTGAAGCTGAACGCGCTCAAATCGTTGAGCAGTTCATCGATAACGAAGGCGAGCTAGTAACTGGCGCAGTTAAGAAAGTTAACCGTGACACTATTATTCTAGACCTAGGTAACAACGCTGAAGCGGTAATCCTTCGTGATGACCAACTTCCTCGTGAAAACTTCCGTCCAGGTGACCGTGTTCGTGGTCTTCTTTACGCAGTTAAACCAGAAGCTCGTGGTTTCCAGCTTTTCGTTACTCGTTCGAAGCCAGAAATGCTAGCTGAACTATTCCGTGTTGAAGTGCCTGAGATTGGTGAAGAGCTAATTGAACTTAAAGGTGCTGCACGTGACGCTGGTTCTCGTGCTAAAATCGCTGTGAAAACAAACGACAAACGTATTGACCCAGTTGGTGCGTGTGTTGGTATGCGTGGCGCACGTGTACAAGCTGTTTCTAACGATCTTGGTGGTGAGCGTATTGATATCGTTCTTTGGGATGATAACCCGGCTCAATTCGTAATCAACGCAATGGCTCCTGCTGATGTTGCTTCAATCATCGTTGATGAAGACGCACACTCTATGGATATCGCTGTTGAAGCGGATAACCTAGCACAAGCGATTGGCCGTAGCGGTCAAAACGTACGTCTAGCGTCTCAACTTACTGGTTGGGAACTGAACGTAATGACTGTTGCTGATCTTGAGAAGAAGCACCAAGAAGAAGCAGTTGCTTCTATTGAAAACTTCATGAAGCACCTAGACATTGAAGAAGACTTTGCTCAAATGCTTGTTGAAGAAGGCTTCTCTACGCTTGAAGAAGTAGCATACGTTCCTGTGAACGAGCTTCTTGAAGTAGACGGTCTAGACGAAGGTATCGTTGAAGAACTACGTAACCGCGCAAAAGACGCACTGACTACTCTAGCGCTAGCGAAAGAAGAAACTTTCGACGGTGTTGAGCCTGCTGAAGACTTACTTGCACTTGAAGGTCTTGAGCGTGAAATGGCTTACAAGCTAGCAGCAAAAGGCGTTGCGACACTGGAAGACCTAGCTGACCAAGGCGTTGATGAACTAGAAGGCATCGAAGACCTAACTGCAGAGCGTGCAGGCGAGCTAATTATGGCTGCGCGTAACATCTGTTGGTTCGGCGACGAAGAATAATTCAGCAAGGAGAGAAAGCGGTATGACACAATTAACAGTTAAAGCACTGAGTGAAGAGATTGGTACGCCAGTTGACCGCTTAATTGAACAACTTGCTGATGCAGGCATGAAGAAAGCAGGGTCGGATCAAGTGACTGATTCAGAGAAGCAAACATTGCTAACGCACCTTAAAAAGGAGCACGGCGATACTTCAGGCGAAACAGAACCGACTCGTTTAACTCTTCAACGCAAGACCCGCAGCACGCTAAGTGTTGCCGCTGGAGGCGGTAAGAGTAAGGATGTTCAAGTAGAGGTACGTAAAAAGCGTACTTACGTGAAGCGCAGCACTATTGAAGATGAAGCGAAACGTGAAGCTGAGGAAGTAGCTAATCGTGAAGCGGAAGAGAAAGCACAACGCGATGCTGAAGAGCAAGCGAAACGTGATGCTGCAGAGAAAGCACAGCGCGAAGCTGAAGAAAAAGTAACACGTGAAGCGGATGCAAAACGTGAAGCTGAAGAGAAGGCTCAACGCGCACAAGCTGAAAAGGCTAAAAAAGACATGAATTCAAAAAATGCAGACGCTAACGCACAAGCGAAAAAAGAAGCGGATGAACTTAAAGCTCGTCAAGAGCTAGAAGCAACTCGTAAAGCAGAAGCTGAAGCAGCTAAGCTTGTTGAAGAAGCTCGTAAGTTAGCAGAAGAGAACCAAGAACGTTGGTCTGAAGAAGAGAAGAAGAAGAAAGAGCAAGAGAAATCTGCGGATTACCATGTGACTACTTCTACTTACGCTCGTGAAGCTGAAGATGCGGCAGATAAGAAAGATGAGAAAGCACCTCGTCGTCGCAAGAAGAAAGCAGCTCCTGCTAACCAACCTGCAAACAACCGTGGTGGTCGTAACCAACGTGGTCGTGGCGGTAAAGGTAAGCTTGCTAAACCAACTTCAATGCAGCAAGGCTTCGATAAGTCAGCAACTGTTGCTAAATCTGACGTTGCTATCGGCGAAACTATCGTTGTTTCTGAACTGGCTAGCAAAATGTCAGTTAAAGCAACTGAAGTTATCAAAGTAATGATGAAGATGGGCGCTATGGCGACTATCAACCAAGTGATCGACCAAGAAACAGCACAACTTGTTGCTGAAGAAATGGGTCACAAGGTAATCCTACGTAAAGAAAACGAACTTGAAGAAGCAGTACTAGCTGACCGTGATAGCGATGCTATCGCTGAAGGTCGTGCTCCTGTTGTTACTATCATGGGTCACGTTGACCACGGTAAAACTTCAACACTTGATTACATTCGTAAAGCACACGTTGCTTCTGGCGAAGCTGGCGGTATCACGCAGCACATTGGTGCTTACCACGTAGATACTGACAACGGTATGATCACTTTCCTTGATACTCCTGGACACGCGGCGTTTACAGCTATGCGTGCTCGTGGTGCTCAAGCGACAGATATCGTTGTACTTGTAGTTGCAGCAGACGATGGCGTAATGCCACAAACAATCGAAGCAATCCAGCACGCGAAAGCGGCAGGCGTTCCTCTGATTGTTGCTGTGAACAAGATCGATAAAGAGGGTGCAAACCCAGACAACGTTAAGAATGAGCTAGCTCAATACGACGTTATCCCTGAAGAATGGGGTGGTGAGAACATCTTCGTTCACATCTCTGCTAAACAGGGTACAAACATCGATGGTCTTCTAGAAGCTATCCTTCTTCAGTCTGAAGTTCTTGAACTTACAGCGGTTAAAGAAGGCATGGCGTCTGGTGTTGTTGTTGAATCTCGTCTTGATAAAGGTCGTGGTCCAGTTGCAACAGTACTAGTACAGTCTGGTACTCTAAACAAAGGCGATATCGTTCTTTGTGGTCAAGAGTACGGCCGTGTTCGTGCAATGCGTGATGAAAACGGTAAAGACATCGAAACTGCAGGTCCATCTATTCCTGTAGAAATTCTAGGTCTTTCTGGTGTTCCTTCGTCAGGCGATGAAGCGACTGTTGTACGTGATGAGCGTAAAGCACGTGAAGTTGCGAACTACCGTCAAGGTAAATTCCGTGATGTTAAACTAGCTCGCCAACAAAAAGCGAAACTAGAGAACATGTTCGCGAACATGACGGCTGGCGAAGTTGCTGAGCTTAACGTGGTACTTAAAGCTGACGTTCAAGGTTCTGTAGAAGCGATTGCTGACTCTCTACTGAAACTGTCAACTGACGAAGTGAAAGTGAACATCGTAGGTTCTGGTGTTGGTGGTATTACTGAAACTGATGCAACGCTTGCTGCAGCTTCTAACGCTATCATCCTTGGTTTCAACGTTCGTGCTGACGCAACTGCGCGTAACACGGTTCAGAACGAAAACCTAGATCTACGTTACTACTCAATCATTTACCAACTAATTGACGAAGTTAAACAGGCGATGGGCGGTATGCTTGCTCCTGAATTCCGTCAAGAGATCATTGGTCTTGCACAAGTTCGTGACGTATTTAAGTCGCCTAAACTTGGTGCAATCGCTGGTTGTATCGTGACTGAAGGTACGATTAAGCGTAGCAACCCAATCCGCGTACTTCGTGAAAACGTTGTTATCTACGAAGGTGAACTAGAGTCACTTCGTCGCTTTAAAGATGACGTACAAGAAGTTAAGAACGGTTACGAGTGTGGTGTCGGCGTTAAGAACTACAACGACGTTCGCGTTGGTGACCAGATCGAAGTATTCGAAATCGTTGAGGTTAAACGTACTCTAGACTAATCAGTCTGTACGACTCGACATATTGACTAAGGTTACTAACATTACTAGTAAAGGTAATAAGTAATCGGTTGTTGAATACACCATGGGGGGCTGGTAATTACCAAGCCCCCCATCTTTCTAAGTGAGAAAAGAAAATGTCAAAAGAATTTAGCCGCACACAACGTGTGTCTCAGCAGCTTCAAAAAGAGCTTGCTCTTATCCTACAACGTGAAGTTCGTGACTCACGTATTGGTATGGTAACTATCTCAGACGTAGAAGTGTCTCGTGACCTTGCTTACGCAAAAGTGTTCGTGACTTTCCTGTGTGTTGGTGAGCAAACACCGGAATCATGCCTTAAAGCTCTTAAAGAGCATGAAGTGCCAGTTCGTATGGCTCTTGGTAAGCGTATTCGCCACCGTCTAACGCCTGAAGTTCGTTTTACTTACGACAACACACTAGTAGAAGGCATGCGTATGTCTAACCTAGTAAGTGAAGTTCTGAACGATGATAAGCGTAAGCAAGAAGAAGCTGGCCGCACTGACGAAGCTCAGTCTAAGGGCGAAGAGTAATGGCTCGCCGTCGTAAAGGTCGCCCTATCAACGGGGTAATTCTATTAGATAAGCCGACTGGCATTTCGTCTAATGATGCACTGCAAAAAGTAAAGCGTATTTACTTTGCAGAGAAGGCAGGGCACACCGGTGCTCTGGATCCTCTTGCGACTGGCATGCTGCCAATTTGTCTTGGTGAAGCAACGAAGTTCTCTCAGTTTCTTCTAGATTCTGATAAGCGCTACGTTGTTATCGCTAAGCTTGGTGAGCGTACCAATACCTCTGACTCTGATGGTGAAGTGGTAGAGACACGTGATGTTAACGTGACTCAAGAACAGCTTGAACGTTGCATTGCGAGCTTCAAGGGTGAAACCGATCAGATACCATCAATGTTTTCGGCATTGAAGTATCAAGGTAAGCCTTTGTACGAATACGCACGTGCAGGTATCGAGGTTCCTCGTGAGTCTCGTAAGATCACTGTGTACTCTATTGAACTGCTTCGCTTTGAAGGTGATGAAGTTGAAATGGAAGTGCATTGTTCGAAAGGCACATACATCCGCACAATTACCGACGACCTTGGTGAAATGCTAGGTTGTGGTGCTCACGTGACCATGCTTCGTCGTACAGGTGTCGCAAAGTACCCATACGAGCGTATGGTGACTTTGGAGCAGTTAAACGAGATCCTAGAGCAAGCACAGGCGCAAGAAATTGCACCGAAAGAGCTGCTTGATCCACTGCTGATGCCAATGGACACTGCCGTTGAAGACTTACCAGAAGTAAACCTGAACGCGGAACTGACTGACCTAGTTCAGCACGGTATGCCAGTTCAGGTTGCTGGTGCGCCAACTGAAGGCACGGTTCGTATGACAAGTGGCGAAGAGAAGCTGTTTGTCGGCGTAGCTCAGATTGCTGAAGATGGCCGAGTTGCACCGAAGCGTTTGGTTGTTTTCAGAGATGAAGAGCCACAAGCGTAGCGCTTACATCGGATCTTAGCGCTGAGTCGTGAAAAGTGAGCAAATAAGATAGAAAGCGAACGCCTAATTTAGGTGGTTCGCTTTTTTCGTTTTTAATGGGTTCGATTGTTATTGCACCAACTGACAAACTTCCCTATAATCCTCGGCTCGCGTAGCGGCTGAATCAGAGATTGGCTGCTACAAATATAAACTTACTCTTATCAGGAGAGAATTATGTCTCTGAATGCAGAAACTAAAGCAGCAATCGTTGCAGAATACGCACAATCTGAAGGCGACACAGGTTCACCAGAAGTACAAGTAGCACTACTTACTGCTTCTATCAACCACCTACAAGGTCACTTCAAAGCGCACAAACACGATCACCACAGCCGTCGTGGTCTACTACGTATGGTTTCTAGCCGTCGTAAGCTTCTTGATTACTTGAAAGGCAAAAACCTTGCTCGTTACCAAGACCTAATCAAGCGTCTAGGCCTACGTCGCTAATAGCGATGTCTGCAAAGACAGTTTGAAGAAAAGGAGCATTTATGCTCCTTTTTTTGTGCCTGTAAGAAAATGCTAGGCTGGATGCTCAGAATATCATCTGGCTTTTTCTGATAGGAAATATATCTCCTAATAAAAATAGTTTATACTACGCCCGCCTATAGCGTTTTCAGCGTTTGGCAATCAACCTCTCAAGAGATTACAGTCACAGATGTCGGCCAATAGGTCGCGACTATTCAAAGGCGGATTTGGTCTTAATTCGGCGTATGAACACATACAAAGAGTCACCATCCTAAGTCCCTTTTCACTAGTCGCGATTGGTAATGTCTTGAGTCATTATTCACTTAATCTAAAGTCTGACTTTAGAGCTAAGGATATACAATGTTTGAAAAACCAGTTGTAAAATCGTTCCAGTACGGTAACCACACCGTTACTCTAGAAACGGGCGTAATTGCACGTCAAGCTACTGCTGCTGTAATGGCGACTATGGACGATACTTCAGTATTCGTTTCTGTTGTTGCTAAGAAAGAAGCAGTTGCAGGTCAAGACTTCTTCCCACTAACAGTAAACTACCAAGAGCGTACATACGCTGCGGGTAAAATCCCTGGTGGTTTCTTCAAGCGTGAAGGTCGTCCATCTGAAGGCGAAACACTAACAGCTCGTCTGATTGACCGTCCAATTCGTCCACTTTTCCCAAGTGCGTTTAAAAACGAAGTTCAAGTTATCGCTACGGTTGTTTCTATCAACCCTGACGTAAACCCAGACATGATCACTATGATCGCAACATCTGCTGCGCTTGCTATCTCTGGTGCTCCATTCAATGGTCCTATCGGTGCTGCACGTGTTGGTCACATCGACGGCGAACTTGTTCTTAACCCATCAAATACTGAGCTTGAAAACTCTAAACTAGACCTAGTTGTGTCTGGTACAGAAGGCGCAGTACTTATGGTTGAATCTGAAGCAGATAACCTATCTGAAGAAGAAATGCTTTCAGCTGTTGTTTACGGTCACGACCAACAACAAGTTGTAATCAAAGCAATCAACGAGTTTGCTGCTGAAGTTGCAACTCCATCTTGGAACTGGGAAGCACCAGCAGTTAACACTGAGCTTAAAGCTAAAGTTGCTGAACTTGCTGAAACTCGTCTATCTGACGCGTACCAGATCACTGAGAAAATGGCTCGTTACGAGCAAGTTGGCGTAATCAAGAACGACGTTGTTGAAGCTCTAATTGCACAAGACGAAAACCTAGATGAGCGCGAAATCCGCGGCATGCTTGGTTCTCTAGAGAAAAACGTAGTACGTAGCCGCATCATCGCTGGCAACCCACGTATCGATGGCCGTGAAAAAGACATGGTTCGTGCGCTAGACGTACGTACTGGTGTTCTTCCACGTACACACGGTTCTTCTCTATTCACTCGTGGTGAAACTCAAGCACTTGTTACTGCAACGCTTGGCACACAACGTGATGCTCAAATCATCGACAGCCTGATGGGTGAGAAGAAAGACAACTTCCTTCTACACTACAACTTCCCTCCATACTGTGTAGGTGAAACTGGTTTCGTTGGTTCTCCTAAGCGTCGTGAAATTGGTCACGGTAAGCTTGCTAAACGTGGTATCCAAGCAGTAATGCCTTCTGTTGAAGAATTCCCATACACAGTTCGTGTTGTATCGGAAATCACAGAATCTAACGGTTCTTCTTCAATGGCTTCTGTATGTGGTACATCTCTAGCTCTTATGGATGCTGGTGTTCCAATCAAAGCTTCTGTTGCGGGTATCGCAATGGGTCTTGTTAAAGAAGGCGACGATTTCGTTGTTCTTTCTGACATCCTTGGCGACGAAGATCACCTAGGTGACATGGACTTTAAAGTAGCAGGTACTAACGCTGGTATCACTGCACTTCAAATGGACATCAAGATCGAAGGTATCACTAAAGAGATCATGCAAATTGCACTTAACCAAGCGCAAGGTGCACGTAAGCACATCCTTTCTGTAATGGATGAAGCTATCTCTGGTGCTCGTGAAGATATCTCTGAATTCGCTCCACGTATCCACACAATGAAAATCAGCTCTGATAAGATCAAAGATGTTATCGGTAAAGGCGGCGCAGTTATCCGTGCTCTTTGTGAAGAAACTGGTACTACAATCGAAATCGAAGACGATGGCACAATCAAGATTGCTGCTACTGAAGGCGCAGCTGCTAAAGAAGCTATCCGTCGTATCGAAGAGATCACAGCTGAAGTTGAAGTTGGCCGCATTTACCAAGGTAAAGTTGCTCGTCTAGCTGACTTCGGTGCATTCGTTACTATCCTTCCAGGTAAAGATGGTCTAGTACACATCTCTCAAATCGCTGACAAGCGCGTTGAGAAAGTGTCTGACTACCTAACTGAAGGTCAAGAAGTTCCTGTTAAGGTTCTTGAAATTGACCGTCAAGGCCGTGTACGTCTAAGCATGAAAGAAGCAGTTGAAACGCCAGCTGAAGGCGAAGCACCTGCTGCTGAGTAATTCTCAGTGTGTCGATGGTGATATCGCTTTTTAGTGATTTCTAACCTATCGTCAACAAAGCATGTTATAAAGGGGAGCATATCGCTCCCCTTTTTTATTGCGGTCATAACAGGAGTAATTATTTGTGAAATGGTTTCAAACCGCGAGTATGTGTTTACTGCTTGTACTAACAGGTTGTGCGACAACATCAGATAACACCTCAAGTTGGGTTTATCCACCGATGGCTGTGCCACTGCAACCAAGCGTTCAGCAAGAAGTTCAAATTGCACGTCTTAGTCAGTTATTACAGCGCCCAGATTTGAACGATGAAGTTCGAGCTAAGATGCTGTTTGAACGTGGTAACTACTACGACAGTGTTGGCCTGCGTGATCTCGCGCGTCTCGACTTCAACCAATCTCTTTCATTGAACCCTGCTCAACCTGATATCTTCAATCTTTTGGGTGTTTACTTTACGCAGGTAGGGGAGTTTGATGCGGCTTATGAATCTTTTGATTCTACGTTAGAGCTTGATCCTGCAAACTCTTACGCAGAAAGGAACCGCTCTATCGCGCTTTACTATGGCGAGCGTTACGACTTAGCCAATGAAGAGATGATGAAGCACTATGCCGACGATCCTAGCGATCCGTTTCGCGCTCTGTGGTTGTACATCATTCAGCATGAGCTGACGCCAGAGCAGGCTAAGCTTGATTTGCAAAAACGTTACGAGAGCCGTGATGAGCAGTGGGGTTGGGTATTAGTCGCGATTATGCTTGATGACATTACTGAAGAGCAGGCTTTCAAGGCGATCTTAACCGGTACTCGTGACAACACGTTACTTGCGCAGCGTCTAACAGAGACGTACTTCTACCTTGCTAAGCGTTACCATATGAATGGTGATTACGCGAATGCTATCTCTTTGTACAAGTTAGCGGTTTCTTTTAACGTGTATGAATACGTAGAACATCGTTACTCTTTCTTAGAGTTAAGCCGTATCTTCACCACACTTAAAGCTGAGCACTTAGCGCAAGTTAAGCTGGCTGAGGCCGAAGAAGAAGCCAACGCTAAGTAAGCAACACATTTTGATTCCGAAAAGCCGCTGCCTGTCAGCGGTTTTGAACTGACCCCCAATAGTT
>NZ_JBFRMS010000038.1:0-12467 GCF_041470505.1 Vibrio sp. 10N.261.55.C5
ACTATCCTGCCAGATAGGGGTAATCACACATCGCAAGTTGCGATGCGCAAGTTGCGATGTCCCATTGTGTGTGTCTAAATGATACATTCTAGAGTGGCGCCAAAGAATGGGAAATTATTCATACTAACGTGTAATGCTGGCACCAAAGAGCAACTACATAAACTCATTATTATCAATTTTAAGATTTCTTTTTATGAATTCAATGAACGATGAAATTCTCAAGGATGTTACTGAGTTTTTATAGTAAATGGCATGAATGGGTTGTTCAACTCTGAGAGAAGAATCTTTGAACAACTCAACCAAACGACCACTTTTCCTATCTCTATATGTCATAAAGTCAGATAAACATGCTATACCTGCTCCGCTTAATGCTAAATGTCGAATGACCTCGCCATTATCTCCTTGTAAGTTACTCGTTGCTTTAAAGACCTTGTCGATTTCATCTTTGAGCGGCCAATTTTTCAGAATATCAGGCTTACTGAACCCTAAAAGCTTATGATTAGATAGTTCATCGCATCGTTTTGGTATACCAAACTCTTTAAGATACTCAGGACTCGCAAGAATGCGTATCCTGCTGTTGCCAATAAATACTGCTCTTAATGTTGAGTCTTTAAGTTGACCAATACGAATAGCGATATCGATGTGCTGTCCTACTAGATCAATGTTTTCTTCGCTTGTAGTAAGATCTATTTCAACGTCAGGATAAAGCGCTTGATAACCGGAAAGACAAGGAGCAAGTCCGTGAATGGCAAAGGGCGTCGCTGTATTAATGCGTAAAAGACCTGAAGGCATATCTTTCTGGGCTTTCAATTGGTGCTCAGCTAAATCAACCTCTTCAAGTATTCTTCGTACTCTTTTTAAGTAAACACATCCTTCAGAAGTAACGCTCAACCTACGCGTAGTACGACTCAATAAAGTTGTTTCTAGTTTTGCCTCTAGCCTTGAAATAGTTCTGCTCACTGCGGCTGGTGTAATGGAGAGGATTTCTGCTGCTCCTCTGACAGTTCCAGTATCTACAACAGCGACTAGCGCTTTCATCTCATCCAAAGTCGACTTCATTCGTTACCTTTTGTAAATTTAAAATTAACTATTATTAACTTTAGTTAACTTACTTTGCCAAGTAAAGTTTGTGCTAATACCTACAAAGACATAAAAAACTTTGGGGGCATAATGACAATACTTTCATTTGGTATGGGTATTTTTCGCTTAAAGCACGAAATAGTAAAAATTCAATAATGAATGCGTTGGAAGTTGGATACAGTGCAAGCACTGCTTGAAGAAAATCGTTGGGGTTAACAAAAGTTAGCGTGTCAAATTTTAATAATTACCTATAAAAAGCACTTTTTCGATAGGTAGAAACAGCATAGCCACCAACCAAATTGAGCTTAGTCCAAATCTGAAAACCCGAGACTTGTAACATTTATACCGGAAAAGGATAAACATATAACGTCGTATATGACTTTAGCTTATGGGGAAAACTGCTAAAAGCTCCACTGATTATTGATATCTCAAGCGGAAATTGTACTGACATTGGCATTAACAAAGGGATATTCCATGATTCCTTCGTCAACTCAACACGCAAATCTAATCAATAACCCACAAGCACAACAACTCCAAATATCAAATGAAGATATAACATTGATCGATGAACTTTAGTGAAACGGACGTCAGGTCAATCCTGATGGTTTAGCTACAAAATGGGACGACTAGTATGAGTAATATATTGATTATCAACGGTGGTAAAAAATTTGCCCACTCAAATGGGGCGTTAAATAGCAGTTTAGTTGAACTGGCTCAAAGGTATTTAACTGAGCTCGGCCATAACGTGAAAGTTACTGAAGTTGATAATGGTTACGACATAGAAACTGAAATTGAAAAGTGGTTATGGTCAGATATCGTTATTCACCAAAATCCTGCTTGGTGGATGGGCGTACCATGGACTGTAAAGAAATACATTGATGACGTGTTCACCCTTGGTCATGGTCGCTTGTACCAAAGTGATGGTAGGACAAGAAGTGACAGTGAGAAAAATTACGGTACAGGAGGATTGATTCAAGGTAAAAAATATATGCTTTCTGTAACGTGGAATGCTCCAGAACAAGCATTTAATGATCCATCCCAGTTTTTTGATGGAGTTGGTATAGACGGTGTTTACCTACCATTTCATAAGGCTCATCAGTTTTTGGGAATGACTCCTATCAAAACTTTTATGTGTAATGATGTTATCAAAAGCCCTGCAATAGAGAACGACTTTGAAAGATACAAGGCTCACTTGAAGCAGTTTTTCAATTGATTCACGAGCTATAAGTTTTCAGCAATATAGAATAAATAGGACAATAAAATGGCAGAAATAAACTACGCATGGACTTTTAATGCAGAGACTAAAGAGCCCGAAGATTTAGAACTACGTGAACTCGAATTGCCAAAATTATCAAAAGAGGAGATTTTGATAAAAAATCTTGCCATCGCATTAAACCCTGTCGATTGGAAAGTGATCCACCCAGGTATGGTTAGCCAAGATGGTTATCAAGTCGCAGGTGTCGATGGGTGTGGGGTTGTGGTTGCCAAAGGGCCAAATGCCAACGTTAATATCGGTGACCACGTCGCTTATCATCAAAGCTTAGCGCGACATGGATCTTATGCTCACTACTCAGTGGTAGACAGCAGTGTCGTATTCAAAGTCGACCCCGAGTTGGACAAAACTATCGCTGCAGCATTGATGTGTACTGGGCTTACTGCTTGGCAAGCTATTGAAAAGCTTCCATTAGCAAAAAATGCGCGATTTATTGTTAATGGTGCAGGGGGATTAGTCGGACGGTTAATCGTCGAGCTAGCGCTATCTCGTGGTTATGACGTCATAACTATTTCAAGTGCCTCACATCATGATAGTCTCATACAGTCAGGAGTTAGTGCAGTGTTTGATTATAACGACGAGAACTGGAACAACGCGTTAGTTGAATATTTGGGAAATGAACGCGCATTTATTGCAGTAGACACAGTAAACAAAGAAAGTGCTGAAGCCATGTATCCATTTTTGGATGTAAACTCGCACTTGATTGTGATTCAAGACCGAATAGCATCAAATCCATTCCCTGGTTTTGATAAAGCTATTTCAATCCATGAAGTAGCCTTAAATGCCTTCCACAAGTATCCTTCTAAGCGTGAATTAAAAAGCTTGCGTGTTGGGTTTGAATATTTGTGTAAAAATTGTTCTCACATTGTTTCAGGCCGATTAGATAAGATTAACTTTCAGGACATCCCCAAAAGCCTGGCCAAGTTAAAAGCTGGTTATAGAGGAAAATTAGTCGCTCAAATTGAATGATTTACAACATTACACATTTCAGCAATAACTAGATAAAAAACTTTTAAGTCTCCCAAAATATGGAGACTTAAAATAGAAAATAGGCCAACTAATTCCTTCCGACTTACCGCATTGATTTATGAGCCCATAAGTCAATGCGGTGCCTAAATAACTGTTTACGGTTCTAGGAGAAATAGCGAGTTGATGTAGCTCAATAAGGTGACGAAGACGAATGCTTTTTAGGAAACAAGGTTCAGCATTATTGATACGAGTATCATGTTGTTAATTGGTGAAAAAGTTAGTCTTATAACATTTTCATCATGCTCTAAAACGCACTTACTTGAGAAATAGTTTTTATTTACATATCGTTATATATATGCGAACTTCTTGTTACACTTTTCTATAATAATTTGACCGTCATCGATAAGTCCATCAGTAACGTGAACTTTACCTTGTTCGGAAATGACAATAGCTTCAACGTGTGGTCGTTGATTCAAGTATGCTAATGCGTCGTTAGCCGAAGACAGAAACCCCGCCGTACTCCAAATTTCACCATCGATAGACAGTTTGGAAATGATCGTGACGCTTACGATATCAGTAACGATTGGTTTGCCGGTTTTTGCATCTAGTAAATGGTGGTATTGTTTGCCGTTATGTTCAATGAAACGCTCATTAACACCGGAGGTTACAACGGATTTACCTTTAATAGGTACCATTCGGCAAACTTGACCTCTCGCGCCAAATGGATCTTGAACCCCAACATTCCATGGCTTTTCGCTGCTACCGAGGACGCATCCTATAGTTAATACGTTCCCTCCTAAATTAATGTAACCAGACACTACCTTTTGACTCACTAAGTACTGTTTTATTTGATCTGCAAAATAGCCTTTAGCTATGGCGCCTAAATCAACCTGCATACCCACTTTAGTTAAGAACACGGTTTGGTAAACATCATCAAAGATAATTTGCGAAGGGTTCACAAGGTGAAGCTTTGATACAAGTTCAGCATCAGAGGGTAATATTGCGTCTTTGAAACCTATGCGCCATGTTTTGATCAAGGGACCAATAGCAATGTTAAAAGGGTTATTGCTATCAAGACTCACTGTGGTAGCGATTTTAAGCAATTCATACAAATCAGTTTTGACACGCACAGGGCGAACCCCTGCATGGACATTGACGTTCATCAGCTCTGAATGAGGCTGATTCACAGTAAAACGCTGCGCGAACTCTTGGAGTTGAAGATAGCAATCCTTTAATAATTGTTCGCCATTGTGATGATGAACTGCAAGATCAATAAATGTCCCCATCATTTGAAAACGAGTTTTATAGTAGGACATATGTGTCTCCAAATAGGAATAGGGAAGCCAGAGGCTTCCCTTTTGTTTACGAATTTCTATGAGATACGTTCTTGCCTGCGATTCGGCCGAATGTGAAGATATCAATTAAGGCGTTACCACCGAGGCGGTTGCCTGCGTGAATCCCCCCCGTAACTTCACCAGCGGCATACAGTCCCGGAATTGGTGCTCCCTGTTTATTTAACACACGAGCGTTATTGTCTATCTTGAGGCCACCCATCGTATGGTGTACAGATGGTTTTCTAGGCGTTGCATAGAAAGGAGCCTTCTCAATTTTCAGACCAAGAGCACCTTTATTGAACTCAGGATCACGTCCGTTATCGACGTAGGAATTATACGAACGAATGGTTTCACAAAGCTCGCAGGCCGGAACATTGATCTTATGCGCTAACTCTTCTATCGTGTCGGCTTTAATGATAGTGCCTTCTTTAATTTCACGCTCGATGGTTTCGTCTGTTGTGTTGGCAGCTGTTTTACGAATCTCTTCATCCGCAATCATATAAATCACACCACCGTTATCGAAAAACGAGTTAGAAAGTACATCGCGGCTTTCACATTCGTTTACAAAGCGTTTGCCTTTTTGGTTAACAAACACAAAGTTTTCTGGTGGAACAATCAAGCCGGTGAGCAACGCACCTGATTTAGGGTCGCCAATTGGCATCAGTTGGATATACTCCATACCAACCAACTCTGCTCCCGCATTTTCACCTATGGCAATACCATCACCGACAAGTGCTGGTGAATTGGTAGTCTTGATGTCATCAGCAATTTCGCTCCAGTAGTTATTATACTTCTGAAGCATTTTAGTGTTGGCACCGAATCCACCAGATGCTAATACCACACCTTGTTTCGTAGTCAATTTATACTTAGTACCGTTTGAATGAGTAGCATTAATACCTACCACTTGACCATCTTCAATAATTAAATCGTCTGCGCGTGTATCGGTGATAATACGACCACCCTGAGCGATAATGTGTTTCTGTAGTTTCTCAACGAACTCAGCACCTTTAGGGCGATTAGGCTTGTGAGCTCGGCGCCATAGAGCACCAACGGCAATGTCGACCATATCCCTGTTAAAATCGATTCCTTTCTCTGTTAACCAGTCGATCGACTCCATAGCGCGGCTAGTCAGTGTATGTACAAGATCGTACTGACCGTAGATTGATTCACCTTTTAGGTTTGTACGTTTGCCGCCAAGGTAGGTCTGAATCAAGTGCAGTTCTGTTGAGTCAAATAGATAGTTGTTACCCGCAGCAACATCAAGAAAATAATTCTCTAACTGATCCTTCAACGTACGGAAGTCTGAGAGATACTCTGCCGCAATTTCAGATTCTAATGTGTCGGCAATTACTTTTAAATAATCAGCTTCTCCGGCTAAGGCAGGGAACGCTTTTTGCCATTTAGGCTCTGCTGCGTTAACCCAGCCCCCAGTGCGCACGGTGTTGCCACCGATAGCTGGGAATTTTTCAAGCACAATGACTGATTGTTGTTTATCCAAGGCGGTAAGCGCTGCGCTCAAACCTGCACCACCACCACCCACAACCACTACATCGACCGTGTCTTCAATTGTTTCCGTTGACCACTCAACTGCCTCTCGAGCTTTGCAACGTAAAGCTTCTGAGTTACCACCAGCCAAATCAACGGCATTAGAAACACCATCAAGAACAGCTTGACTACTGACGGTTGCACCCGAAATAACGTCAATATTTAATGTTTGTCCATCAAGTATTTGCTGTGGAATACGTTCAAACGCAGGATTGGCAATACCATCTGATTCTTTTGATGAGTCAACGGCGATATCAAGTATCTTGCCTTCCGAGAAACTAACCGTGACAGGAAGTTGACCGTTATGACCATAACCGTAAGCTGTGTATTCACCCGGTTCGAACTTGATATCAACGCTTTGAAGTTCCTTAATGCGTTGGTGCTTTAATGCTTCAGCGGCACTGTCAATGATCATGTAATCCATTATCTCCCATAAAGGTGTTGGGATCATCAATGCGTGTTGTTGAGCAATATCCGCAAATTCAGCACAGATTTCGCCATTCATGGATTTCTTTGCCCATGTAGGTTCGACAAGAAAGCCTTTACCAATACTGACTATGTCATAGCCAAGATCAAGTGCTGCATCAGCATCTTTACGTTGAGCAATGCCGCCGACACCAATGATCGGGATTTTAGCGACATTCTCAGACTTCAATGAATGGAATTTACTGATAAGCGGCTCTTTGTCTTCTGGATTGACAATAGAGCTTCTAGCATAATGACCCATTGAGAAATGGAAATAATCAAGACCACTTTGAGCAAGTTTATCAAGAAGGAACATACTATCTTCAAATCGGATACCTGGTTCTTCAATTTCTTCTGGAGAGAAACGGTAACCAATGATGAACTCAGAGACTTGATGAGACGCCACTACGTGTTTCGCCTTCTCCAAAATAGCGAGTGGGAATGCGGTACGCTTTTCAATGTCGCCGCCCCACTTATCAGTACGTCGGTTGGAATGCGGGGAAAAGAATTGTTGGATCAGATAAGTATTGGCTCCATGGATTTCGACGCCGTCAAAGCCAGCAAGAATAGCTCGATTAACTGCATTGCCGAAATTTTCGATCATGCCAACGATCTGTTTTTCGGTCATTTCTAGTGGTGTTTCTGCGTTATCGCGCTGGGCAGCAACAGGACTAGCAGAGACCGGTTGATGGCCGCCGTTGAACTCACCATTAGCCATGCGCCCTGCATGGTAAATCTGTAAAATGGCCTTCGAACCATTGTTTTTGATCGCTGCCGCTAATTTTTTAAGGCCAGCAATTTTACTGTCATGGTTAATACCCAGAGCTCCGGGAAAAGCACGACCATAATCTTCAACAAACGCACTCTCAACAATTACAGCCCCTGCATCTCCCGAACGAGAGGCGTAATAGTTCACCATTTCTTGTGTCACACCACCATCAAAAAAAGCTGACTGAATAGTCATTGGTGCCATAACAATACGGTTTTTAAGCGTGGTCTGAGAGAAATCAAACGTAATATTCTCTATTAATTTTATCATGATTAGTATTCCCTATATTAATTAATTCTTATATGAAATATCCCTTAAGATCCGAACACGCATGTCTACATGCAAAGCACACTTTCCAAGGGATTTTTCATATAAGAAAGAAATCTTTAGACAAATTACACCTAAAAATACTATGGATAATCTTTGTGAGAAAAATGAAAGGTTTGCATTTAGCAAATGCATTAAACGCATACATTTTGAGGTTAAACATGTATAAGATGCATTTAAAGTTGCTTCATATTACACGGACTGGTTGAGATATCTTGTGTAGTTAAATTTAAATTAACTTTAATAACAACAACTTATGAACAACAACCATTATAATCACATGTATCTCAACCATTTTTAAGTGCTGGAATATGCGGAAACTTTGCAGGTTGTGTAGGGCGAATCAGAGTAGACGACATGAATGTAACATCAGCTGTGGTGTTCATTTAAAACTAAGATTGCAATAAGGAGAGCTTCACCTATATGTATTGCTAAACGGCAACCACTACCTCTAAACGATTGATGCGCCTTGATCCTAGTGATGAATAACTATAGGAGGAAAGTCGCTCAGATTGGTTTATAAGTTGACCAATCTTAGTAAGTATCGAAATCAAATTGACCAGCTTATATACTTCTCGATTTTGAAAAGTAAAACCCTGTAGTCATTGAAATTGGTGACAGTTCTGGAAACGACTACCGAACCAACCACCTAAATTTATGGAGTAACATCGTACTTAAAACGATGAAAAATGAGCCAGCTAACAAAGCCCAAAAGCTTACCTTTTTGCATGTAATCGTCGACACAAACACTCATGAAATTATTGCAACCGAGTTAAGTTTATCGACGGTTAAAAATGGAGAAGTCATCCCGAACTTACTAGAACAAACACACCGAGGTATTCTTGTAATGTCTGATGATGGTGTTTATGGCATGAGAGCGTGTGACGCTGCTGTTTATATTAAGCGAGCTATTGTTCTTATTCCTTCGAGAGTAAGACAACCTTTTGGGGAGCGTGGTCACCCTCAAAATCATGCCATGGATTGCCAGGAGCTAGATGGTTAAAATTAGTATTGGAAAGAGCAGTATGGATACCACAGGTGTTTACTGGTAGAAGCAACGATTTATCAGGACGATTGAGCTTAAGAAATAACAATGCGTATCGTATTGACTAAGAAACAAACGAAAAGGGTGTCGAGGTATCTAAACTTACCTATGCAACAAAGTCATCACTAGGCCAAGTATGATGGAAAACATTCATACTTGGCCAGATAAAGTTTAAATTAGAAATACAGCCAGTTCTCTTCATAACTTGTAGCAACAGTTCCCATCAGTTATTAATATTGTTTTTATGAAAGAAATCATAACCCTTTGTCATGTTTTTCAAAAAACAATTACGAAAAATCAACACGCCTTAACTGGATATAGATAAACAGACATCAGTCCACAATGTGATATATTGCCCTCTTCGACTTTGTGAAAGCCGAATTTTTGAATATAGCTTGTCAGAGTGAAAATATTGATACCTGATAAGATCATCAAAATAGGCTTCACTTGGCACTTGCCTTCAGAGAAACAATCTTCCAAATTTTTTTTAGACACATATAAGGTATTCGGTTGATACTCTACAACACCTTCAGTCAAATCGGCTTTGATGCCATAATCTTCATTTAAGTGTTCAAGTAGGTAATGAAGCTTATGCATATCGTTGACTTTTTTCCTATTATTTAGGGATAACTCTCGAAGTTCGCAGAGTCGTTTTTCAAGCAGATTAGCATTCGCTCTACCAGTCAGTACAATCGACCTTAGGTCTTTCTTAATCAGTTTATACTTCGCTTGCTTTATTTTTGGTTTAAACCATTTCACCAAGATTTGGGAGCGGGCTTCTCTAGAAACATATTGCTCAGTGGTCGCTACTGAGATCCAAAGATGTAACAATGCGTTATCTATCGTGATGGATAGAAGCTGCTCATATTTGTAATTCGACATCACTATCTTTTTTTTATTGGGTCAAATATGAAGATGTGCGCATCGGAATGCCCATCTGATGCGCACATTTCTCGATAATCAGCTCAACTAGATTTTGAAGAAATCCAGTTCACTCTTTTGTGTCTCTGCGAGCCTAGCCAGCTCAGACGATGCCTGAAGCGTTTCATCAATACCCAATACATTTTGCTGCACAAGGTCGAATGCGAGCGTAGTGTTCTTTGAGATATCTTCCGTTACACTAAATTGTTCTTGTGCGGCAGTCGCAACCATGGTGTTGATATCAGAGATAGACTCCACTGACGTGGATATACCTTCAAAGGAAGCCTTTACGTTGTCTGCGAGTTGAACCGATTGTTCAATAAGCTCGACATTTTGAGCCATATTACATTGAGCCCGCTCTGATTGCTTTTGCAGCTTTTCGATGATTTCTTGAATACTAACAGTCGATTCCTGAGTTTTGGAAGCCAGACTTCTTACTTCATCCGCCACCACAGCGAAGCCACGACCATGTTCACTAGCCCTTGCAGCTTCAATCGCTGCGTTTAGCGCAAGTAAGTTGGTTTGTTCTGAAATGGAATTAATCACCTCCGTCACCGAACCTATTTCAATCGCATACCGGCGAAGTTCATCTACTATATGAGCACTTTCATTCACCGACGCTTCAATGGACCCTGTTAATAAAATATTTTCTTCAAGCGTTTTCTTGCCAAGTTCCACATTTTCTTTGGCTTTTCTAGCCTCTTCTTCAGCTGCTACAGCTTGTTGGCTGACCTCCTGAGAGGTAGAAGATAGTTCATTAATAGCAGTAGAAATCTGTTCCACTTGGGAAAGTTCTTCCTGAGCATTGGATTTTGTATCGTTCATGATCATGTTCAGCTCTTCCGATGCGGAGGATACATTTTCAGAAATGCCATGCGAGTTTTTAATTAGTTTTGACAGTTGGTTCGACAGCTTGATAAGTGACTGATAGATACCAGTTTCACTTCCCGTTGATTCAACGCGCTGCGTAAAGTCGCCTTTAGCCATCAACTCCATCAAACCAGCTATCTCATTCGGAGTACCTCCGACAGGTTTTAGTACTAGCCTATTAACTGTTACCAACAATATGACCAAAGCCACCAACAGACTTACAACACCCACTATGATAGAAATAACAAGTTGATTGTCAGCACCTTTTTCTATTGTGGCATCTTTAATAAAGCTGACAAATTGCCAGCCTGTAATCTCCAGTTGAGTCCAAAAAGCGGAGAACGCAATGTCATCACCATTGACAGAAGCGCTATAGTTTAACTCTCGATTACTAGTATTAAATCCCTTGTAAAGGGGACGCTCTTGGTAAATATTTTTACCTCGTAGCTCAGGGTATGGCGCGACTAAAATGGTACCATCTTCTGTGTATAGGAAAATATCTTCTCGTTCTGCGATAGATTCCAGTAGAGAGTCTAGATTAACCGTGGTGATCACAGCAACATCGCCATCAATCTTATATGCCATTGCTACAACTTCTCGATTAGTCACCGCAGACACAAATGGAGCAGAAAAGAAGAACACTTTGCCTTCGTTGAACACCGCCTTGTAATAAGAGCGGCCTAAGTCCCGAACGTTGAAGTCTTGTTTCTCACCTTTAACATTATAAATGCTACCATCAATATTGATGAGGTAAGCACCTTCAATAAATTGGATTTGTGTCCGATACAACATCTCAAGTTGGGTAATAGCTTTGTCGGAAAGGCCATTGGTCGACATATCAGATTTACTGACTTTTACGCCAGAAAGAACACTTCGATATCCCTCTATCTTTTGGGATAGATTTTCATCAATTGTTGCGTTTTTTTCTTGTAACACTTGCCTATGAAGTTCTATGCTTTCTTCCTTAAAGGACATAAAACCAATCGCTATCAGCGTAATAACGATAAATGCAATAATTGCACCGATTGTTCCTAAAATTCTTACTTTAAACTCATTCATACACACCAATTACACTTATATATCTAAAAGGACAAAACATGATCGTACCTAGTTCCTAAAGGCGAACCACACTTTTCCAAATATCGGCTTTCCTTGAGATACTCCGGAATGTGACGATCAAACATTTTATTACTTAACCTCAGAAAAATGACCATTAAAGTTATCGTTCAATTAAAAAACCTGAAAATGGATTAATAACCTTATTTTTAATATAATCTCTATCTGAGCTCGTTCAAAAAATCATCTTATGCCTATTTATTTTTAATTATGTTAATGCCGAAGGCCTTCCAAAATAAAAACCTTGCGTATAATCAACATTCAAAGTTGATAAAGCATCTATCTGCTCTCTGGTTTCAACCCCTTCAACGATAACTATTGCACCTTCTTTCTTAGAAAACGATATACCATCAATAAGTGAGATATTCCCATCTGATATATAACTATCCAAAAGAGACTTATCAAGTTTAATAAAATCTGGGGCTAATGACTTAACTCGCTCTTCATTAGAAAAGTCAACTCCAAAGTCATCGATAGCAATTCGAATACCGTAGGATCTGAACATTTCAATGCCAGAAATTAATCCTGAAATATGCTTATCCTCAAACTCTGTTACTTCAAAAACAAATTTTTCAAATGCTAGACCCTCTTTGTCTATTCTACTAGTAAAATTAAAGATAAAGTCAACATTGTTATAAATCGTTGAGAACATACAAGGAGACATATTAATAAATAGCTTTAAGTTTCGATAAGGAGATTGAGAGAAATTGCGCACATGAATATCATAGCAAACAGCGGTGTTTTTCAAGGTAG
>NZ_JBFRMS010000039.1:0-57303 GCF_041470505.1 Vibrio sp. 10N.261.55.C5
TTAATTTTCCGGATTGGTATGAGTCTTATTATTCGTCTCAGAGTTTGTAGAGGCGCTTTACGTTGATCACGAGCTCTGATATTCCGACACTTATTATTAAGCTCTGCTCTCTCTAGCAGCGCTTGATTACGTAAGTTTATACTTGTGGCTATTGGTTCGTTGATTAACTTTTCCTGAGCGTCTTGAGAGCTCTATCTCCTACTAATTTGAACTGGCTGATAAAGATGCCTCGTTTCTAATAACAAGGTTTTGTTGGTCGGTAACTCTTGCTATCTCCCTCTACTTAATAGATTAATCTACAGGCAGTTACGTGAACTCCCCGGTTATAACGGTTTATAGTTGGAACGTTGATGGCTATTTAATTGTTAATTCAACGTGACTTTAAGTGGGCATCTGTCTGCGGGTAAATATCTTTAAGCGCCTTCTCTCAAGCTGATCTCCATTTGTTCTTGAACTTCAAGGTATCACTTTTCTCTATGACTCCTCTCGAACCTCTTATAAGGACTTGTTTATAAGAATGGTAAAACTACGTACAGACACAACTAAAGTCGTTCTCCGTGTGTTTGAGAAGCCCAGTTGAGCAATTTCATGGTTAGTTGGTATTGGGCAGGTAAGTGTTTGATGAGCTTGGTTTATAGCTATTGTAGAAGTTATCTAGGGTTAAATAGCAGATACAAAAAAGCCGATGCTAGACATCGGCTTAGTTTGAGTCGCTTAGAGTTAAGCGGGTTGAACTAGAGCGAGCGCTTTACGAGAAACCTCGTGAGCTGCTTTCGTTAAGTTTTGCTTCTCTAGTGCGTCAGATAGGTATCCGTAATCTGAAACATTTGAGCGAAGTGCTAGGGCTTTTTCGAAGTGGCTTTGTGCTTCCGCCCACTTCTGCTCTCTTAAGTAGAACTGAGCCAGCGCGCTGTGTGCTTCGGCATTACCACTGTCTTTACTAATTGCACGTTCTAGCATGACCACTACTGGGTGGTGATCGGATAAGTTCAGCTCTGGAAGCAACATGTAGAGTTCATTTGAACCACTCTTCGCAATGTTCTCTTTGATCACTGTGAACGCTTCTGAGTCAGCTTTGCGAGCGATCAGTTGCTTCACAAAGCAAGATACAAGGTGCGAACTTTGTTTCTGCTTTCTTGAAAGCTTGTTCCAATGGCTGATTAAACCTTCGCTACCTTGTTGTTGAGCTACATCATGAAGTAATCCACATTGTGCTTTCTGTTCTAATTCACGTTGCTCATCAGCTGTTAGAAGTTTGTTCTTAACTAATTTAGGCGTTAACTCTAGCAATGGCTGCCATAACTTCAGTTGCAAGTAAGTGGCTTTTAACAGGCCAAGTACAGCAGTGTTATTAGGGTATGTGCCTTTTAGGGTAGAAAGTGTATCGAATGCAGCTTCGTAGTTTGACTCGCTGATTTGCTGTTTAGCTTTAGTTAGCTCAACCGCCAGTAGAGAGTCGTCCTGTTGGCTAGCAAGCTCGATGTACTTATCTCGCTCACTCGTATTACCTTGTTCGTGCGCCGCTTGAGAAGCGACTAAATAACAAAGTAGAGGCATGTCGTGATGGTTAGCCCAACGTGTTACCTTCTTCTCAGCGCCTTTCCAGTCACCTTCAAGCAGCTTGATGATGCCTTCATTGGTATAACGACGAGAGCGTTTCAATTTACGAACACTGAACCAATTCCAAGTTGTCGAGCTCGCGTACATAAGCTTTTTAAATAGGTACTCTAAGCCGAATAGAGCCGCTAGAAGAGCGATGACGAAGATAACCAGTGTTGTCACGCTCATCTCAATGGTCTTATTCGCAATTGAGATCAGAACGTAGCCTTGTTGACCAGAGAACTGAGTACCAACAATTAACCCAGCACCTAGAACGAGAAAAAGAAAAATCCAACGAATCATTATTTTTCCTCCGTGGTCATAACGGTGACTTCACGACGTAGGCGCTCACGTATCACATCTGACAACTCATTTTGAGATTCAAGCTTTACAGGGTATTTCACAGAGATGTTCTGTTCACTTAGCTGTTTAATCGCTTTCTCAAATTCAATCACTGAGTTGTTATCTTGGTTTAGATACGCTTTCGACCACTCGCTAGCGGTATTAAGAGCTGCGCTATAGAGTTCACCTTGTTCTTTGTAGACGGCGCGAATCGCGGTTTCTAATTTACCTTTGATGTTTTCACGCAGGTAGAAGTGTTGTTCAGGAGAGAGTAGAGGGATAACTTCGCCATCACGACTACGGAAGGTAATGAAGTTTTCTGAGAAGTCTTTCATCGACGTCATCAGGTTGTTCTGCCAATCATTAATATCTTGCGATACCGCTTTTTTCTCAACAACCGCAGCTTCCGGAAGAATCGCATTGGCAAGCGGCAGTGTATCGACTTGCTGTTGCAAGCTTGTGATACGCAGAACTAAGCCGTCACGGTCGATCAGAGGAATAGTGCGAAGCTTGGTAATGTCATTGGTCATTGATTGACGCAGTGACACTAAGCTCGGGTCATTCAGTGCTGCGATACGTTGATCGGCGCTTTCCATTAACTTGGTTGCGCTAACGGCATCATGCTCGAGGAACAGTTTACGTCCTGCTAGTTTCACAAGGTAATCGGCTTCGGCAAGTAACCAGTCATTCGGGCGGCGACCTTTCACGTCAGCCACTGCTAACTGCAGGCTTTGAATGCTCTTCTGCTGTTGAGATTGCACGACCTGAGTTTTCTCCACCGCGTGTGAGGCTTCTTGGATAGTCTCTTGCTTGATGGTTTGTAGGTCTTTATTTACCGCAGATTGGGTATTTTGAAGTTGTGCTTGAAGAGCGGCTATTTGAGCCGAGTATTCAGCGCTCTTTTGCTGCATTTGAAATGCGATACCGCCACTGAAGATAATTGAAATAGCGATCGCAATAGCGCCTAGTTTGACACCGCGCTTACCTTGCTTTTCTGCTTTCTCTATTTGCTCTTTATGCTCAGCTTGAGGCTGCTCATTTTTAGTGGTATTTGAAGCAGAGGCATCAAGCTTCTGTTCAGGTTGTTTTGTCTCTGTAGAGTCAGCTTTTTCGTTTTCAACAACTACTGGCTGAGTATCTTGTTTCTTTTCAGGTTCAATATGCTCATTATTTTTTTTGCTTGTCATGCTTATTTCCTGTTTCTAGCTAGGGCCGGAGAGCAGCCAGTAATATTTGGTTCGTAGCACTGTGAGTATTGGTCACATTCGAGAAGCCGAGTTGTTGTGCTCGTTCTACAATGCGCTGGCTTGGGACAAATAGATGTCTTGTTGAAAGCCAAGCCAAATACTCATCAGGGGTAATTGAGCAGAGATACTCCAATTGTTCCTGACTAGTGATGACAACTTTGGACGTTTTTTTGTTTATCCATGTTTGATAGGTATTGTGGTCGCTAATAGGAATATATTCTCTACGGTAGGTCTCACAATAAGAGACTTGTGCACCTCGATTGAGTAGAGAATCCCTAATGAGCTCACGCCCACCATTGCCACGTAGTATCAAAATGGACTTATTTTCTACGCCATTAAGTTCAGTAAGTTTAAGAAGATGTTCACTATCACTAACTTGAGGATAGTTTACTTTTTGTTTACAGACTTTGCTTAAAACGTGCGCAGTTTTTTGACCAACGCCAAGATAAAGCGGCGAAGTAGGCCAAATGGATGAGGTTTTTGAAAGGATGCTTTGGGCAGCCGCCACGGCGTGGTGACTGACTGCAATAATGATATCGCTGTTATTAAGCTGGGTGCTTAAATCCGCAGAGTTGGGATTATCCACGATACGAATCAGCGGATGATGGATTGCTTGAACCCCTTCATCCGCTAGTTGTTGGCAAAGCGATTGTCCCTCTGAACCGGGACGAGTCACCAACACTGTCATGATTATTCTTGGTCAACGTAGAGCTTGGTTAAGATTTCTCTCGCGCCATCATCCAGCAATTGATTTGCCAGAGTCACGCCAAGTGCTTCTGCATCTTTGCGAGGGCCAGAGATCTCACCACGAACCATCTTAGAACCGTCCGGTTCACCAACTAATGCACGTAGCCAGATGTTTTCGCCATCTAATAATGAGTAGCTGCCGATAGGAACCTGACAGCCACCTTCTAGGGTAAGGTTCATTGCACGTTCGCACAGTACACGATCAGCCGTGTCTTTATGATTCAGTGGTTCAAGGAGTTTAATCAGACGCTCGTCATCAAGGCGACACTCAATACCAACAGCGCCTTGGCCAACAGCAGGGAGAGACTGCTCTGGTTCGATGAAGCTACGAATACGCTCTTCTAGCTCTAGACGTTTAAGACCTGCAGCAGCCAGTACGATCGCATCGTATTGACCATCATCGAGTTTACCTAGACGAGTACCAACGTTGCCGCGCAGCTCTTTGATGATCAGATCTGGACGGTATTCTAACAGTTGGCATTGGCGACGCAGACTGCACGTACCCACGACAGCACCTTGTGGGAGTTCGTCGATGTTGTTGTAAGTGTTTGATACGAAAGCGTCACGCGGATCTTCGCGCTCACAAATTGTTACCAGACCTAGACCTTCAGGGAAGTCGACAGGTACATCTTTCATTGAGTGAACCGCTAGGTCAGCACGACCTTCTAGCATGGCTACTTCAAGTTCTTTAACGAACAGTCCTTTACCACCCACTTTAGCAAGCGGAGTGTCTAGGATGATGTCACCTTTGGTCACCATAGTTACCAACTCAACCTCTAAACCAGGGTGAGCAGCTTGCAGTGCATCCCTTACAAAGTATGCCTGCCAAAGGGCAAGAGGGCTTTTTCTGGTCGCGATACGGATTGGTGCTGAATTTGTCATGGTGTTTCCGATATAGGTTCTGTAATAGCCTAATCCTACCATTATGAGGCGAGAATTCTTACTGTTTGATCATTCCATACTTTGATAGCTGAGAGATTTTCATGAGTTCACCAAAATAGTGTGATTAGTATCTCATTTGAAACATGGGCTATTATTAGAAATAGTCAATAAAGAGGACACTACGGCGCCGTGAGTTTAACTTTCTGTCATCAAGGAATTGACCAGTATGACGGGTTCCTTTGCTTTACCATTAAGGGTAAAAGTGTTAAATTGATCACGTTTTGTTGCTCCTTTCGTTCAGTAACTAAACAGAACTGCACTTAACCTCAAACCAAGGACTTACCTTGCAGGCTTACACTCAAACTTTGATTCAACGATTAGACAATCTAAATCAGCAGCGCATTGATCGTGCGTTGGCGTTGATGAATGTGCAAGGCCAGCGAGTATTCAACCTTATTCCCGCACTGCTTCACTTCAATCACCCGATGATGCCTGGTTATTATGACCAACAAGTTCCTTTTGGAATTCGTAGCTTCACGCTTAATGAATTCCAAAAGCAATTTGTCTCTGATACCGAATTAACGCTGGGTGGCAAACTCACCGAGACGGATGAACCAGCAATCCTTGGCTTGTACACCATGGGTAGTACTTCTTCTATTGGTCAAAGCACTTCAAGTGATCTTGATATCTGGGTGTGTGTTTCCCCGGATATGGATGGCGCCTCTCGCGATAGCCTAACCAACAAGTGTCTCTTGATTACTGATTGGGCTGAAACCTTAGGGGTTGAAGCGAACTTCTTCTTGATGGATGAAGAGCGTTTCCGTTCGAACCATTCAGAAGAGATGACAGGCGATAACTGTGGTTCTTCACAGCATTTATTACTGCTTGATGAGTTCTATCGCTCTGCGGTTCGTTTAGCTGGTCAGCGTTTGTTGTGGCAAATCATTCCGCCAGAAATGGAAGAGTGTTACGACGAGTATGTTCAAGGTTTGTGTCAGGATGGTTATCTTGATTGCTCGCAGTGGATCGATTTCGGCAAGCTGAATCGTATTCCCGCTGAAGAGTACTTTGGTTCAAACCTGTGGCAGCTCTATAAGAGTATCGACTCACCGTATAAATCGGTTTTGAAGGCGATCCTGTTAGAGGCCTATTCGTGGGAATACCCAAACACCCAACTGCTGAGTATTGATACCAAGCGCCGCTTCTTTGCGGATGAACCGGATCTGTATGGCATGGATAGCTACTATCTGATGCTTGAAAAGGTAACGCGCTATCTAGAACGCATTAACGACCACACTCGATTGGACTTGGTAAGACGCTGTTTTTATCTTAAGACCCACGAGAAGCTGTCACGAGATGCGGGCATTGGTTCTGTTGCGTGGCGTCGTGAAGCCTTGACTGAGATGACTAAGTCTTGGAATTGGGGACATGAAACCATTGCTGAGCTCGATAACCGCCGTAACTGGAAGGTTGAGCAGGTTAAAGTGGTGCACCATGCACTGCTTGATGCCTTGATGCTGAGCTACCGTAATCTGATTCAATTTGCGCGTCGTAACGACATCACTTCGGCAATCAGCCCACAAGATATCAGTATCTTGGCACGTAAGCTTTACGCTGCGTTTGAGGTATTGCCAGGTAAAGTGACACTGCTGAACCCACAAATCTCTCCGGATCTGCATGAACCCGACTTGAGCTTCATCGAAGTTCGTCAGGGTCAGTCGAATAAAGCAGGTTGGTACTTGTATAAGCAGCCACTGGTTGCACACCGCATTCTTGGTCAGCCTTCTCTAGAGCACCATGAGTACTTGAGTAAGTTGGTAGCATGGTCGTTTTTTAATGGCTTGATTACCGAGTCGACACGTTTGCACTCTGTGGTACGTGACGCTCACATCGATATCGATAAGTTCTATCAAATGGTGAGCGACCTGCGTAATACGTTTTCTTTGCGTAAGCGTCGCCCAAGTATGCAAGCACTGGCGAGCCCGTGTGAGATAAGCCAGCTAGCGATGTTCATCAACTTTGAAAATGACCCGACGTCTGAATTAAGTGGTCGTGCATTAAAAGTGGACCTCAAGAACGCCGATATCTTCAGCTTTGGTGAGGAAGGTAAGAGCTTAGTCGGCAGTGTCGACTTAGTTTATCGTAACTCTTGGCATGAAGTACGTACGCTGCATTTCCAAGGTGATACGGCAATGCTGGATGCGCTGAAGACGGTACTTGGCAAAATGCACCAAGATGCTTTACCGCCAGAATCGGTTGATGTGTTCTGTTACAGCAAAAACCTGCGTGGTGTGATGCGTAACATGGTGTATCAACTGCTTGCTGAGTGTATCGATTTACGATTGAAACCGATTGAACCCGAGAAGCGCCGCCGCTTTAAGGCTATTCGTTTAGCTAATAAGATGTTTGGTCTGTTCTTCGAACGTCGTGGTGTGTCGGTACAGATGTTGGAAAACTCGGTCGATTTCTACCGTAGCATCTCAACCAATAAGCTCAAAGGCTCACCTTTACTGATGCTCGATAAAGAGCAAGAGTATCAGCTACCAGAAGTGGTGGATGGTTTTGCGAGTGAGGGCTTGATTCAGTTCTTTTTCGAAGATACCGACAAAGGCTTCAATATTTATGTATTGGACGAGTCGAACCAAGTTGAGGTCTACCACCAGTACAGCGGTGAAAAAGATGAGATGATCGCGAGCGTGAATTCTTTCTACACATCGGTAAAAGATGAGTCGAAGATGTCGTCTAAGTTGATTAACTTTAACCTACCTCAGTACTACCAAATCGTTCATCCTGAAGAAGGCAATTCTTACGTTGTGCCTTATCGTAACGATGCAACTTTAGCTTCTCGGAGCTCAAAGATAGTCAACATCTAGTCTTACTAAGCCCGATTGATATTGAAAAAGGAGTGATTGATTCACTCCTTTTTAGTTTTGCTTACAAATGATTAGACCCAATCGATCGCTTCACCTGCGTGCTTCACGCATTCTTCTTTAACCATCTCAAACAGCTCCATGCCCGTCTTTGAACATGTCCACTTGTCGTCAACTAGCTTGAAGTGAAAGCCACCAGATTTAGACGCTAACCAGATTTCTTTCATTGGTTCTTGGCGGTTAATGATGATTTGGCTGCGGTTCTCAAACTCCAGCGTCATCACGTTACCAGTCACTTCGTAATCAATATCTGCCTCTGATTCATCGATAGCTTCTTCGATGTTTTGCATCTGTATATCGACCAGCTGATGAAATTCAGTCTCGTTCATCCTTTCTATCCTATTGCTTTTCCTGAGTGTGGTGCGATTATAGGGGGCATTGAGTTAATAATCACGATATGCAAAATGAAAAAATTAATTGCTGCTCTATTTATGATGTCCGTTATTGGACTTTCTGGTTGTGGTCAAACGGGTCCTTTGTACGATCCTGATGAAGTTCAGCAAACCGAACAATCACAATAAGTGAAAACACGCAGAAATCGTTATTTATAAGGGATAAGAACTTTGGATTACTTCAACTATCAGGAAGATGGCCAGCTTTGGGCTGAGGACGTCGCACTTTCACAACTAGCAGAGCAATATGGTACACCGCTGTATGTATATTCTCGTGCAACATTAGAACGCCACTGGAATGCGTTTGATTCATCGGTTGGTGAGCATCCGCACTTGGTGTGTTATGCCGTTAAAGCTAACTCAAACCTTGGCGTGTTGAATACTTTGGCTCGTTTGGGCTCTGGCTTCGATATCGTTTCTGGCGGTGAGCTAGAGCGTGTGGTTGCTGCCGGTGGCGATCCAGCAAAAGTTGTATTCTCTGGTGTCGGTAAAACAGCCGCTGAAATGAAGCGTGCGCTTGAGTTGAACATTAAGTGTTTCAACGTAGAGTCTGAACCAGAACTAGAGCGACTGAATAAAGTAGCTGGTGAGCTTGGTGTTAAAGCGCCGATTTCACTGCGTATCAACCCAGACGTTGATGCGAACACTCACCCTTATATCTCTACTGGTCTGCGTGATAACAAGTTTGGTATCGCTTTCGACCGTGCTCCTGCTGTCTATGAGTTTGCAAAAACACTCGATAACTTGTCTATCCATGGTATTGATTGCCACATTGGTTCTCAGTTAACGGATATCGAACCTTTCATCGATGCAACCGATCGCCTACTTGCGCTGATCGACCAGCTACGTGTTAACGGTATCAACATCAAACACCTTGATGTCGGTGGCGGCTTGGGTGTGGTTTATCGTGATGAATTACCACCACAGCCTTCTGACTACGCGAAAGCCTTATTGGCTCGCCTAGACAATCATTCTGATCTAGAGCTGATTTTCGAGCCTGGAAGAGCGATTGCTGCTAACGCTGGTGTATTATTAACGAAAGTCGAGTTCCTCAAGCCAACAGAGCACAAGAACTTTGCCATCATCGATGCAGCAATGAACGACCTAATGCGCCCAGCACTTTATCAAGCTTGGCAGGATATTGTTCCTGTTAGCCCTCGTCAGGGTGAAGCTGTGACTTACGATTTGGTTGGCCCAATCTGTGAGACAGGCGATTTCCTAGGTAAAGATCGTGACCTTGTTCTTGAAGAAGGTGATCTGCTAGCAGTTCGTTCAGCGGGTGCTTATGGCTTCGCGATGTCATCTAACTACAACACTCGTTCGCGTGCGGCTGAAGTGATGGTGGATGGCGATAAAACTCACTTGGTTCGTCAGCGTGAAGAGCTTACGAGTCTGTGGGAACTTGAAAACATTCTTCCGGAGTAATTTTAAGCGTTATGCACTTCCACTTTTCTAAAATGCATGGTTTGGGCAATGATTTCATGGTCGTGGACTGCATTACTCAAAATATTTTCTTTTCTCCAGATTTGATCCGTCGTTTGGCGGATCGTCACACTGGTGTGGGCTTTGATCAGCTACTTGTGGTTGAGGCTCCCTATGATCCAGAAACTGATTTCCATTACCGCATATTCAATGCGGATGGCAGTGAAGTGGAGCAGTGTGGCAATGGTGCACGTTGTTTTGCACGATTCGTTCGCATGAAAGGCTTAACGAATAAGTACAGCATCAACGTGAGTACCAAGAAAGGTAAAATGGTTCTCAAGATTGAAGAGAATGACCTGATCACGGTGAACATGGGCATTCCTGAGTTCGAACCCGGCAAGATTCCATTCAAGGCCAAGCAGCCAGAGAAGACGTATATCCTAAGAACGGATGTACACACCTTATTCTGTGGTGCGGTAAGCATGGGTAACCCACATGTGGTTACCGTGGTTGATGACGTCGACACGGCTGATGTGGACACCTTAGGCCCACTACTTGAATCACATGAACGTTTCCCTGAGCGTGTTAATGCTGGCTTTATGCAGGTCGTTAACCGTGAAGAAGTTCGTCTACGTGTTTACGAACGCGGCGCGGGTGAAACTCAGGCATGTGGCAGCGGAGCGTGTGGCGCAGTTGCAGTGGGTATCACTCAAGGCTTACTGGCTGAGAATGTGAAGGTTCGTCTACCAGGCGGTGACTTACACATTAGCTGGCAAGGCCCGGGTAAACCTCTGTTTATGACCGGCCCTGCAACGCATGTGTTTGATGGTCAACTTTCTTGCTAATAACGACCCAAAACAAATATATTCATAAAAATAAAGGATAGGTTTTGTCTTACGTTGAAGCCGACGCACTCACCGCAGAAGTGGTCGCGGAATATTTACGTGATAACCCAGATTTTTTCCAAGACCGAAAAGATTTGGTTGATCGCCTTGCTATCAATAACGTTGAGCAGGGCGCTGTTTCTCTGGTTGAGGTTCAGCTTAAACGCCAACGTCATCGAATCGAAGAGCTTGAAGAAGAGATCACTGGCTTGATGTCGTTGGCAGCAAATAACGATAAAACCTTCTATGAGTTTATGGATCTGCAAGCGCAAGTGCTGAAATGCAGTGACTTCATGCAGGTGATAAAAGCCGTTGAACAAAAAGCGTTAGATCTTGGGCTTAAGGCTCATGTTCGTATTCTTTCGCAATCTGGCTTTTATCAGTTGAGTGCTGAGGGTTACTCTAAGTTTTCGCTTAACCATTTCAATGGCAAAGATGCTTATCTTGGACGCTTGAGAAAAGCCGACAGACACGATTTGTTTGGTGATTATCCAGTTCCAGAGCTAGGCTCTTATGTAGTACTACCGCTTGCTAAGCAGTCTCCATTGGGTTTGCTCGCCTTTTCTAGTGAAGATGGCGGACATTTCCAACCCCATATGGATACGCTCTTTTTACGCCATTTAGCACTTGTTGTCGCTCATTTGGCGGACACCTTACCTTGGCAGATAAATAATGAGCCTAGAGCCCAAAATACCTCTTCCTAACAGCCTTCAAAAGCCACTTTCTCGCTTCTATGAATATCTCCGAAGCGAGAAGGGACTCAGCCTACACACCCAACGTAATTACAAACAACAACTTGAAACCATGGCCGGTCATTTAGTCACTCTAGGGCTAAAGGATTGGGGTCAAGTCGATGCGGCGTGGGTCAGACAACTGGCCAGTAAAGGCATGCGTGAGGGAATGAAAGCGAGCAGCATTGCAACGCGCTTATCGTCACTGCGCAGCTTCTTTGATTTCCTTGTGTTGCGTGGCGAAATGACCGCCAATCCAGCCAAAGGTGTCTCTGCACCTCGCAAACAACGCCCTTTGCCTAAAAACCTCGATGTTGATGAAGTGGGTCAACTGCTTGATGTGAATGAGGACGATCCATTGTCGATTCGTGATCGAGCGATGATGGAGGTGATGTATGGTGCTGGATTACGACTGGCAGAACTGGTCGGCATCAATCTGAAAGATGTGTTGGGTCGACAAGGCGAAATCCGAGTGATTGGTAAAGGCGACAAAGAACGCAAAGCGCCTTTTTCTGGTTTAGCTAAAGAGTGGGTCGATAAATGGCTCAAAGTTCGTGGTGAATTGGCTTCACCGGGTGAAACCGCGCTGTTTGTCTCTAAGCTCGGGACTCGTATCTCTCACCGCAGCGTGCAAAAGCGCATGGAAGAGTGGGGCAAGAAGCAATCTGTCGCGAGCCACATCAGCCCGCATAAACTGCGTCACTCCTTTGCAACGCATGTGCTGGAATCGAGCCAAAATCTTCGTGCTGTGCAAGAGTTGCTTGGCCATGAAAACATCTCGACGACCCAAGTGTATACCCACTTAGATTTCCAACACTTAGCACAAGCTTATGATCAGGCTCACCCGAGAGCTCGTAAGAAGAATAAAGATTAGATTAAAGGGTTTACTATGCGAATTTATCGAGGGTTAAAGCCCATCAAAGCCATGACCTTTGACTTGGATGACACCCTGTATGACAACTGGCCTGTGATCATGAAGGTTGAGAAAGAGATGGCACAGTGGCTTTATCAAAAGCACCCAGTGTCGGCTTCTTTATCGCTTGAAGAGTGGCAGGGCATTAAGCAGCAAGTCGCATCTGAAAATCCAGCTTTGAAACATGATGTCACCGTGTGGCGTGAAACTCAGATTAAGAGTGGTTTGCTGCAATTGGGTTACTCTCTGCAGCAAGCAGAGCAAGCGGCTCGAGAGGGCATTGAGCATGCCTTGTGGTTGCGTAATCAAGTCGATGTCCCTCAAGAAACGCATCGAGTGATGACTGAACTTAGCCAACGTATTCCTCTGGTTGCGATTACCAATGGCAATGTCGATCCACACAAAATTGGCTTAGGGCTGTACTTTCAATTAATCCTTAAAGCCGGCCCTGATGGCAGAGCAAAACCCTATCCAGATATGTTTGAAAAAGCTCAGCAACACCTAGGTTGTGACGCTGAGAATATTCTTCATGTTGGCGATCACCTCAAAACGGATGTCTATGGAGCCAAGCAAAATGGCTTCCAAGCGTGCTGGTTTAATGACACTGGTTCCAATTTATACCGCTCCCCGAAGGCGAGTGTGCTCCCTGATGTTGAAATAGACCAACTTAGCGATCTTATGCGACTAATTTAATGGCTCGGTAAGCTTATTGTGTCGCATTTATGCTATTGAATTGTTACATTAGTCGCCTATAAAAGCCTGATTAGGCTAGGATAATTGGCGACTACTTTTTATCGATTCATTTCAGTCATAGCAGTGGTTGCGGGTTGTTACTTCACTCGATTTTGAACAAGGGTTGGCATGCAAACATTTACATTTCTCGCAAATACTGAGGCGTTATTTAGAGCTCAATTTGATCAGCGAGAATGGTGTGACAGCAAACAGTACCTTATTCAAATTTTCTCAGCTCAATCTTCAGATCTAGCTCGTCAAATCGCGGGTGTTGCCCTCAATCGTTTAAATAATGCGACGCTAATTGGCCAGAGTGCTCGTCATGTTATCTGTGATAATTGCCTTGAAAGTGCATGCACCTTAGTCATCATCAGTGAGTTCAACGAAACCCATCTAACCTCTGCGGTCCAGCCTTTTTCCGGCAATCCAAATCAAGACAGCCAAGACTTAGCTTTTCAGCTGCGCCTTACAGAAGAAACCAAAACGGTCATCAGCTTGTGCGATCAGGTTGAAGGGCATGATTATCCTATTTATAGCGCTTTTGAAAATTTGCCTTACGCCTTGCCGATAGCTGGTGGACTGTGCCATGAGAATGAATTTGGCCGTTGGGTTATGTATAACGAGCAAACCTACCAGCACGCCTGTGTTGCTGTGGCTCTGACTAACCCAAGATTGAAGGTTTGGTCGGACGCGTACTCTGAGTGGAACCCGATTGGGATGAAGCTACGAGTCACACACGCAATCGGAAATCGCTTATACGCATTGAACGACAAGCCGGCTATTGAAGTATTCAAACATTACCTTGCGGATGGCAAAGACCTTCCTTTTAGTCAACTGATGAGCTTTCCACTTTATCGAGAACTTGGCAGAAAGAAGGGTATCTCGACGCCGCTACGTATTAATGATGATGGCAGTATTGAGTTTGATAGCCCTTGGCATGTCGGTGAAGAGGCGCAGTTTTGTTATAACCACCCATCGCTCACTGCAGAAAAGGTGCACCACGGTGCCGAGATGCTAGCCATGCATCAGCCTGAATCGGTGATCATTTATAACTGCGTATCTCGACTTGAATTTATCGACAGTAAACTTGAGCTCAAGCCATTTGAAGGGATAGTGAATACATGTGGTTCCTACTGCATGGGGGAGCTATACCGTAATGAAGACCGCCAAGAGATACTGCACCACAGCTTGACTTATATCGCTATGCGCGAGTCTGACGAGATTAAAGAGTTTCATTGCGAAGACTTTCAGTGTGGCTCAACCGTGTCGCCATTGCTTAACCTAGTCAGAAATGCAGTCGCTGATCTCGACAGTATGAATACTCAGATGGAAAAGAAACTCCATCAACAAGCGCGTCGCTTAACCGAAAGCTATCGCATTGACTCGCGTACTGGTTTGCCGAACCGTATCGTACTGAAAGAGCGCCTCAATACGATTCTGTTCAGTGAACATCTGCTGACCTTAAAGCTAACCAACTTCCATCAGGTTAACGAGAAGTATGGTTATCAAGTGGGGGATCAGCTGCTACTCGATCTGTCTAATCACTTTATCGAGCGATTACAGCTTCGTGTGGTTAAAGAGCCTCGCGTGAAGGTAGAGCTATTCAGTATTGGTGTTGGAGAGTGGGCGATTATCTTCAATGCTAGTGTTGGTAGTACGAAAATAAAAGAAGGTTTCGTTGAGTTCGCCGATGACATCGAACACATAAATTTTGAGCCATATGGTTTGGCTGATATTGATTACCTGTCAGTTTCTCTGTGTGGCGGCTTTGCTAGTCGTTGTGACTTCTTAACCGACAGTGGTGACCAGATCTTATTGAAAGCGATCGAAGCTCGACGCTATGGAGTACGTAACAATACCCACATCACCAATGCCAAAGATATTCAGGTGAGCGAAGAGGACCGCAAAGAGCAACTCGGTTGGTTGAGTTGTGTAAGTCGTGCGATTCTAGATCAGAACATCATCACCTATTCCCAGCCGATTGTGGAGTCGGTTACGCACGAAATGATTGGCCAAGAGTGTTTGGTCAGAATCATGGAGTCAGACGGTACCATTGTGCCACCAGGTAAGTTCTTACCTATCATTGCCGACACGCACCTTTACACTCGCCTCAGCCGACACATGATTAAGAACACCATAGGTTATATGGCGGATAAGCAAAGCCCATTTTCTATCAACCTATCCCCGCAAGATTTGTTGAGCGACAAGACGCTTGAGGTGCTCGAGACCGCCATCAGTGCTATGAACGATCCCACTCGACTTGGCCTAGAGGTTCTCGAGTCTGAGCAGATTAAAGATTATGGTCGCATGATTGAGGTGTGTGATCACTTCCGTGCTCTCGGGGCGAGAATCATTGTTGATGACTTTGGCTCTGGTTACTCCAACATCGAGGAAATCATTAAGCTTGAGCCACAGATCATTAAGCTCGACGGTAGCTTGATTCGTAATATCGACAAAGATCAAAAACAAAGAAACATAGCCTCTCAGTTGATTCGTTTGTGCCAAGTGTTCAATGCCAAAACGGTCGCTGAATTTGTCCATAACCAACAGGTTTGTGAGATAGCAGAGCAAATGGGTGTCGATTATCTGCAGGGTTACTACTTCGGTGAGCCTAAGCGACTGTTTTAGCAGTTAAAGCTTCCCGCATTGTGTAACGACTGGCTATAAAAGTACTGCGCCGCCATTAATGACTGCTTTTTGGCGGAATGAATGATGTCTAACTAAGGTCACATTATTCATAACGCGATCGCAAGTATTCCGTGCAAGCCTTATCTATAATAAGCACAATAATAAATCATTAACGTAACGATTAATGTGAATATGCAGTCGACTTCTCTCCTGATACAAGACATTGAGCAAACCCAACGTGAATTGGAAAAGATAGATTTTCATCAACATGAAAGCCTACTGATTCAGGTGTTTTCGTCTTTCGAGAAAGGTTCTGTTTTGGCTGCCTGCCAAGTGATTCAATCGACTTTTCCCAATGCCAAATTGATTGGTTGCAGTGCTAACCACTACATTAGTCAAGGTGTCATCCTGCACCAAGGTCTTTATCTGATTGTTACCCGCTTTGACGCGACGTCTTACTCTTGTGGTGTTGTCGAATATAGCGAACAACCATTGCTCGATAGCCACGCTATGTGGCAACAGCTTGAGTGCAATGATAATACTCAAAGCATCATCTGTTTCGCAGACCGCTTGCAGATAAATAACCGAGATCTATTTTCAGCGTTTGAGCAGTCGATGTATTCATTACCGATCTGTGGCGGTGCATCGACCATCACAGATAATGGGCGATGGGTGATGTTAGACGGCATTTGCTATGAAAATGCCTATGTGATGTTGGCGCTGCACAGTGTTGAGCTCTCCATCGCTAAGGGTTACTACACTGAATGGAATCCGATTGGTCGAACTTTTCGAGTGACAGGTGCTCAAGAGAACCGGTTGTTGGAACTGGATGGGATGCCTGTTCGCGAACTCTACAATCGTTACCTCGCTGATGGCCTCGAAGTGCCTTTTGAGCAACTGCATAACTTTCCCTTGATGGTCGGTGACCCGAAAGAGCAAAACATTCACTTACCACTCAAGGTAACGGAAAGTGGAGAGATAGAATTCAGCGGCCTGTTCCAAGTGGGCGATGAGGTCCGGTTTTGTTATGACCATCCATCACTGACCTTAGAGCAGATACGACTGGGCGTGCAGCAGATCGCCTCTCATAGGCCAGAACAGTTCTTCATTTATAACTGTACATCTCGTATCGACTTTATTGATGGCAACCAAGAGGTTGAGGTTTTCCAAAAATTGGCCGACAGCTATGGCGTTTACTGCATGGGAGAACTTTATCAAGAGAATGGCCAACAGCGAATCTTGCACCATAGCCTCACTTATCTTGCGCTTAGAGAAGGCGAGGGTAAGGCGGTATTGCCATTAGAGACGCAACCCGCGACCAACATATCCCCTCTGTTTTCATTGATCCGAAATGCACTGCTTGATGTCGATGACATGAACAACAGCATGGCGAGTAAGATTCAGCAGCAAGCCACTGCATTGACGGCAAGCTATCGAATTGATCACCGTACAGGTTTACCCAATCGAAGTGTGCTGCGTGAGAAACTGTCGAAGATGAGCAGTGATAGCCACTTACTAGCTTTGAAGGTCACGACCTTTGGTCAGATCAATGAGAAGTATGGTTATCGAGTAGGTGACAAGCTTCTGCATGATTTGAGTGAGTACTTTCAAAAGGCGCTGTGGCAGTTCTTTGATGAGGGCTGTCAGCTCTACAGTATCGGTATTGGTGAGTGGGCGGTGGTGTTTGATAGTTGGGCGAGCCAAGAACATATTCATCAGCGATTCTCGGAATTTGCCGATCAAACCGAGCATGTGAATTTTGAGCCTACCGGTTTACCCGATATTGATTACTTGTCGGTGTCTATCTGTGCGGGTATCGCCAGCCGTCGAGATTTCCCGACTACCTCTATTGATGACTTATTGTTGAAGGCGATTGATGCGAGGCGCAGCGCTATCAGCCAGAACAAGCACCTAGTGAGCGCCAAGGCACTCATTCAATTGGAGAAGCATCGCCAAGAGCAACTTGGTTGGCTGTCGTGCGTGAGTCGCGCGGTGCTTAATCAGAATATTGTGGCGTGCTCTCAGCCCATAGTTTCAGCACACAGTCATCAGGTAGAGAGCTACGAGTGTTTGGTTCGAATTGAAGAGGACGGTCAGTTAATTGCACCGGGTAAGTTCTTGCCAATCATTGAAGGAACCCATCTCTATACACGCCTCAGTCGTCAGATGATAACGCGCACCTTCGATTTTATGAGTCAGCGAACCGATTCGTTCTCAATTAATTTAGCGCCACAAGATTTCAGCAATGAGAAAACCATTCTTCACCTTGAACAAGCGATCAAGAAAATCAGTCACCCACAGCGTATTGGCTTGGAGGTGTTAGAAACGGAACAAATTCAGGATTACGGTCGCTTGATTGAGGTGTGTAATCACTTCCGCGATCTTGGTGTGAATATTATTGTTGATGACTTTGGTTCGGGCTATTCGAACATTGATGAGATATTGAAGCTAGAACCACAGGTGATCAAGCTTGATGGCAGTTTGATTCGCAATATTGATAAAGATAAAAAGCAGCGCAAGATCGCTCAGCAGTTGGTGAGCTTATGCCAGATTCTGAATGCTAAGACGGTGGCGGAGTTCGTTCATAATGAGCAGGTGTGCCGTATTGCTGAAGACATGGGGGTCGATTACTTGCAAGGGTATTACTTTGGTCAACCTCAGCGTTTGTTTTGATGGAGCGAGCGTTTCACGTGAAACACTGGTTGCCTCAATAACGAAAATACGATGTAAAAAGGGTGAGCTTATGGCTCACCCTTTTTGTTTTTAGTGTCTGTCTCGTCCCGAAATGTGTTTTTACCTTCCCGCGCGCCTGCTTGGTCTATTTGAGGGCGTGGCCACACTTGTCGGCGTGGAACACTTTTAGATAATGCTGGTAGTAGTCATCAATGAGCTTGGCAGATTCACTTTCACCTAAAGATTTGAGTAACTCAATACCCACTTCACAAGTACACAAGTGGCCACTGTCTTGGTTGCGGCGCAAGGTGTATGAAGATTCGCTGGTAATATCGAGGTGAACTTGCGGAACGGCTTGTAACCACGAGCTCTTGTTAAGCATCTTCTTCGCTTCTTGCCATGTGCCATCCAAGATGATGAATAGCGGCTTACGGCTCTGGGCTTGGGTCATTACAGCTTGCTGGCACTCGACACTTTGATCACTTGGGAATAAAAGAAACGGTTGTCGTGTTTCATCGTCAAGCAGTGCGATGAGCTCCGCTGGTGGTGTTTTCCTTTGCCATACAATGGACTGACACTGATCAAGGGATTGCTGAAGCAGCTTCCCTGTATTGGTATCGCGTGACAGTTCATTCTCATGAGTGAGCAGTACAAGATCGATTTGGCTTGCGACACTAGGTATCAGGTGACAAATACATTGGTGAGTGAAGCTACAACCATGGCAAGCTTGTTGGTTACTCATGTTTACAACTTAACTCCACTTTGTGCGGGTGAGATACCATCAGCAAACAAAACCACGTCGCTGATATCAGCATCATCTGCAACTGGAGCGACACTTGGGTTTAGCGGGTAGCTGACACCAGAGTATGAAAGTGTATGTTTCGCCGGTGTTGCACCGCCGCCACTGACATTGAAGATCAGATCCTGCCAGCCGTGGTTTTGCGATTTACCTAAGCGTATGTCGCCCTTAACCAGTGTCACTCGGCTATTGAAGCGCCAGTTATCTTGATGGTTTTCGAAAATTAGCAGTGTACAGCCACCAGAACCACACCAATCGAGTTGGGCGAACAGCTCTTCTTTACCGTCGCCGTTGAGGTCGTAGGTTAACCAGCGGTATTTAGTGTCGTCAGGTGAGCTGTTGTTGATCTTAAAGTATTCGCGGATCGCTTGGTCGACTTTTGGATCAAGTTGATCGCTGGAGTTCACCTGCTTTGCGGTTAGATCAACGTTAGTGGTGGTGTTTACTTGTGCTTGCGCACTCTTAGCTTCGAATAGCACCAGACCGCCATTGGCAATCGGATACACCACGTTGCCCACTTTCTCTTTTTCAGCGATTAGCTTTCCATTATCGAGTGTGAAGATGCGCTCGGAGATCAAATATTGTTGCTGGTGGCGAGTCATAACCACTTGTACCTGATTTTGGTTCAGTTGCTGCCAGAAGCCTTGTTCAACAATAGAAGGGTCTCCATTGCTGTATGAATAAGTCGTGATAGCACTGTGGTCATTGTTGAGTTCAAGGTTGATAGAGAACCCTGAGTTTTGCGTTGAGCTAGCGAAGTAGAGTCCGCTCCAGTCCAGCGTTGGATCTTGGTTAGAGACCGTCGCACAGCCATTGTAGTTACTGTCATTGAGGTTAAGCTTGGCATGCCATCCATAGATAGAATCGCTCATGCCGTCGCTACAGCTCTCTTTCGTAAGGTTGAGTTTGCCTTGTGCAGCTTTACCTTCTAATTGGTAGTCACGGCTGCTCGATGTGGTGCGGCTTGATTCAATATCGAGGGTCTGTGGCTGTTCGCCCATCTTGGTGTATTTCAGCTGGTCTTTATCGAAGGTTGCTGACCAGAAGGGTTCATTACCAAATACTCGTGTTGAGCGCAGCGGTTGGACGCAGCGATCTGGGTTCTCTGCGGTTAGGATGTTCACTTGGTCAACCACGAAACGCGCTGTGAAATCTGCGTTATAACCCGTTTGGCTCGGCACGGTTAGGTGACCAATCAGCTCGCCATATAAGGCTTGGTAAGGTCTCGTTGAGAGCCCTTGTGCTTCTAACGCTAACTCTGGAGATAAGTCTAACCAGTATTGTTGTTGGCTACCGCAAGGAGTGAAGGTTCGGCTTTCATGGCCAACCACCACCTGACCACGCATGATGAAGGTTTGCGGTTGAATGCTCAGTGGCTCATCCAAGTTTGCTGGGGGCTGTTCAGGTTGTTGCGGCGTATCAGGTGCCGTAACACAGCCTTGTAGAGCGAACGCGACTAGCCATGTCACTGGGTTTTTCATTACCTTCATGTTATATCTTCCTCGGAGCAACCGTTAATTGGATTTATTATGGCATATTGGTTATTTAAAACAGAACCCGACACCTTCTCTATTCAGACTCTTAGAGTACAAAAAACCTCTTGTTGGGAGGGTGTACGCAACTATCAGGCTCGAAACATGATGCGTGATGACGTCAAGCTTGGCGATCTGGTGATGATATACCACTCATCATGTAAAAAAGTTGGCGTAGCGGGGATCGCTAAAGTAACCAGAGAAGCCTACCCAGACCACTTTCAGTTCGACCCTGAGAGTGATTACTACGATCCTAAGTCTTCACCCGATAACCCACGCTGGATCATGGTGGATGTCGAGTTTGTGCGATTGACTGAGCGCTTGATTCCTTTGGTTACGCTTAAAGCCATGCCTGAACTCTCCGAAATGCCCTTGGTGAAACGCGGTAATCGCTTATCGATCATGCCGGTTACCGAACAAGAGTGGCAGGCAATCTTAAGCAAAGAAGTGTTAGGTTCTCGATAGCGTTAGAGAGAGCTTTTTACCTAAGGTTCAAAAAAGGCAGCCAGTTGGCTGCCTTTTTATTTATTCAGATCTGTTCAACGAGCGAGATTAGAGCAGATGCTTTTCTAGGTAGTGAGCAACGGCATCGTCTGCGTTACTGCCAATCACTTCATTGTCAGGTAGTGCTTTCATCACTTTCTCATGTGATGTACCCATGATTAGACCTTTACCCGCCATAGCCAGCATTTCAGCGTCGTTCATGCCATCACCAAAGGCAACACAGTTATCCAGAGTCAGGTTTAGTGATTTTGCAACAGCGTCTAGAGCGTGGCCTTTAGAGACTTCAGCGGCCATCACTTCCAGACACCAAGGTGTAGAGAAGGCGATGTTCAGTTTGTCGCCAAAAGCATCTCTTAGCTTTTGTTCAAACGTGACGAGATATTCGTGGTCTTGTTCTGGATGTGTGAAGAAGACTTTCGCGATGCCTTCGCTTGGTGCGTTTTCAGCTTCAAAGCGCTTGTAGCTAAAGCCAGACTCACTGTGGAATTTAGCCAACATTTCATCTTCACGGTCTAGTAACCAATCTTCATTCTGGTACATGTGAATAAAGAGGTTTGGATCTTGGCGCACAATATCAATAACTGGCTGAACGAGTTCCTGAGGTACGTTCTGGCTATACATCAGTTGATCGTTTTGGTCATGCACGCGTGCACCGTTTGAAGTGATCATGTACGCCGGAATACCTGCTATCTGACGAATACCCGCCACATCGACGTGGTGACGACCCGTAGCGAAGATGAAGGTATAACCTTGGTCGTGTAATTTCTTAAGCGTTAGCTTGGTAAAGTCGCTTAGCTGATGGTTGGGAGCCAAAAGCGTACCATCTAAATCAGAAGCAACAATTTTCACGGAATCTTTTAGTGCAGGAATACTCATTTAACCCTCATTGCAAAATGCTTAACCAATATTGACGCTAGCCAGCGCTAGAATCGTTTTAACTACAATATCTCTAGGTAGAAATTGTATGCCAAATTCATGCAAGAAAAGAGGGCAAAGCTCACTTACTTCTCTTCCTCTTTAGCGCTTATTTTCTTGGTAGGTTGCTTAGCCTATTAGCTCTAGGCGAAAAACTGATTGATCGCATCCAGTGTTTGATTGCGATATTCATCCTGCTCAAACAACACCTCATGCCTAGAACCCTCAATCAACTTAAACTGACAATCAGAGTTGGTTTTCTTCAGCTTAGAGATGAACTTTACTTGAGCACTGTTACTGACAATCTTTTCATCCCCAGCTTGAATCAATAGCAGAGGGATCTTGATTTGACGAGTTTGTTGAATTGCTTGCTTGGCGGCCATTAACCCTTGCCACACCCAACGCGTGCTTGGTCCACCCACCTGCAAAGATGGAGACTCGTCATATAAGCGACGGAACCACTGATAGCGAACCTTACTGTGGCTGAGTAAGTTGTTTTCAAAAGGCTTCGAATAATATGCTTGCTGGCCCGGCGCGTAAGTTGGCTTGGCATAAAAAGCGGTAAGCACTTGTCCAACGATCATCGCGATAGGTTTCAGGTACCACTCGGTATTGATACCAAACATCGGAGCGCACAGAGTCACCTTATCAAACGGGTGGTCTGGATGGGTTTGTAGGTAGCGAGTGGCTATGGTGCTGCCCATTGAGTGTGCGAGCAGGTAGCGATTGGAATACTTACTGAGATCAAAACTGGCAATGACGTCAGACATGTCAGATGCATAATCATCAAACTCATGAATGTGACCAATGTCAGAGTCTGTTACCATACGTTCAGACTGGCCTTGACCTCGGTGGTCAAATGAATAAACGTCATAGCCTTGTTGATAAAAATCATAAAAGATTTCTTGGTATTTTTGGCAGCATTCGATACGGCCATTTGAAATCACAATAGCTTTGCTGTGCTTTTCTGAGGTGAGGCTGCACCAGTACAGTTTCTTTTTACCAGACGATGTTAAATACCCCTCTTTTCTTTGTTGCCAAAGAGCGTTGATCGGGTGTTTAATCGCATGATCGAACTGAGGTTCTTGAGTGTAAGGGAAGGTGGCTTCGCTGTGGTTTTCCATGGGAAATTACCTGAACTGATGCGTGTGAGAGCTTTATTGCTACTAATGTTGTTAGATTAAAGAACTAGTAAGGAAATGCAAATGGATACTCATGTCTGGCTTGCTTATGTTGTCACAGCGATTTTGTTTAGCTTGGCTCCGGGCTCGGGTACCGTTAACTCAATCAGTAATGGGCTTAGCTATGGCACTAAAAAGTCACTCGCATCAATTGTTGGCTTACAGCTTGGTCTTGCGTGTCACATTATGCTGGTGGGCGCGGGTATCGGTGCACTCGTTGCTAAGTCTGCGTTGGCGTTCACCATCATTAAGTGGGTCGGCGTGGTGTACTTACTTTGGTTAGGTATTCAAAAGTGGCGTGATAGATCGAGCCTAGTAGCATCTGAAGAAAGCTCTACTCTGTCGAGTGGCAAACTGCTGAGAAACGCTGTGCTTATCAACCTAACTAACCCGAAATCAATCGTGTTTTTGGTGGCTTTGTTTCCTCAGTTTATTGACCCTACACAACCTCAAGCACCTCAGTTATTAGTGCTAGGTGTGACGACAGTATTCATTGATAGCGTTGTTATGTTGGCTTACACCTCATTAGCGTCACAAATGGGACGTTTTATTCGCTCTGATCGCATAATGGGTAAGATAAATAAAATATTTGGTGGTATGTTCATGGGTTGCGGTGCCTTGCTAGCTGCCGCGAAAGCTTAGATTAAGCGACTGAGTTATAGTTAAACCAATCAGAGTTATCAAGAAATGACCGCTACATACGTTGCTCGACAACCTATCTTAAATCGCAAGAGGAATACACTCGGCTATGAGTTGTTATTTCGCGATGGAGAAAAGAATGCGTACCCAGCGCATATTGAGTCTAATCGAGCAACGTATCGTCTGATTGTTGAGAACTTCTTGTCTGTTGGTCTTAACCCTTCTATTCCATCTTCACGCTGCTTTATCAACTTCCCTTATCAAAGTTTGATTCGTCGACTGCCCTTAAGTTTGCCGAAAGATAAGGTGGTGGTAGAGATTCTGGAAACCTGTAAACCAACAGATGAATTGTTGGAAGCGGTTAAAGACCTTTACCAAGCGGGTTACATGATTGCCCTAGATGATTTTACTTCGACCCCAGAATGGGAACGTTTCCTTAAATACACGCATATCGTAAAGCTCGATATTATGCAGATGGGTTTGGATGAAGCGTGTGATTTAGTTAGGGCGCATCAAGGGAAAAAGTTTAGCTTTTTGGCGGAGCGCGTTGAGACCGAACAAGAATTCCAGCAAGCCAAAGAGGCTGGCTTTAAGTTTTTCCAAGGTTACTTTTTCAATAAACCGGAAATCATCAAGAGTAAATACATTAGCCCTGAGCAAGTGATTGCTATGGAGCTGTTTCAAGAAGTGTGTAAGCCCGATGTGGACTTTCAACGGGTGGAGAGCATTGTCGCGAAAGATGTGGCGCTCTCATATAAGCTGCTGCGTTTTGTGAATACTATGTCGCCGCGCCTTGAAGTTACCATCTCTTCTTTTCGTCAGGCTTTGGTATATCTAGGTCAAGAGAAACTGAAAATGTTTGTCTCGTTAGCCGTCGCCTCTTATGTGTCCGATAAAAAGCCTAAAGAGCTGTATGGATTGTCTCTACAGCGTGCTCAGTTTTGTCAGCGTATGTCTCGCTATCAGGCATTTGAAGGGTATAGAGAACAGGCCTTTATGATTGGCTTATTCTCCTTGTTGGATGCTCTGTTGGACTTGTCGTTAGATAACTTAGTCGAGCAGTTGCCGCTGTGTAAAAGTATCAAGGTTGCTCTATTACGTAGAGAAGGGCCATATGGTACCTTGCTCGCACTTGAAGAGAGCTTTGAGCATGCCGATTGGCAACAGATTGATGAGCACTGCGCCGATTTAGGATTAAGCGTGGATCAGGTTAAAACGGAGCTTACTGAAGCGCGCCGTTGGAGCCATACCGTGACCAACAAGCTCTGATATTTCTTCGTTAAACTTTTATGACAATTGAAACGCACGCCTTGACGTGCTTTTTTTTATATCTAAGATATGTGCATATCCATATATGAGTATGTTTTTATGCTTCCTCACCAATTTTTTAAATTACTGTCCGATGAAACGCGAGTGCGTTGCTTAATGTTGATAGTTCGCAATGAGTGCTTATCGGTTGGTGAGTTGACTCAGGCATTGCAAGAAAGTCAGCCAAAGGTTTCACGCCATCTTGCGCAGCTGCGTTCAAACGGTGTTTTGACTGATGTTCGCCAGGGGCAGTGGGTGTTTTACCGCCTGTCACAAGATTTACCAGGTTGGATGCTAAAGTTAATTGACGACCTTATTGCATCGAACTGTTTGAAAACTGAATACCAGCAAGATATTGAGCGCTTAGAGTCGATGAACTCACGCCCAGTATGTTGCGTTTAAATACATTAAAACTTAATGCCGAAATAGTTGTAGTTGCAGCTAGGCGACAAGTGAACTTATCCCTATGAGCATAGTGGCTCTATGTAATTAGGGCGGCCGGCGCTCCGGTAAGTGAACGTAGTCAACAACGCTGCGGCTTCAAATATGAAGGCAATTAACTGAGAGAACAGAAAATGACAGTCAAAGTAGGTATTAATGGTTTTGGTCGTATCGGCCGTCTAGCGCTTCGCGCAGCATTCGATTGGGATGAGCTAGAATTTGTTCAAATTAACGATGTTGCTGGCGACACAACAACACTGGCCCACCTTCTAGAATTTGATTCAGTTCAAGGTCGCTTTCACCACGAAGTAACTGCAGAAGGCGATGAGATGATCATCAACGGTCAGCGCATCAAAACCACACAAGAGCGCGACATCGATGCGATCGATTGGTCTGGCTGCGATGTGGTTATCGAAGCGACCGGTGTTCACCGTAAGACTTCTTTCCTAAACAAATACCTAGAGCAAGGCGTGAAGCGCGTTGTGGTATCGGCGCCAGTGAAAGAAGAAGGCATCGCAAACATCGTTGTTGGTGTGAATGACAATATCTTCGACCCTGCGGTACACAAAATCGTAACGGCAGCGTCTTGTACAACGAACTGTATCGCGCCAGTGGTTAAGGTGATCAACGAGAAGCTTGGTATCGAGAACGCAGCCTTCACCACTATTCACGATCTAACTAACACGCAAACTATTCTTGATGCGCCCCATAAAGACTTACGCCGTGCACGTGCATGTGGCATGAGCCTTATCCCAACAACAACGGGTAGCGCTAAGGCGATTGTTGAGATCTTCCCAGAGCTTGAAAACCGCATCAACGGCCACGCAGTTCGCGTACCTCTAGCGAATGCTTCTCTGACTGACATCATCTTCGAAGTGAAGCAAGACACCACGGTAGAAGAAGTTAACGCGATGCTGAAAGAAGCGTCTCAGAATGAACTAAAAGGCATTCTTGGCTTTGAAGAGCGTCCACTGGTTTCTATCGATTACAAAGGCGACCAACGCTCAACAATCGTGGATGCACTATCAACGATGTTGGTCGGTAAGCGCATGGTTAAGATTTACGCTTGGTACGACAACGAGATGGGTTACGCGACACGTACCGCTGAGCTAGTTCGTACCGTTGGCCTTGCTTAATTAAGAATCTGGAGAAGATATAATGACACATCCAACATGGCAACTAGACCTAGAGCAAGGTGCGCTAATCCTGACTCCATGCCCAGGTACAAAAGAAGCAACGCTTGATGCATCACTGGCTCAGCTAAAAGAGCAAGGCGTTGAAGCTATCGTGACAGCACTTGATGACCATGAGCTTGCAAGCAAAGACGTGGCGGCACTTGGTGAAAAAACACGTGCGTTAGGTATGCAATGGTTCCAGATCGAAATTGAAGACGACTGTGCACCAGGTGCTGGTTTTGCTGCGAAGTGGCAAGCAGCTAGCCCTGAGCTACATAACATCGTCGATAACGGCGGCAAGGTTGCAATGCATTGTATGGGCGGCTCTGGTCGCACTGGTTTGTTCGCAGCTCACCTACTGTTAGAAAAAGGCTGGGATTTGAGCAAGGTAGTTCAAGAGGTGCAGGCACTGCGTCCAGGTGCCTTCACTAAACCTATCCAGGTTGAATACATTAATGGCGTAGCGAATAGCTAATAGTCATCAGTGTTAGACAGGGAGCTTTTGGTATCTGGAGTGTTGAACTTATCATGATCCAAAAGCTCTTTTTGTTTAGATTGCAGAGATAGCGTTATGTTTTCAAATCTAAGTAAGAGCGTTCGCCAATACATGTTGGTGACTTTTAACTACTGGAACTTCACCATTACTGATGGTGCACTTCGCATGTTGGTGGTTCTGTATTTTTACGACCTTGGCTACAGTTCGTTAGAAATCGCCTCACTGTTCCTTTTCTATGAATTCTTTGGTGTGGTGACTAACCTAATCGGTGGCTGGTTAGGGGCGCGTCTTGGCCTCAATAAGACCATGAACATTGGGTTAGGCATGCAAGTCGTCGCCTTGGGTATGCTCGCGGTGCCAACGGCAATGCTGACCATTCCTTGGGTCATGGCGGCGCAAGCCTTGTCTGGTATCGCTAAAGACCTCAATAAGATGAGTGCCAAGAGCTCAATTAAGACTCTGGTTCCTGATGAACAACAAGGCGCGCTTTATAAGTGGATTGCGATTCTGACCGGATCTAAGAATGCGCTTAAAGGGGCAGGCTTCTTTATTGGTGGTTTACTGCTTTCAACGATTGGCTTCCAATACGCCGTGCTCGCGATGGCAGCCGTGTTGGCATTGGTCTTCGTTGGCAGTGTGTTGAGCTTAGAAGCGGACATGGGCAAAGCGAAAACCAAGCCTAAGTTCAAACAGATCTTCTCTAAGTCTGAATCCATCAACATCCTATCCGCAGCACGTATGTTCCTGTTTGGCGCTCGTGATGTGTGGTTTGTGATTGCTTTGCCGATTTACCTAGGCAGTGTGTTTGGTTGGGATCACTCATGGGTTGGCGGTTTCTTAGCTGCTTGGACTATCGCTTATGGCTTTGTACAGGGCATAGCGCCGAAGATTACTGGTAAAGCTCAAGGTAAGGTGCCAGATGGCCATGCCGCGCTATTATGGGCGGGGGCGCTGGCTATAGTGACCGCTGCTATCGCTTATGCGGTACAGATTGGCTGGCAACCCGAGTTAGTTATTATCGGTGGCTTGATGGTGTTTGGTGTCATCTTTGCGGTGAACTCATCACTTCACTCATATTTGATTGTGAGTTATGCGAAAGGCGATGGCGTTTCTCTTGATGTCGGTTTCTACTACATGGCAAACGCGATGGGCCGTTTGATTGGCACGATATTGTCGGGCTTGGTATTCCAAATGGCAGGTTTGTCTGCGTGTCTGTGGGTTTCCTTCGCATTCTTGGCGATAACGACGGTGATCTCTCTGCGTTTACCGAAATTGCCGCAAATTTCAGCGGCATAAGCTTCAGCCACATGAGCCTCATTTGTGAGAGCTCAAGTCGCAGAAGCTAGAGTCGTATGAGCTAAATTCGCGATAAGTATCTCCTTTAACACTAAGCTGACTTGGTATTTATTCCGGTCAGCTTTTTTATTGCTATAGTAGAATGATTGAATATTAATCAGGCATTTACATGAAGCAGCGAATTCTCTTTTTTGATTTAGCACGATGTGTCGCGGCCGTAGCGGTTATCGCGATTCATGTTTTGGCGCCTTATCGCAATGAGTTGGGCACTATTCCTTTCGGTGAATGGCTTACTGCCATTACGGTAAACGGTTTCAGCCGCTGGGCAGTACCTGTGTTCATTTTGATTACTGGCGCACTGATGCTCAGTGATCAGCGCCCGTTTGACGCCAAATACTACCTCAAGCGTCGTTTGGGCAAGGTACTGATACCTTTCATTGTCTGGTCGCTTTTCTATACCTATCTGTCGGGCTGGTCGGCAATGGGCTTTGATGCCGACGTCAGTTGGGACGTGTTGCTTAATAGCTACCATCATTACACCTATTACCACCTTGGTTTCTTCTATTACTTCATCCCACTCTATTTTGTGATTCCGTTCTTGCAGATCATGGTTAGAAAGTACGGTGATAGATCGGTCTATGCCTTTACGGCGGTATGGTTGTTCACAACATTGCTGTTCTTACTGAAAATCGATGGCCCTTGGAGTCACGAATTGTGGTTGTACACCGGTTACTTACCATTGGGTTACTTGCTGTATAAGATTGTGCCACTTAACAAGATGACCGTTGGCGTGAGTGTGTTACTGGGTGGGCTCGCGTTACTAACCACGGTTTACATGGTGGTTGATGCAAGCTTGGTAGCAGAAGAGTACACGGTAGGGCGCTGGCTATCTTACAAAACGTTGAATACCGTATTAGCCGCGAGCATGGTGTTCATGGTATGCCGTTACTATGGTGAAGGCCTGTCTGAGAAGAGTAACCAAGTGGTTGGCTTTATCAGTAAGCACAGCTTAGGTATTTACCTGCTGCACCCGATTTTCTTGTGGCCGATGAAAGAGTTTGGTTGGTACCAAGGACATCCGGCATGGGTTATTCCATTATGGATTGTGATCAGCGGAGCTGGCGCATTATGGATGAGCTGGTTGGTGTCTAAGTCAGAGAAAACGCGTTGGTTATTGCCTTAGCGGTGATTGCTAAGGCTTTCTGATGGATTGCTTAGGGACGACAGTTGAAGCGGCTGACGTTTAGCGCTTCAACGCAAAGTGTAAGAACTTATCGCCTTGGTAGGTTAAGGTTCCTTTGTCGCCAGGGTTAAGGGCGTGGAAATAGTGGATGCCGACTTGGAATTCTCGCTTCGGACCAACCACACCACGTTGAACGTAAATCCAGTACTCTTGATCTTCTTGGCCCGGTTCTGCGTCAGGAAGGTCGATCGATTGTTTGTCTAACACCGTGACATTCACTTTCTTCTCTGGCGCATTTTCACCTTGCGAGTGTTTTCGATAGAAACCAATAAATACCCAAGCCGCTAGAGCAGCGAGAGCAAAGATGGCAAAAAAGAGTGAATTAGGCATATAACCTCCATGTAGTCGTGATGGTTATTCTAGTCTTTCAGGCAATAGGGATATGTGTTTAAAGCCGTTATTCGTGAACTGTTGTAAGCCAAGCTGATTATTTTTCGGCAGACATCACATTTAATGGTCAGTTTGGGATAAAGCATTGTTATTTATTGTCTCTTTCTCTCGTAAATAACAGTGATTTTGTATAAGAATAGGGAAATGCTCGACTAGAATTATAGTGTGGAGTGGGAGGGCTAAGATGACCGATATTGAAAAAGTGGTGACAAGAACTCGCAATATAGAGAAATTATTGAGGCTTCAATATCATGCCGAAGGCGAAGGATTGCATGAGCTTGTAACAAGCTGTGAAGAAAGGCTACCGCACGATATGGTGAGCAAGCTGCGCTATATCGCAACGTGTCGTAATAAGGTAGTCAATGAACATGAGGCTAAGTTGGAAGACCAACATAAGTTCATCATGATGTGTAACGACTGTGAGAAGGAGCTGACTCCACGTAGTGGTCGTTTTATCTGGCGAGTTGCGATCTTACTGATGATGGCAATGACTTTAGCTGCCGCAGGTTTCTATTACGCGAACTGGGATGTGCTAACACTGCATCTGTTTTCGAAGTGAAAAAATTGAACAAAAAAAGGGACGCTCATGGCGTCCCTTTTTTTATCTGTAACTTGCTTAGTACATCATCGGTAGTGTCATTAGACCTACAACTACCGCGATCATTACAAGTCCTTGTCTTTGCGAAGATGAAATCATAACACTACTCCTAAATTTGGTTGTCTCTCGCTATGTTTTAAAGAATAGCACTACTTATGGCCTTAGATCAAGAATTACTTTCGAAAGCTTTAAAAGTAGTAGAAAACTATGAGTTTTTGGCTTGTTTGGCAGTGTTTAACTGTGTTTTATGGTGTGTTCTTAATTTGTTCGTTGTGATTTATGTTTGTTCTAATTTGATTTAACTTGTTGTTTTGTAATGGTTGTTTTGTGTGATTTATATTGTTAAAGGTTGTTAAACTGTATTAATAGAGGTTGGTGGTGGCTAGGTTGGTTTTGGTTGGTTTTTTAAGTTTTCGGCTTGGTTTTTGTGGCGATTTTTACCGGAGGCTTGAAATAACCTGACAAAACTGGGCGTTAAAAAAGAAAACTGGCTACTTTACAAGTCTAGGCTTGGTTGGCGTTTTTATTTTCCTATTAATCTTGAGTTTGTTTATTTAAGTTATTGTTATTATTTACTTTAAATGTGGTTATTTTAATTTTTTAAGTGTGGTATTTTACGGAATTAGGCCGGTTTTGGTGGGGTCGATAGGTTAGAATTGGCCAAAATTCAAGTATGGCGACTTTAATGCCAGTTTGAATGGGTTTTATGATGATTCGTTCTAGTTTTAAACGAATGGCCATTGTCATGGTGGTAATTGTTACGACTTCAATCTAAAGAGACTCTTTTTAGTGGAAGCGTAATCAAGATCCAATTTTGAGGGGCTGAGGCTTTACATCAACACTCGTGTGCCTAGACTGGCGACGATTTAAAGCAATAGGGCAAGTGGTATGTGGAGTTGGTTAGCGGTTTCCTTATCTGGTATCGGAGCAATAGCAGGAACGAAACATGGACATATCGGTCAGGCCTTATCGTATAAGGTTTTTACCTATGTATTATTAGCGACCATTGCTTTAACTCAATCTGTCGTTGCTGATTTTACCTATTGGGTCGTTGCTGGGTTGGCGGTCTCTGCGATCGCAGATGTCCTGCATGCTGTTACTCAAAAACGTCCTCTGCATTTTGTTTGCTTCTTGCTGGCTCAGCTCTGTTACAGCAAAGCATTTTGGCTACAGCTATCAGGAGAAATGGTCTGGTGGTTGTTCGCGCTGCTTTTGGCGGCTTGTGTCGTTGCTTTCTTCTTACTTCTACCTCGCTTAGACAAACTCGTCTTTCCTGTCGTTATCATGGGTATCGTGCTTATTCAGCTTGCATGGGCTTCTGGTGAGCTCTGGTTGCTTGATCCTCAACTGTCGCATGCGGTCGGTTTTGCCGGTTGTGCCGTGTTGCTGCTTTCAGCATTGGCGTACGCGCTAAATTTCTATCGTAGCCCAATTAAGGGTGCCTACTTTTGGGTGACGGGCAGCTACTTTCTGGCGCACGCTCTCATTGTTGCTTCCCTTACCATTTAGAGTAGAGCTCGCTTAACTCTGAGCTACATCAAGGCAGCTCAGATGAAAGTAGGTACTCTACGTCTACTTCATTAAACATGAGATAGAGTTATGACTACCGAAATTCATGCACACAACGTTTTAACCCTACTGAGTGAAAAGCCACTGACTCGCGAAGAGCTAACATTAGCGCTTGCTCAAACCTATGGCGAAGAAGCTCGCTTCCATACTTGTAAGCTCAATGGTCTGGATTTAGATAGCCTGTTGAAGTTTTTCTTGAAGATGGAAAAGGTTGTCGTTGTCGATGATAAGCTTTGCACTGACCGCGAACGTGTGTGTAATCACTAATTCTTAGTGGCTTGTTTTATTCGTGAATAAAGAGTGGGTGCATGTTTCGGCTCCACTCTTTTCATTACCTTTCAATCTGCTTTCGCTAATTTGCCTTCTTATAACATCCCCTTTTAAAAGCATCAGTTAACCCGCTTATCACTGCGTTCGAAAATCAATGTTGAGGCTGCTATACTCCGCGCACTTACGCTTTTCGAGACAAACTTATGGAAATCTTATCTGCAGCAACCATGCTGTTTCTTATCATGGACCCGCTTGGCAACTTGCCAATCGTGCTCTCTATCCTTAAGCATATTGATCCGAAGCGTCGCCGTATTGTTCTTGTTCGTGAACTGATGTTTGCGCTGATTATCCTGCTGTTGTTCTTGTTTGCCGGTCAAAGCATCATGAACTTCCTGCACGTGCAGCCTGAAACCTTGAGCATTTCTGGCGGTATTATTCTGTTCATCATCGCGATTAAGATGATTTTCCCAAGTGCGGGCAGTATTACCGGCCTAGCGGCGGGTGAAGAACCGTTTATCGTGCCGATGGCGATCCCTATGATTGCAGGACCGTCGGTGATTGCTGCATTGATTCTGTTGTCGACACAGCACCCTGACAACATGTTAGAGCTTTCAGGCGCAGTGATGCTGGCTTGGGGCGCGACCTTCTTTATTCTGATGTTTAATGGTTTCTTCCTGCGAGTGCTGGGAGAGAGAGGGCTTAAAGCCACCGAACGCTTGATGGGCTTGTTGTTGGTCATGCTGTCGACGCAAATGTTCCTCGATGGTGTGAAAGGCTACATGGGCTAACATCAATATCATTGCTGAATAAAAAAACGCCGCTCAAATGAGCGGCGTTTTTGTCTCTACTGTTTCTGTCATGATGTTTTCTGTAGCTAAGCGTTTTATATCTGGGCTTAAGCTCGATTACATCATGTGTTTGCGTCGGATATCGAGTAAGGCGAAGACACCGAAAATCAATATTGACCACTTCTCCCAACGTGACATCTCGATCTTGTCGCCGAAAGCACCGATGAAAATCAGCATCTGCAGGCCGTGCATGAAGAACAAGAATGCTGTCATGATATAAAGCGCAATCGCAGCATTACCCGGGAACGGGTAGAAAATATTTACGATCAAGATAAACCAAACAAAAGCGATGGCTGCTTTTGCTAGTGGAAGCAAGAACTTCATTCAATAACTCCTATTCTTCAGTAATTCGATTGAACAGTCGGTAGCTTGACTGTCCGGTGGTCTTATCGCGATGCAATTCCCAGTTCTCTGGCATAGCTTCGAGTTTCAGTTCTTTCTCTGTCTCGACGTAAATGATGGCATTGTCTGCAAGCCAACCGTTACTCTCAAGCAGTTGTACTGTTTCTGCCAGTAAGCCTTTGCGAAATGGTGGATCAAGGAAAACCATATCGTAAGGAGTGCCTGGTTTCTTAAGGAAAGAGATAGCATCAGTATTCACGACATTAATGTTGTCTGCCTTGAGCTCTTTCGCGTTATCAGAAAGCTGTTTAGCCGCCTTTTGATTCATTTCGAGCAGTGTCACCATTTTGGCTTGGCGAGAAGCTGCTTCAAAACCTAGACCGCCAGAACCGGCAAATACATCCAAGCAAGTTGAATGTGGGATATCTTGAGCCACCCAGTTAAAGAGTGTTTCTTTTACTCGGTCAATGGTTGGGCGTAATCCTTCTAAATCATGAACAGGCAGCTTTCTACCTCTCCATGAGCCACTAATAATTCGAACAAAGCCTCCGGATGGCTTTTTTTGTGATGTGTTTTGCTGGCGACGTCTTACCATAGATTTTTTGACCGCTAATAAAGTGATACTATACCGAGCCCAATTTAAGTGGGTTCGTGTATTAAATAAATTTGCAATGACAAAGTGTATCAAGCTAAAAGCAAACTTATCACTGCTTTGTCATTTTTCTTTACTATTCGTTTGTACAAGCTTGTATTGTATAACAATAGCAAAGAGTCGACGTGTATTAAGTCAATACAGCTAATTAGTAGATCTAGGAAACTCCTCTGATGACGGAAAAAAAGAAGCGCGGATTATTATCGTGGCTTGGTTTTGGTGAAGAAGAACAAAGCCCAAAAACTCAGAATGAAGCGAACGTAGAAAGCGTTGAAGATCAAACTGAAGTTGAATCACAAGTTGAGGCTGAACAGGTCGCGCCTGAAGCTGAACAAGTTAAGCCAACTGAATCTGAGCAAGCACTTGAAGAAGCTCAACAAGAGCAGCAACCTGTCGCAGCAGAAGCAGAAGCAGAAGCAGAAGCAGAAGCAGAAGCAGAACAGGAAGAAGTGGCAGTTCCTCAAGCTAAGGTTGAAGAAGTACAAGAGAAGCCGACAGAAAGCTTCTTTGCTCGTCTTAAGCGCAGCCTAAGCCGCACTAAAGCAAACATCGGTGCTGGTTTCTTTGGTCTGTTCAAAGGCAAGCAAATCGATGAAGACCTGTTTGAAGAGCTAGAAGAGCAACTTCTGATTGCTGACGTGGGTATGAATACCACGGTTAAGATCATTGAAAACCTGACAGAAAAAGCATCTCGCAATGACCTAAAAGACGGTGAAGCGCTTTATGGTCTGCTCAAAGAAGAGATGGCAGACATCTTAAGCCAAGTGGAACAGCCACTGGTTGTTGATACCACTAAAACACCTTACGTTATCTTAATGGTGGGTGTGAACGGTGTAGGTAAGACAACTACGATCGGTAAGCTGGCGAAACAATTCCAAAATGAAGGCAAGAAAGTGATGCTAGCTGCGGGTGATACCTTCCGTGCTGCAGCCGTTGAACAGCTTCAGGTTTGGGGTCAGCGTAACGATGTGCCAGTTATTGCTCAGCACACAGGTGCGGACAGTGCGTCTGTTATCTACGATGCGATTGAAGCTGCGAAAGCGCGTGGCGTTGATGTTGTGATTGCCGATACTGCAGGTCGCTTGCAGAACAAGAGCAACTTGATGGAAGAACTGCGTAAGATTGTTCGTGTAATGAAGAAGATTGATGACTCTGCACCACACGAAATCATGCTAACGCTCGATGCCGGTACAGGTCAGAATGCTATCAGCCAAGCGAAGTTGTTCAGTGAAGTGGCTCCAGTTACGGGTATTACACTGACTAAGCTAGATGGTACGGCGAAAGGTGGTGTAATTTTCTCAATTGCTGACCAGTTCCAGATTCCAATCCGCTACATTGGTGTGGGTGAAGGTATTGATGACCTGCGTCCATTTGAATCTAAAGACTTCATTGAAGCACTATTTAGCCGCGAAGAGTAACGCGAGTAGCAAAGTGGTTTATCCTTAATCTGCTACCGTTTTTAAATTTGATATTAGTGATCGTAAGAGGAATTTTCGGTGATCAAATTTCAGCAAGTGAGTAAAGCCTACCGAGGTGGAAGACAAGCGCTCCAAAAAGTGGACTTTCACCTGAAACGTGGAGAGATGGCTTTTTTGGGTGGGCACTCTGGGGCTGGTAAAAGTACCTTGCTGAAGTTGATCTGCGCGATAGAGCGTCCAACTGATGGACGTGTCTGGTTCAACGATCACGATATCACTCGTATCCCAGCCAAAGACATTCCTTTCTTACGCCGTAATATTGGGATTGTTTTTCAAGACCATCGCCTGCTGATGGACCGTTCGATTTTCGATAACGTCGCTCTGCCTATGCGTATTGAATCTATTTCTGAAAACGAAATAAAACGCCGAGTCAGTGCTGCGTTGGATAAAACCGGTTTATTAGATAAAGCCCGTTGTTTGCCAAGCCAACTTTCTGGTGGTGAACAACAACGCGTGGGTATTGCTCGCGCCGTGGTTAACCGTCCAACTCTGCTTTTAGCCGATGAGCCTACCGGTAATCTAGACCCTGAATTATCTAACCGTGTGTTGCGATTATTTGAAGAATTCAACCGCGCAGGTGTGACGATCATCCTAGCGACGCATGATATCGGGTTAGTGAACACTCGCCCTCAGTACCGCCATCTTGAATTAAACCAAGGATTTTTGAGTGAGGTTGAAGACTATGGCCGCGAATAAGCGCATCAAAAAACCTCAATCTAATCGAGCAGCAAACCGCGCTTCAAGCGACGGCTTCTTTGCTGTTCACTGGAAACAAGCCAAGTCATCGTTCTCGCAAATGTGGCAGCGCCCGTTAGGCAACTTACTGACCCTTGCGGTGATCTCTATGGCGTTGGCGATGCCAGCTTGTTTGTACCTATTAGGTAAAAATGTAGGGGAAGTGGCGCAAGATGTCACTAGCCCGTCACAAATAAGTGCTTATGTAGAGGATGGTATTCCTGAGCCACGAGTAATGGTGCTTAAGGATGAAATCGAAAGTTGGGATCAAGTTGAGCTGGTGGAGTACATTTCTCCGCAGCAAGGGCTTGCAGACCTCAGCCAGTATTCTGGTTTTGAAGACGCCCTAACCATTCTCGACGATTATTCACTGCCAGGTGTGCTGGTGATTACGCCAAGCGTGCACAGCGATACCTTAATTAAAGAGCTGGCAGGCACAGTTAAACAACAAGAATTAGTGACCGATGTTCGCCTAGACGAAGATTGGTTAGCGCGATTAGATGCGATCAAAGCATTAGCGGCTGTCATCGTGATTACCTTAACGGTATTGATGCTGGGCGCGGTATTTCTGATTATCGGCAATACACTACGATTTAATGTGTTGGCGCATAAAGAAGAGATTCAAACCATGAAGCTGATTGGTGCGACCGACAGCTACATTCTTCGACCATACCTTTATGCTGGGATGTGGTTTGGCGTTTTAGGTTCGATTAGCGCTTGGGTAATGACGGCATTGATTACCGTATTGCTGAACAGCGCGGTGGATGACTTGGCTCAGCTATACGACAGCCACTTCCGTTTAATTGGCCTGAGTTGGGATGAATCTTTACTGCTTTTGATCGTCGGAACTCTGCTTGGTAGTGTGGCTGCAAAGCTTTCTGCACAGCGTCACCTAAAAGAAATTGAACCAGTTTAGGTGAATAGAGTCATATTTAGACGAAAAATAGGCACTTCTTAACCAGTTTTTGCCTTGTATAGACGAATTGATTATGCATAATTACTTCCCCCTCCTTGAAACCTGTTCATTTTAGGTTCAAGATTGTAGGGTTTTAATAGATGTATTACTCCAGATCAGAGATTGATGAGGAACCGAATGGCAAACCAAGCGTATCAAATGGCTTTAGTCACACAAGATAGTTTAGATAGCTATATCCGCTCAGCGAACAGCTACCCTATGCTGACTCCTGAAGAGGAACGTGGACTTGCAGAGCGATTACATTACAAAGGTGAGATCGACGCTGCGAAAGGCTTGATCCTTTCCCACCTAAGATTCGTGGTGCACGTTGCAAGAGGCTACTCTGGCTACGGGCTACCAATGGCTGATCTCGTCCAAGAAGGTAACATCGGCTTGATGAAGGCTGTTAAGCGCTTCAATCCAGAAGTTGGTGTTCGTCTCGTCTCGTTTGCTGTTCACTGGATCAAAGCTGAAATCCATGAATACGTTCTACGTAACTGGCGTATCGTTAAAATTGCGACCACTAAGGCACAGCGTAAACTGTTCTTTAACCTTCGTAAGTCTAAAAAGCGTTTGGGTTGGTTCAATAACGGTGAAGTTGAGACGGTTGCTCGTGAACTGGGTGTTGAGCCTTCAGAAGTTCGTGAGATGGAATCTCGCTTAGCAGCACAAGATGCGACGTTTGAAGCGCCTATGGACGATGACGATGGCGGTTCTGCTTACACTGCTCCAGTTTACTACCTAGAAGACAAGGCGTCAGACGTTGCTGAGACGGTTGAAGCGGCTAACTGGGAGTCACACACCAATAATCGCCTAGGGCTAGCACTAGCAAGCTTAGACGAGCGTAGCCAACACATTGTTCGCTCACGTTGGTTAGACGACAACAAGGCAACCCTGCAAGACTTAGCGGATACCTACAGTATATCAGCTGAGCGTGTTCGCCAGTTAGAAAAGAATGCGATGAAGAAATTGAAACAAGCCGTTGGTGATTTCTAATAGCATCTAGTTTCTATTAGCTTCTACTTTCTAGTAGAGCTAACAAATAGCTGAATTTTGAAAAGGCCGAGATCGAGAGATCTCGGCCTTTTTGTTTTGGATCGATTTCTCAACTTTTGCGATCGAAATTTGCAAAATGATTTTGTGGATAACTCTGTGAGAAGTTTATTCGTCAGCTATCTAAAAGCAGTGTGTAGTAAGGCTTTGACGGGGTTTTTCGAGTGGGGATATGTTTCAGTTAACCCACAGTTAGATCAGGATCATTACTACATGTTGTGGATCTATTTTTGAAAAGACACTTTATTCACGCAATTCACAGATTTATCCACAAATGGTGTAAAAGTGATCGCTGGTGGATAACCTTATTAAGTGGATGTGAATGTTAGCCTTGGGATAGGTTACAATGGCAGCAAAGTAAATCAGTATAAAAAGAGAAAGTCATGGACCAGTTTAAACATATCGATGTTAAAGGCGCTCAAGCCCTCATCGAACAAGGCGAAGCTCGACTTGTCGATATACGTGACCCGCAGTCTTTTGCGGTTGCCCACCCAAAAACAGCCTACCACCTGACTAACGATACGATGGTGTCATTCATGGATGAGGTTGAGTTCGAACAACCTATCTTAGTGATGTGCTACCACGGCATCAGTAGCCAAGGTGCGGCACAATATTTAGTGAACCAAGGCTTTGAAGAGGTATATAGTGTTGATGGTGGTTTCGAAGCTTGGCATCGTGCTGAACTTCCAGTGATCGCAGGTTAATGACTTTCATCACCTGAACCGCCTCAAGCATCCCTCATAGAATGAATAGGAAGTAACAATGATTAGATTGATGGTGTTAGACAATCCACGTCTTGCTCAAGCATTTATTGATTATATGGCCTCTCGTCAGATCCCTATTCAGATGTCTCCAGAGGGAGAAGGGCGTTTTGCTCTTTGGCTTCTTGATGGCCAATTTCAGGTTGAAACCGAAGCTGAGCTGAATCGTTTTCTGGCTGAGCCCAATCATAAGCGCTATCAAGCTGCATCTTGGGACATGGCAGAGACCAGAAAGAGCAACTTCCATTACCACACGCCAAGCTTCATGGGCATGATCAAAGCCAAAGCAGGCCCAGTGACACTAAGCCTGATGTTGGTGTGTGTGGTGATTTTTGCGCTGCAACAGATCGGTTTTGGCCAAGCTATTTTCAATGCCCTACATTTCCCAGCGGTGGATGGACAGCAATGGCAGCTGTGGCGTTGGTTGAGTCATGCCGTTCTACATTTCTCTGTTATGCACATCGCATTTAATATTTTGTGGTGGTGGCAGCTAGGTGGAGACATTGAGAAGAAACTTGGCAGCCTCAAGCTACTTCAGATCTTTGCTGTCTCTTCTGCGCTTTCAGGTGCTGGGCAGTATTGGGTTGAAGGGGCGAACTTCGGTGGTTTGTCTGGTGTTGTGTATGCCTTGGTTGGTTACTTATGGGTGGTTGGTGCGAAGGCGCCACAACTTGGTTTAGGTATCCCAAGACAGATTGTCGGCTTTATGTTGGTGTGGTTGGTGCTTGGGTACATGCAGCCATTTATGGCTATCGCCAATACGGCGCATTTAGCTGGCCTAGCCGCCGGTGTGATTATTGGCTTTATCGATGCGATGAAAGCACCAAGCTCGGCAAGAAGCTAACTCATATCTTCTAGTGAATAGCCAAACGATAGAGACAAAAAAGCGGCCAGATGAGCCGCTTTTTTATTGGGATTCGTTTACATCATTACTGATAAAGGTATTTGGTAAACAGTAAGTCAGCAATCAGGGTTTTACCTGTCTCTGGAAGCAAAATCTTGTTGAGGTGTTCAACTAAGGATTTTCTCAAGTCTTCACGGCCAGATAGAGACTTAATGGTTTCTTCGTTTTGTTTGCCAAGCAATTCAATCACCGCATCGCGAATCAGTGGTTGGTGATGCTCAATAGCGGCCAAGTCGTTACTATTTGCCACCATGATGTCGAGGCGAACCTGAATGTAGCCCAGTTTTTTACCTTTAGTGTAAAAATTGGTGGTCAGGTCTGGCTCTAGCGTGAAGTAGGCGAGTTTAGCTGCCGACTCCTCTTCAGCGAAACTTGATGCTGAAAAGAGTAGGGTAATCGCAAGAAATATTTGGGCTACATAACGTTTGTGCATATTTGTGACTTTTCTTTAGTTTATTCGCGATATTCGAAACGCATTAGTCTTGTTACAATGAGCGGTCTAAATCTAAATACGTTTACAATTCGAAGAACGCTTTAATTTTGTTCGAAAGTTGAAGCTTTATTGTACGTGTAAAGTCACCTATTGAATACTAGTATGAATCAGCCAATATCGCTGTATCTTAATTCGTTAATGAATGTAGATTGGCAAAGTACAGAAAAATTTGATTTTCCTAATAAAACCACCAAAGAGTGGCTTATGGAGCAAGGTTCTCTTTCCCGCAAGTTGGGGAAGTGTTGTCAGCACCTGTCTGTTGAGTTGCTTCATAATCAAGTTGTAGAACGCTCAATGTTGCAACAAGACGAGGAACATCTTTTATCATCATTTGATTGCTTGCTGCGTAAAGTGATTTTGAAGGGTGATGATGCCCCATGGGTGCTAGGTCGAACCTTGATTCCCCGTGTGACGTTAGAAGATCATCAACACTCCGACCTTTCTCAACAAGGAAATGTCCCGCTTGGACTAACGGTGTTTAGTGCTGAGAATGTCGAGCGGGATGCGCTGCAAGTCGGTTGGGTTATCGCAGGTGATGAGTGTTTACTCGCGCGTCGCTCTCGATTATGGATGAACCATAAACCGATGCTTGTGGCAGAACTGTTTTTACCAACATCACCCATTTACTCTAAGGAGAGTGTGTAAATGTTTGCCACCAAAGCGAAGGCGTACTGGCAATTAACGCGAATGAATCGCCCGATTGGTACTCTGTTACTCCTTTGGCCGACTTTGTGGTCGCTGATTATCGCCGCACAAGGTATGCCTGATTTTGATGTCTTGGTTGTTTTCGTACTCGGCGTCGTGTTGATGCGTTCAGCTGGCTGTGTGATCAATGATTTTGCGGACCGTAAAGTGGATGGCCATGTTAAACGCACCAAGCAGCGTCCATTACCCTCAGGTTTGGTTTCCAGTAAGGAAGCGATTCTGCTCTTTTTAGTGCTAGCCGTAGTTTCATTTTTGCTAGTACTCACCATGAATCCACTGACCATTAAGCTCTCATTTATTGGTGTGGGTCTGGCGTTCATTTACCCTTTCATGAAGCGTTTTACACATCTTCCACAGTTGTTCCTCGGTTTAGCGTTTAGTTGGGCGATACCAATGGCATGGGCTGCACAAACCAATGAACTACCAAGTATTGTTTGGTTTATCTTCGTTATTAATGCTTTGTGGACGGTTGCTTACGACACGCAATATGCGATGGTAGACCGAGATGATGACCTGAAGATTGGTATTAAATCGACGGCTATTTTATTTGGTCGCTTCGATAAGCTTATCGTCGGCTCTTTGCAACTTGTTACTCTAGCGATGCTGATTGTGTTAGGTATGCACTACCAATTGGGTGATACTTTCTATTGGGCATTGTTAGCCGCAGGCAGCTTGTTTGTGTACCAACAACATTTGATGCGCCACCGTGACCGAGACTTATGTTTTCAAGCTTTTCTAAATAACAACTATGTTGGTATGGCCGTAACGGTCGGTTTGTTCGTTACCTTCTGGTAAGCATCAGTTTTTATCAAACGAATATTCAAGAAAAAGGCACCCAGTGGGTGCCTTTTTTGATCGCGTTGAATCTGCTATCAGAGCCCTGCTATATACAGGAATTACTCGACTTGGTGGATACTCTCTTGAATCGTCAAACGTACTTCAGGGTAAAGCATTGAGTAGAGAAGCTTAGCGAATTGCTGAGTCTTGTCTAAATCACAGTTACCATCGTTATCCAGATATTGCTGTTGTTTCAGAGTTGCGAACATCGACGCAAACACGCCTTTATCGAAGAACTCTGGTGCATTGATGCCTTGCAGACGACCAAGTCGCTGTGCAATGTCTTGGCTCTTCTGTTCAAGATCGGATTTATCCAGATCAGGGTTCTCTGCTAACAGGTTCAAAGCAATAGAGTAGCGTTGTAGCGTTTCTGAAATCGTACGACCTAACAGCATCAGTGCTTGGCTGTTTGATTGGTTGATGGTGACTTCATTATCAGAAACCACAAGCATACCTTGGTTAACCAGCTCTTCAATGATGTTAGAAACCACGCCTTCAAGCTTGTCTTCGTCGTAGCTTAGGAACAGCTCTTTCTTCAAGAACGGGTAGATAGCAGCAACGTTCTCTTGGATCGCGTCAATTGATAAACCGCGTTGACGAATAGTCATCTGTGCAATTAACGATGGCAGAGCAAACAAGTGAATGATGTTGTTTCGGTAGTAGGTCATCAGAATTGACTGGTGACGGTCTAGCGAAATGATGTCGCCCATTGAGTCTGATTCAATCAAGAACTTGTTCAGTGATTCAGCATGTTTTACTAAATCTTCAGCGCTGTCTTTTGGCACAGTGAACGTTGCCGAATATGGAACATTCTTAAGCAGAGACAGGTAGCAATTAATCTGAGAAACCAAAGAGTCACGAGACAATGCGCGCTGTCTTGAAGCCAATAGTGCCGTTGCACAAAGGGTCAGGGCATTGGTCGCTGCCGCATCGTTAATGTGCGTCATCATTTTGGTCGCCAAGTCATTAACCACCGGGTTCATCCATTGTGGTTTGCTAGTGCCCATTGGGTCGATATCTTTAGTCCACTCTGGAGCGTGCTCGTTCAGATATTGGTTAAGCTGAATCGGCTCACCAAAGTTGACGTAGCCTTTACCAAAGTTACGCAGCTTACGAATGGTACGAATCACTAAGCTCGCGTTTTCTTTTTCTTTACGCTTACCACGAAGTTCTTTTGCGTAAGTCGCCACTTCCATCACGTGCTCGTAGCCGATGTACACAGGAACCAAAGTCACCGGGCGATTCATGCCGCGCAGCATCGCTTGAATAGTCATCGCCAACATGCCGGTCTTCGCTTGCAATAAACGACCTGTACGAGAACGCCCACCTTCACTGAAGTACTCTACTGAGTAACCTTTAGCGAACAATTCTGCCAGATATTCACGGAAAATCGTCGAGTACAGCTTGTTGCCTTTGAAGCTACGACGAATAAAGAACGCACCACCATGACGGAAAATAGGACCGGCAGGGAAGAAGTTCAGGTTGATACCCGCAGCGATATGCGGCGGCACCATGCCTTCGTGGTAAAGCACGTAAGAAAGCAGTAAGTAATCCATGTGACTACGATGACAAGGCACATAAACAATCTCGTGACCATCTTGAGCCAGCTTACGAACTGTTGAAGCGTTGCTGATATGCAGGCCTTGGTACAACTTATTCCACAACCAACCAAGAATCTTCTCACCGCGTTTGATTAGCGAGTAAGAGAAGTTCGCAGCAATCTCGTCCATGATGTCTTGAGCTTCTTTGCTCGCTTTCTCGATCGAGATGTTCTTTGCTTGTGCTTCATCTTCAATCGCTTTCTTGATCGCTTCAGATTTTAGTAGGCGGTCAAACAGAGCTTGGCGACTTGGCAGGTTAGGACCTGATGCTGCAAGTTTTTGGCGAGAAAAGTGAATACGTGCCACGCGCGCCAATTTGTGCGCGATGGTGCTGTCGGTACCGTGTGAGTTAGCCATGTAGCGTAGAGAAACCACTGGGCTGAAACGAACCAGACAGTCACGACCGGCTAGCAATACAGCTTTTGATTTCTCTAAGCCGTTCATTGCCTGTAGGTAAGGCTTCTGGTTATTCTCTTTACCAGGCTTACGTCCCCACAGCACTGTAGCAGGGATAACTTGAACATCGAGTTCAGAGTCGTCAGCGTGCAGTGAAAGCAATTCAGAGAACACTTCAATTGAAGAGCTTGGTACATAATCATCGTCTTGTAGCAGAGTTTTGCGAGAAGAGATGAAAACGTAGCGTTGCAGTGATTTGCCGTTGATTTCAAGCTTGCTCAACGGATCGGGTAGGCCTAATTCAAGTGCATGTTTTTGCAATGTAAGAATGTCGACACTTGAGCGAAACGGTAAGGCGTATACAATCGGTTTGCTCAAATCAATGTTCAAATCCTCAACAGGGTTTGAAGGAATTGATGTGCCCTTTACCAATACGGATAAAGGTAGCTTCATTAATGAACGTGAAAAAGATTGTCCAGAAGACATATAGGTTCACTGCCTCAATAGTTATTTCAATGTGCTGAAGCGTATCTCTATTTCTCTGATAAAAAGGATAAATCCTATGAGTGAAATAGGGATAAGCCTAGGCGTAAATTTAATCGATGCAAGAATACCAGAAACTGGTCTAACCTTTTAATGGAAATAGTCATATTGCCGTTAAGTTTGTGGAAAATCATTCATCGACTGATTGAGTATAGGGTTAAAAATGACCAAAAAATCAAACACCGGATTCAAACGCATCATCAAAGCAGCAGGCTTTTCATGGCAAGGCATTACGAGTTCGTTTAAAAATGAGGCTGCATTTCGACAGGAAGTGTTCATGGCGGTCGTGCTTATTCCGTTGGCATTTTACCTAGATGTAAGCCAAGTTGAACGAATCTTAATGATCTCATCGGTGGTATTGGTGATGGTTGTCGAGCTAATCAATACCGCGATTGAAGCGGTTGTCGACCGAATCGGCAGTGAACATCATGAGCTTTCTGGGATGGCGAAAGATGTCGGTTCGGCAGCAGTTTTCATCTGTTTGGCACTCGCAGGTTATGTGTGGCTAGAGATCCTGTTTTTGTAATTTGCTAAAAATGAACTAAAAACAACCAATTGCTTTGCTTTTGTTCAGTTACTGGATATACTCACAGTCAACTGTATAAAAAGACAGGTGAATCATGAAGCCGTTAACGCCCCGCCAGCAACAAGTCTTTGACCTTATCAAAGGTAAGATCGAAGATTCCGGTATGCCACCGACACGTGCAGAAATCGCGCGTGAACTAGGCTTCCGTTCTGCTAATGCTGCAGAAGAACATTTGAAAGCTCTTGCTCGTAAAGAAGCGATTGAGATTATCCCGGGTGCGTCTCGCGGTATTCGTATTTTGCTTGAAGATGCAGCAAACGAAGAGCAAGGTTTACCATTAATCGGTCAGGTTGCCGCTGGTGAGCCTATCTTGGCTCAAGAGCATGTAGAAATGCATTACCAAGTTGATCCAGGCATGTTTAAACCACAAGCTGACTTCTTACTTCGTGTAAATGGCGAAAGTATGAAAGACATCGGTATTATGGATGGTGATTTATTAGCTGTTCATAAAACACAAGATGTACGCGATGGTCAGGTTGTAGTGGCTCGTGTCGATGATGATGTAACGGTAAAACGCCTAGAACGTAAAGGTTCAACGGTTCTGTTACATGCTGAAAATGAAGAGTTTTCTCCAATCCATGTCGATCTAGAATCTCAACACTTGTCTATTGAAGGGCTTGCGGTTGGTATTATTCGCAACACCGACTGGATGTAGTCAGTACAAACAGCTTATTGATATTTATTCTCAATAACTTGTCATTGTAATTGATATTCATTATCATCTTCTTTGTCGAGATACAAGGAAGATGATGATGCCAAACCCAACCAAACCTCAAATGAAGCCGCTTACTCGTAAGCCGCGCTCCTCTGTTCAAAAGGCTTCTTCTGAACAAGGGTCTGCACATCAAGAATTCCAAGTTCCGACCAACCTCGTTCAGCATCTTTGGTTTCGTAGCCGTGAAAGCCTAGCTGATGATGGTCTCGTTTATGATCCTATCGCAGCTCAAGCCTGCAAGCGTTGCCAGCTCGCACCAGAATGTCTTACCGGTGAACTCGACCAACAGCAACTCCTTTACGCGACACTGACTCAACTTTGTGATTCTCAAGTTCAACAGTTTTTATCTCATAACCCAGATGCTTGGATTATTAACGTGGGAGCAGGGCTCGATACCCGTTTCTACCGTTTAGATAATGGCCGCTGTCATTGGGTTGAGTTAGATGTAACCGAGAATCTGCTTTGGCGACAACGCTTGTTCCACAAAAATGAACGCTATCGCTTAGAGTGTGGCTCTGTCGATGACCTAACTTGGTTGGATGAACTTAATATTCCAGAACAAGCCTCGGTGATGGTGGTGTGTGAACATGCTTTGCTGGATTGTAATGAACAACAGACCGCGAACTTCATTCAGTCTTTGAGTCGCTACTTTACTCATGCACATGCGTGTTTAGTCTTAGCTGGAGATAAAAGCTCAAGTACGTTGGGGCAAAAACTTGGTTCAGGAAAGTATGCGCATGGCCTATCTTCTCCAATAGACAGTGTTCTCAATTGGTTGCCATGGGCACAATGGGTAAAAGCGTTTTCTCCACTAGACCAAAAATGCAACCGTTGGAAATTGTGGCAGCGACTTCTTTGTAAGATCTCTCAGGTCAAAAAGCGTTTAACGCCGCAGTTAGTGCTCGTTAAGTGGTAACCCTAGTGGTTCTGTATTTCGAGTAACTGAGTACATAGCCGGTATAAGTAAAATTCCACAACATAGTGAAAGCCCACCCACTAGGTTAAACTATCGCCTCTAATCTAAGAGGTGATCGTGAAGCTATTTAATCCCCAAACTATTTTTCAAACGCTATCCAATCAGGCGATGCACAAAAAAGTGCTGCTGCTCGCGATCCCGATGGTTCTCTCTAATATTACTGTTCCACTGCTGGGCTTAGTCGATGCGGCGGTTATCGGTCACCTCGAGCACTCTTGGTATTTAGGTGGTGTGGCGCTGGGCGGCACAATGATCAGCGTGACCTTTTGGTTGCTTGGTTTCCTGCGCATGTCGACAACAGGGCTAGCCGCACAATCTTATGGTGCGAATGATGGCAAGCAACTTGGTTTAGTCTTTGTGCAAGGCGTGACCATGGCCTTAGGGTTTGCTGGTGTCTTTTTGCTTTTACACAGTCTAGTCGCCGATTTAGTTTTCTCATTGAGTAGCGCCAGTGATCAAGTTAAGCACTATGGTCAGCAATATTTCTCAATCCGCGCTTGGAGTGCGCCTGCTGCGCTAACTAACTTTGTGATTCTAGGTTGGTTACTCGGGACTCAAAATGCCAAAGCGCCCATGTGGATGGTGATCATCACCAATATCACCAATATCGTTTTGGATATTGTTTTTGTTATCGGCTTAGGATGGCAAGTGGAAGGTGCAGCATTGGCATCTGTAATGGCTGATTATGCCGGTCTAACATTTGGCTTGATTTGTGTTTACCGAATCTGGGCGAAGAAGCAGTTACCATCGCCATGGGATTTGCTTAAGAAAACCAGCCAAGGTTTGAGTCGTTTCGTGAAATTGAATCGCGATATCTTTCTTCGTTCATTGTATCTACAAGCGACTTTCACTTTCATGACTTTCCAAGGTGCAAGCTTTGGCGATGATGTTGTTGCGGCCAATGCCGTGTTGATGAGTTTCTTGATGATCATCTCTTATGGGATGGATGGCTTTGCCTACGCAATGGAAGCGATGGTCGGTAAGGCGATAGGCGCGAAAGACCAAGATGAACTGAACCAGTCATTGATTGGTACTTTCTTCTGGAGCTTTAATATTTGTTTGGTACTGACCATAGCGTTCGCACTCGCTGGCTCGAGTTTGATTAATATGATCACTACCATTCCTGACGTGAAGAACCAAGCCGAGGTGTATTTACCGTGGTTAGTCGCAATGCCATTGGTGTCTATGTGGTGCTTCTTGTTGGATGGTATTTTTGTTGGAGCAACCAAGGGCAAGGATATGCGCAATAGTATGTTTGTTGCGACCTGTAGTTTCTTCGCGATTTTCTATTTAGCATCAGGTTTAGAGAACCATGCACTGTGGTTAGCGATGCTGAGCTTTATGGCAATGCGCGGAATTGGTCTTGGTGTGTTGTTTGTTTCTCAGTGGAAGAAAGGGGAGTTTCTCGCTTAGCTCTGAGGGCTCTGTTTGTGGAGAGTAAATGAGGCTGTACAGGTAGAGGGGTATTTAGAACATCATGATCTAATTACTATCAATGCCTTAATATTCAGTGTTTTAAATAAAAACAGCAAGCGCGTGGCTTGCTGTTTATGTATTTGGCCTATGGGTGGTCAAATACTCCTATTGGTTCTTTATCTAGAATAAACGGTTAAGCCCGTTGAGTGCTGCAACACGATAAGCTTCCGCCATCGTTGGATAGTTAAAGGTCGTATTCACAAAGTACTCGATGGTATTTGCTTCACCTTTCTGTTCCATGATCGCTTGTCCGATATGGATGATTTCAGCGGCACGCTCACCAAACACGTGGATACCTAAAATCTCTTTGGTTTCGCGATGGAACAGAATCTTCAAGCTACCAATGTCTTTACCCGCAATTTGAGCACGAGCTAGGTGTTTGAATGAAGAACGTCCTACTTCATACGGTACTTTAGCTGCGGTAAGTTCTTGCTCGGTTTTACCAACAGAACTGATCTCCGGGATGGTGTAGATGCCGGTTGGAATGTCTTCGATAAGGTGGCGTTCAGCTTCACCTTTCACAATTGCTTGAGCCACAAATCGACCTTGGTCATAAGCAGCACTTGCTAGGCTAGGGTAGCCAATCACATCACCGACAGCGTAAACATGGTCAACATTGGTTTGGTAATTGGTATTTACTGAGACTTGCCCACGCGAGTCCGCTTCTAAGCCAACAGCACCAAGGTTCAGTTTATCGGTATTACCCGTTCGGCCATTGGCATACAGTAGGCAATCAGCGCGCATCTTTTTACCTGACTCTAGGTGAATGATCACGCCATCATCAGTGCCTTCAATTTTCTCAAAGGTTTCATCGTTGCGAATCACGACACCGCTGTTCCAGAAGTGATAAGAAAGTGCATCTGAGGTTTCATTGTCTAGGAATGACAACAGACGGTCACGAGTATTGATAAGATCGGTTTTTACACCCAAACCGCGGAAAATCGACGCGTATTCACAACCAATAACGCCAGCACCATAGATGATGATGTGTTGCGGGTCGTGTTTAAGAGAAAGAATCGAGTCACTGTCGTAGATACGTTCATGCAGGAAGTCGACGTTATCTGGTTGGTAAGGGCGAGAGCCTGTCGCGATAACAAATTTGTCTGCACTGTAATGTTCTTCAGTGCCATCGCTTTGCATTACCGAGACAGTGTTGGTATCGATAAAACGTGCAGTACCAAAGACCAACGTGCACTGGTTGCGGTCGTAGAAGCCTTGGCGTAATCGAGTCTGTTTGTCGATGACTGATTTAGCATGACCCAGAATGTTGGAGAAGGTTGAGTGAATACTTTTATTGTTCTGACAAAACAGCGGATTACTGTTGAATTCGATAATACGACTTACGGCATGACGCAGTGCTTTTGAAGGAATTGTTCCCCAGTGAGTACAACCACCACCAACGCTGCTCTCTTTCTCAATGATTGCAACGTTCAACCCGGCTTTGGTTAATCCCATCGCTGCCCCTTCTCCTCCGGGGCCACTACCAATTACGATTACATCAAAGTGGTTGGAGTGCGGCATAGATATCTTCCTTGTTATATTTGATTAACATTGCTTTAGCGAGATTTTAACCGATTCTGTTCTCGGGTACATGAAAAGGGCATCAGAGAGTCGGTGGGATCACGCAGTGTTATCGAAAAAATAATATTTGGTATGTCGTATGTCTCCAAATGACAGCGTGGATATTGAAATTTTTTCTTCGAACGTATTTACTTCGGTACGTGAACAAAGAGGTATGTTTAGTGTCTTATATAACCAGAGTGCCTTATATAAATAAGTGATTCGCGTTATATTGAATAGAGTATTAGACATGCCTGTTTAGGCTGTAAAAGAAGAAATTGATAAAGTATGAAACCAATGGGCATTCGCGCACAGCAAAAAGAAAAAACTCGTCGCAGCTTAATCGATGCAGCATTTAGCCAACTCAGCGCCGATCGTAGTTTTTCCAATCTAAGCTTGAGAGAAGTCGCTCGTGAGGCTGGAATAGCACCGACTTCCTTTTATCGTCACTTCAAAGACATGGATGAGCTTGGCTTAACCATGGTTGATGAAGGTGGCTTACTGCTGCGCCAGTTAATGCGTCAAGCTAGGCAACGCATAGTAAAAGAAGGCAGTGTGATTCGTACATCGGTTGAAACCTTTATGGAATTCATTGAAAGCAGCCCTAACGTATTCAGACTGTTATTGCGAGAGCGCTCAGGAACTTCATTTGAGTTTCGTGCAGCGGTAGCTCGTGAGATACAGCACTTCTCTGCTGAGTTAACCGAATATTTGATAACGACTGGCATGACACGAGACGAAGCTTTTACTCAAGCTGAAGCCTCCGTTATCTTGGTCTTCAACTCAGGGGCAGAAGCATTAGATTTAGATCGACGTCAGCGAGATGAACTGGCTGAACGCTTGATCATGCAATTGCGAATGATGGCCAAAGGGGCTTTTTGGTATCGTAAAGAACGTGAACGTAACCGATTAAAAGGCGGGATTGAATAATGTCGAATGAAAATAATACTGTAAACCGTGGTTCAGAAAGAAAGACACTCGTACTTGCTGTTATTGCCGGTGTGTGTGGTGATGCTCTGTTATCTTGGGTAACAATGAGCGAAGTGGGCTTCTCTATTTTCCCACTGATTGCTTTAGTCTTGGCTGTACAAGCACTTTACCAAGAGTACCTAACTAACCCAGTATCTGAAGATATTCCACTAGTAGGTTTGGCTTGTTTCTTTGTAGGTGCATTTGGCCACTCGGCTTTTGTGAAGGCACAACACCCTGATGCTGGCTCAAACTTCTTTGCGATTATTGTCGCGATGTTGCTTCTTGCATGGGTAGGTAAGAAACTCGGCTTTATCGGCAAAACTGCTTAAGCTGATTTAGAAATTAAAAAAACGAGCCAATGGGCTCGTTTTTTTGTATCTGCTGTTTGGCTTAGACCTGAAAGCGATACTTACGCTTTACGCTCTAGGAATACGCCAGCTTCCATGTGGTGCGTGTAAGGGAACTGGTCAAACAGAGCAAAACGAGTGATGTCGTGCGTTTCGCTTAGGATGTCTAGGTTCTCTTTCAATGTTTCAGGGTTACAAGAGATGTACATGATGCGCTCGTAGCCTTGAACCATCTTACAAGTATCAACGTCCATACCTGAACGCGGTGGATCAACAAAGATAGTGTTGCAGTTGTAGCTCTTCAGATCGATGTTCGCTTGCTGTAGACGACGGAACTCACGCTTGCCTTCCATTGCTACAGTAAAATCTTCTGCAGACATACGGATGATCTGAACATTTTCAATGTTGTTCGCAGCGATGTTGTATTGCGCAGATTCTACTGACGGTTTCGCCAGTTCAGTTGCCAGTACACGCTCGAAGTTTTGTGCTAGCGCTAATGAGAAGTTACCGTTACCACAGTAAAGCTCAAGTAAGTCGCCTTTGCTGTCTTGAGTACAATCGACAGCCCATTCCAACATTTTCTCTGCCACTTTGCCGTTGGGTTGAGTAAAGCTGTTCTCTACTTGTTGGTAGATGTAGCTATCACCATTCACATCTAGCTTTTCAATTACGTAGTCGCGGTCCAGTACGATTTTCATCTTACGCGCACGGCCAATCAGGTTTAGGTTAAAACCTTCATCGTTTAATTGCTGCTTAAGTGCTTTAGCATCTTGAATCCACTGTTCACCTAATTGACGGTGGTAAAGCAATGACACCAAAATTTCGCCGCTTAACGTAGAAAGGAAGTCTACTTGGAATAGCTTGTGGCGCAGAGAGTGGTTGTCCTTCATTGCATCTGTTAATAGAGGCATTAGGTCATTGATAAGACGGCTAGCTGCAGGGAACTGGTCTACGCGATATTTTTCTTTAGTCTCTTGATTGAACATGACGTAATACATATCGTCACCTTCATGCCACACGCGGAACTCAGCACGCATGCGGTAGTGTTGTTCTGGAGATTCATACACTTCCAGTTCAGGCACATTATATTCTGAGAACATTTCAGTAAGACGCTCAGTCTTTTCTGCCAGTTGTTCTTGGTAGCGTTGCGGGTTTACATCTAAATTCGCCATTGTTATGCCTTTTGCTGTCGTGCTTTTAAATCAAGAGCGCAGATTTTATTCAATCACAGGCGCTTGTCCAGTGTTGAGAGCCAATCAGTGTAAATAGGCCATGAAAACTATAGCTTATAACTATCTTAGACTAGACAAATGATTCAGAGGTCAATACTATCTTCGGCAAGCTGGTGCCATTTAGATGTATAGATGGCTGAAGAGGGAATCTGGTGTGAATCCAGAACTGACGCGCAGCGGTAAAAGAGAACAAGTATTCACAAGACACTGCAAATAGCTTTTTGTGGGAAGTCGAATATAAGGTAACCAAAAGGTTGTGCTCTTGAGTCCGAATACCTGCCAGTAGCTAAACCATAAGATGTGGTTTGGTAGGAATTTACGCGATTTAGGATAACAACATGAACAAATCCCTTTTAGCGATAGCTGTAGCATCGCTGCTTTCACCTATCTCCAATTTACACGCCCAACAAGCCTCTGCCGACGAAACCATGGTGGTTACGGCTAACCGTTTTGAGCAAAGCACGGAAAGTGTTGTCGCTCAAGTTGAAGTAGTAACACGCCAAGATATCGATCGAATTCAAGCTAAGTCTCTAACAGATGTGTTTAGACGATTGACGGGTATTCAGGTTTCACAAAATGGAGGCCGAGGACAGCAAGCTTCGATCTTTGTTCGTGGTGCTAATTCTGATCAAGTGCTTGTTCTCATTGATGGTATTCGTTTTGCGCGAGCTGCAAAGGGTGGTGTCGATTTTAGCCAGTTACCAATTACATTCGTTGACCGAGTGGAATACGTTCGAGGAGCTCGTGCCGCTATGTATGGCTCAGAAGCTATTGGTGGTGTGATTAATATCATTACAGTTGCCAGTTCTGACAACGAAGAAACGGTAGTGAGTGCGGGATTAGGCAGCCGTGATTATGAAGAGTTAAGTTTTGTTAGTGGTACCAAAGTTGGCGAAAATGGTCATTTGAATGTATCGGTTGGTTACGATTCTGATGAAGGCTATAACGTTCACCCCATGCCCGGAGTAAACGATGGCGACCGTCATGGGTTTGAATCACGTAATGCTTTGATTGGGTACGTACATAACTTCGACCAACAGTGGAGTGGCTTTGCGAACTTCCGCATGTTTGAAACCATTTCTCAATATGATGGTTCGTATGTTGATTTTAATACCGGTAACCCAGTCCATTCTTACAAAGAAGCTGAAGTTCAAAATTCGACCTTTGCTACTGGTGTTAAATATAGTGGCAGTGAACTTAAGTCTGATTTCTTAGTTAACTATCAGAATCAAGATAACTGGAACTACGAACAGTCTTTAGGCAAGAACTCAGCGTCAGCAACATCTGATGAGCTTGAACAGCTAAATGTTCAATGGGTGAATTCATACAAACTAACGTCGTCACTGACTCTTAGTGGTGGTGTAGATTGGCGTGATGAGGCTTATATTGTTAAGCCTTCGAATACTGAATACGACAGAACGAATGTTGCGTACTTCGCTGCATTAAACGCAGATGCGGATAAAGTGTTCGGAGAACTGAGTCTTCGTGTTGATGACAATGAGCAGTTTGGTACAGAAACTACTTACAACACAGGGTTAGGCTATCGTTATGCTGAGTGGCTTGTTGTAAAAGCAGCTTATGGCACATCCTTCAAAGCACCTAACTTGTATCAACTATATAGCTACTACGGTAATGCACAGTTAGAAGCTGAAAAGGCAGATTCATTTGAACTGACTTTTGGTGGCTTAATCAAGGATGTTGATTGGTCGATTACTGGCTATGACACGAACGTCGAAGACTTAATTGATTACAACTACGCGACAAGTAAGTACTACAATACCGATGGCGAAAGCCAATTACGTGGTGTGGAAATGGTCGTTGGGTTTGATACTAGCTTTATTAACCACCAAGTGAGCGCTAATTTCCAAGACCCAGAAGATCAATCTGGTGAGCAACTGATACGCCGAGCTAAGAAGATTTACAAGTATAATGCAGTGGCTAGTTTCGATGATGTTGATGTTTCATTAGGTTTCCAATTTGTAGGTGAGAGACCGGACTTCTCTGAAGATCTCGCAGCGTATAGCTTGTTTGATGTTTCAGTGAACTACTATGCGAATGAAAACCTTACTTTAAATGGTCGAGTGGATAACTTAACTGACGAAGAGTACGAGACTGCTGGTGGATACCCATCACCAGAGCGTACATATTACGTGAATGCTACTTACCAATTCTAATTATCACCTAAACCGCCTTCGGGCGGTTTTTTCTTATTGGGTATATCAATGAAAAAGAAAGTCGTCATAAGTTGGTCGTCAGGCAAAGACTCTACATTAACCCTAGAACGTCTACTTGAAAGCACCGAGTATGAAGTTGTTGCTCTCTATACTACGTATGTTGGAGATGAGGTCCCTTTCCAAGTCACGCCAATCGAGGTTGTCGGAATGCAGGCTACATTGATCGGTTTGCCTCTAATAACGATTGAGCTGCCGGAGGTGTTCCCAAGTAACGAGATCTATCAAAGTACGATTGTTACGGCGCTTAAAGGATCGGGTTTATCTATTGATGCCGTGGCATTCGGCGATATGTTTTGCAATGGTATTGCTGACTACCGAATAAGTTATATAGAACCTGCGGGCTGGGAGTGTGTATTTCCTCTACTGGGAGAGAGTAGCCAAACTCTGGCTAAAGAAATCATAAATAGAGGAATCGAAACCTTTCTCGTCACAGTTGATAGCGATGCATTAGACATGAGCTATTGCGGGAAAGAATACACGCCTGAACTAATAGACAGTTTGCCAAGTCACGTCGACCCATGTGGAGAAGATGGTGAGTTCCATACCTTAGTCACGTCAGCGCCATGCTTTAAAGGTAAGCTTAAGATAGAGCTAGAAAATGTAGAGCAGGGTGAGCGCTTTGGGCATCAACGCTACCGAGCTTGCATTATGTAGAGTGATGATTGGCGAAAACTAGGTGAAGGGGTATCATTGCTGCGGAACTTATTACAGGTAATGGTTGTGTCGGAAAGCATACAAAAAAACATATTGGTCTTTGATTCTGGAGTTGGCGGTCTGTCTGTATATAAAGAGATAAGCCAGTTACTACCCAATCACAACTATATCTATGTATTCGATAACGAGGCTTACCCTTATGGTGAGCTCGATCAGCAAGTCCTCATTCAGCGAGTCCAAAGTATCGTCGCCAGTTTTGTGGCGAGTCACGCTATTGATATCGTGGTGATAGCTTGTAATACGGCCAGTACGATAGTCCTGCCGACACTTCGCGCTAATAACCTTATCCCTATTGTCGGCGTAGTCCCGGCAATCAAACCTGCTTCGTTACTGGCTAATAAAGCGGTTGGCCTTATTGCGACTCCCGCGACGATTACTCGTGAATACACACACGAGCTCATCAAAAACTTCTCGAGTAATAAAAGAGTAGAGCTGTTGGGTTCTACTCGGCTGGTGGATATGGCCGAAGATAAACTCAGAGGTGAGGAGATTAGCCTTGAAGAGTTACAGCAAATCCTTCAGCCGATGATCAACACAATTGATGTGGCTGTATTAGGATGTACTCATTTCCCATTGATCAAATCAGAGATTCAACAAGTACTAGGTGAAAGTGTAGTGCTGATAGATTCTGGTAAAGCGATAGCTAAGCGGGTTCAAGATTTGTTGGGTTTGGAAAGCGTTAATAAAGAAGGGGGAGTACGTGAAGTTTTTTGTAGTGCACTTCCTAAAAAAGAAAGTGCACTAAATAGTATGTTAAAGCAGTTAGGGTTTAGCTCAGTTCAGATTCGTCCGCTTCAGGATGTTTAGGATCATTTGCAACACGTACTTTTAAAGTGCGTTGCATGTAATCTTTATCGTTAAGTGCAGAGATTGCATGATTCACATCATTACTTGCCATAACAACAAATCCAAAGCCTCTTCTTTTACCAGTACGTTTGTCTTTCATTAAACGTACTGCAAATACTTCACCATGCTCTGAGAATAATTCACGTACATGTGATTCGTTCGCTTTGTATGGAAGGTTACCCACATAAAGTGTTTTGGTTGAAGCCTTAGGTTCTGAATCTGATTTTGAGTCGGTGCTTGAAAAGTTAACAACAAAAGCGGAAGCCAAGACACCAAGGATAAAGGTAATTGCAGGCGATATATCTACCTGAGAGAAAACAATGCCGCCTAATACAGCCAGTGCGACAATTAACAACATCGATTTTTTTGAGTTCATATCGGAATACTACATATTAATAAACGAAATAGACGCATCTACCATTAACAAAATAGACACATGAATCTTACGTTCATGGCTTCCATTTTTCCAATGTATTGCTGTGATACGTCTCAAATGTTTAGTTTTTATTCGAAAAATGCGGATCTGGTGGCTTTTTAGGCGAACAAAACTTTTATTTCAAAAAGCCCTTGTGCTCCATCTCAATCTCTCTATAATGCCGCCTCACCGACACGGAGTGAGACGAAAGTCACACAGCGAAATCGGTAGAGAAAAAGAGTTTGAAAATAACCCTTGACTCTCAAAGTGGTGCAGGTATAGTACGCACCCCTAGCGACTGAGATGTGAATCACAAAACGCTAGCGCTCTTTAACAATTTAAACCTATCAATCTGTGTGGGCACTCGTTGATGAATATCAAAACGTTTTATCGTTAGATAAAACAGATTCTTCGGAATCAAAATTGATTTCAATGAACTGAGTGACCAA
>NZ_JBFRMS010000040.1:0-4703 GCF_041470505.1 Vibrio sp. 10N.261.55.C5
GGGGTGCGTATGACTTAGCATCGCAAGGTTCCGCCCAATAACCACCCGGCCCATGCAAACTCAGTGCAGGGGCTTATATGCCCTATCGGGCATGGTACTCATCCATCAACGCCCCAATGAACGCCATTACTTCGCTGTAAGTGTCATAGCCCTGCTCCCGACCACCTATAAGGCGCTCACCCGTTACATAAGACGTAACTACAGGCACCAATGATTCACCGCTATCCGTGTTGGCATACAACACGTCAAAGCACCTTATAAAGTCCCTACCCTTGCTTACAAGCAAGTAAAACTCTGCCCTGAACTCATCAGCCCCAACATATTTTGCATCTTCTGTAACGTCCCCAACTAATACATATCTCATCGCTAATCTCCTATTTATTGTGGTTTAACTGCAAACTCAGCAAAGCCAAGTTCCTTAATTACTTTACATGCCGCATCAAGGCTCTTGAATGCTCTAAGCTCGCCACGCTGCGTATACAGCCCGTATCCCTCGCCCTTTTTTTTGCCATCGAAGTCAACAGTCCAGCCACCAAACATTGGGCTGTTAGTAACCGTTGCTTTTGCAAGTATTCCTGCATCCATAAGTAATTTTATATCTTTAAGTTCGTTTTTCATGTCTTTAATTCCTCTGTTTTGATGTATCAATAATACCGTTTTGATTATACTGTGTCAACCATCAAAAGTAACTTTTTGATTATTAATTTAATGTTCCTGAATTGGCTTGTTTGTAATTACAATTTTTAATTATTAAATTTCAATAAAGGGTTAATACCAAGCCAGCATAGATATGTCATTACGTTCCGTAATTCTCATATCGCTGTCAAAGGGGTTCGTTCCTACCCCTTTAATCCCCAAAAAAGACACTGTCTAAAGACAGCAAAAACCAAAATCAAAAGCCAATGAGCAAGAGCAAAAGCAAAAAGCCAGTACGGCATGAACTTATACAAATCCGCGTCACCGCAGATGAAAAGTCAATAATTCAAACCAATGCTAAAGGCAACATATCGGATTGGTTTCGCACGTTTGCCTTAGATCCTAAGTCGCCTCACCACAAGCCAGCCTACAAAGAGTTCAAGCAAGATCCCGAACTTGTACAACAAGTTGCGTTACTTGGTAACAACATTAACCAACTCACTCGCCAAGTTAATACCATCAAAAAACAGGGTTCACGACTCGACCTAGTAGCAGTGCAGGCAAGGCTTGCTGAAACTAACGAGCTACTAAGTCAGCTCATAAAGTTAGGGGCATGATAGTTACCTTTTTTAAAGGCGATCACTCGTCAGTCACTAACGGTCTTGAGTACCTAGAGGGTGGCACCAAAACGCGCAAAGTGGCTCCCGAGTTACTGTCGGGAAATCCCGATGTAACAAGAGAATTACTTAAGGAGGCTAGTCGCTTTTCCAAGGCTTACACCTACGGGTGCTTAGGCTTTGAAGAGTCCAACATTCCTACATCCCAAAAACAAAAGCTGATGGAGTCATTTGAGCAAACGCTAATGGCAGGCTTGAACCCAAATCAATACGACATGGTTTGGATTGAGCATCGAGACAAAGACAGGCTTGAGCTTAATTTCCACGTGGTAAATATGGAGTTAACCACTGGTAAGGCACTAACGCCTTACGTCCACTCAAGGGACGTGAAACGCATTGATACGTGGAAGTCCATAGCCAACGACACCTACGGATTTACAGACCCAAACGACCCAAGTAAAAAAAGAACCTTTGCACTTGGCAATAACTCCCGCCCTAGGCAGGAAGTCATGAGGCAAGTAGATCAGCACATATTTCAAAGAGCTGCTGATGGTGAACTTAACAACCAAAAAGACATTGTGAATGCCCTAAACGCCATAGATGGCGTAACGGTGACACGTAACACTAAATCGTCCATTTCATTTAAAGCGGAGGGACACGAAAAACCAATAAGACTTAAAGGTGATATGTATGGCAAATCTTTCGAAGGCATTGAAGACCTCGCAGCAGAGCAGGCAAGACGACTACAAGCGTTTAACGCAGAACGTGACCAAAGACTTACAAGAAACAGGAAAGAGCTTGGAGAGCGCAATAGACACATTGCAAATCAACGTCGTCAGCAGTATCCGAAACCAACGCCGCCTAAACCTAGTAATACCAATGCTGTTGGGGCTGTTCCTGTTCCTAGTAGGGATGATAGCAGGGCGTTACCTAGTAACGGAATACGAGATCCAAAAGTTTCACCCTTGCATACAGGTGGTCAAGAGCCAAGACGACCCGAACCAGTTGTATTGCCAAATGAAGTAACACCAAACAAAAATAATGATACCCATGTTAAGCATGATAATAAGCAACCTCAAAGCCCTACAAGCAGGGCAAGTAAGTTCATTCAAGGAATTAAACAAGCAATTAGAAACTTTGCAGAAAGAGTTACAGCAAGAAAAACAGAAGCGGGAGAGCTTAGAGAAAACTATGGCGAGCTTGAACAAAACTGTTACGAGCTTGACCGACTACTTAAGGGAGCAGAGGGGTTAAGGTTAAAACTGGAGATGGAACTTAAAGCCAAAGAGCCAGAGTCAACATCAGAGCCAGAGCCAGAGCCTAATGATTTATTTGCAAAACTTGCTGCACAAAAGGCTGCCAGAGCTGAAAACCAAAAGGCTCCAGAGGAACAACCTCAAGAGCCTAAAAAAACAAATCGAATAAAAATGAAGATGTAACCAAGGGGCGCAATGCCCCTATTTAACACTGCAAATTAATTACCAACCATTGTCATTGTCGAGTTCATCTTGGAACTTACAAATTCGGCAAAGATCCTCGCCACAATTAGCATCCTCGCCACAATTAACACAATTAGCCAAGCCATCGCAATCTTCCCAATCACACTTACTATTTCTACAGCGACTCATAGTTATTTCCTGCACATATAAATTTAAAATCTGAATATTACTTTACCATTTTCATCGTGGGTTTGGTGATCATCGTCAGGATCTAACCAAGGCATACTGTTGCCATATTTGTTAGCCATACTCTTACCTTTATTAGTGGGTGCTAATGGCTGTAAAGGCTTATCAAGGGTTGCTTTAAAGTCCTCGCCAATCTCTTGCATTTCCTCACCACTTAACTGGTAAATACGTTCCGTTAACGGTAATGCCTCATCGGCCGTTGCAGCCCGTTCGTAATCTGGATCAGGGTTTATAGAGCCTATAACAGCAGCAATTACTTGCTTGTTAGAAGTATCCTCGGCAGTGTCTAGCACTATGCTAGGGTTACATCTAGCGCGCTTCCACTCACCGCCCTTTTTATCCATTTTGTAAATGCTTGACGCCTCATCCTCGTCCAGTACGGCAAGTTGCTCATCCGTGTAATCATCCAATCCAACCAACTCTTTTAAGCCCTGAGACCAGTAAAGTTGACGCTTACCGTCCATCGCACTTGTGTAATCAAGCCAACGCTTTGCCCATACACCATCACCAGTTTCAGAGAACTTACTCAAAAACATAAATGGGTGCATACCCTTTGCCCTACCTTGTTTCGTGCTCGCCTTGGCTACCTCACGATCCGCGCCCCAATGCCTAGAATCATCTTGTTTAGCAAGATAATCAGAGTTACTAACTTTAAACTTAACATCGACCGCATGGAGCATGAATGCGGACTCATCCACACCTTCCATCAGCCCTGCCTTTTCACAGACATGGTGCCAACGATCCATTAAAAGTTTCTTGAAAATAGTTTCCGAATCAAGCTCTAAAAGCGCATCCCGATACCAATGATCCCGCTTGTATCTGAACTTCCTTTGGACATAAGTTTCAACCGTGGCACGGTCAAAAACTTTATCTACAAACCAAAGCTCATGCGTGTGTGGGTGGTATCCATTAGACCCATACGTGATCTCAAGGGAACGTATTAAGCCCTCGAAACCAAAAGCCTTTTTGAAGGACTGCCAAGCCTTACCACTACGCAATAACTTAAATGCCTCAGCTTGCTTTGTAAGTAAGTCCTCCAAGCGATCCTCAAATTTATGGCTAAAGGTAAAGGTGATCATCATCGCCTGTTTATCCTGCTCATAAAAATAATCAATGGCATGGCTGATTTCGCCCCTACGCCTTTCTTGTACCTTGGCGGCACACATTGGACACGTCCAAACACTGCCACACGTAGTGACACCAGTGAAGAAAGTAGATTTATGCTCGCAGGATTTCATGATCTCAATATCGCTGTGAGCGATGTAAGAACACTTTGCTGTTCGGTGGTAGTTAAGTATGTAATCCAAACCTTGACGCTTACCCTCATTGGCATATATAGCCCTTGAGGTTCTGGCAAGATCGTAACGGTCGCGCCTGTCAGATCGGCGCTTTTGGCTTTCCAGTACCTCACCAGTATCGAGATCGATCTGAGGTGAAGAGGATTTCGCCTTTATTCCTAGGGGGCTGACGCCCGTGGTCTTATCGCCCATTTCCCACACCCCAGCACGCGCTGTGTGAGGCTATGAGGTTCAGCAAGGGGTTGCTAAATGTAATCTTAGTTGTCATAATCACTCTGAGTTTGATTTAAGCCAGTGTAGGGTTGCAGCCCAATAATCACTGGCTTTGTCTTTTCTGGAATCTAGCATTCCTGCCTTCCATTTAAATACTCTACTCTTTTTAGTAAGTTGCTGCCAGTCCTCAGCAAGAATGCCTCAACCGCCATCACAACCTAAAGCCTTTTAAAAGCGCTTGGCAGGAAAAGGGG
>NZ_JBFRMS010000041.1:0-6063 GCF_041470505.1 Vibrio sp. 10N.261.55.C5
AAAGTGCGATCCCGCCCTGCGAACAACCGTGCAGATACCAGCGGTCGACAAGAGGTGATGAATCATTTAGAAACCGAGAGCCTTTCCGTTCTTAAGCAGTTGGAAGTTAATGCTAATATCCAGTTGTTCGCACATCAATGGGTCGATGAGAATGGCATTGAATCAATCGACGATATGTTTGCCTTGTTCGACAGGCTTGCACTGCCTTATCGCTTGGTTGCCAACCTAGATGAAGTTGGTGAACATAAATTGGTCTTACTGGTACTTGGTGAACATGAGCTGGTCTCTGGTCATTTAGAATCCAAGCAATTTGTTGCCTTTAATGCCAATGACGACATTACCCAGATCCCACAGTTTTGCATCGTTATCGAAGGGCCACCATTAGAGAAGGCCTCTCCTGATTGGGTTGGCGAAAGGTTACATGCGTTTCGTCCCATCATTCCTAAATTGTTGTTGGTCAGCTTTATCACTAACTTATTTGCGCTTGCCGTTCCTTTCATCACGATGTCGATTTATGACCATGTGATTGGCGGTGATGCAGGGCATGAGCTGCAAGGTATCGCCATTGGCGCGGCGTTGTTGTTTGTGATGATGGGTTGGTTGAGAACATTACGTAGCCGAGTGTTTGCTTCAGTTTCCAACCGAGTAAGTCGTGAGATTTCTCAATCCCTCGTGCAGCGTCTGCTTCGTAATAGCTATGCTCAAAATCAGCAAACAGCTTCTTCTAGTCAGCAAAACCAAGTGATGCTGTCAGAGCGTATTTCAGGTGTGCTATCGGGGCCATTAGGAAATGCGCTGTTTGATCTGCCATTCATTCTTATTTTTGTACTTGCGATAGGTGTTTTAGGCGGGTGGTTGGTACTGGTTCCAGTCGTCTCTTTAATCCTTTATTACTTGCTAGCAAAACGCTCGATACGCTCTAGCAGCAAGCGCTCTATGCAATCGACAGTGGCAGGTACGAATCGTCAAAACATGACTAATGAGCTGTCATCCAAGCTTGCCTTTATTCGCAGTGCTGGATTTTCAGAGCACTGGATTCAACGTTTCAAAAAGGCCAATCTTCTTGCTTCAACAGTGACCTTTAATCAATCGGTTCTCCAGAGCCGGTACACCTCGATTTACTATTTCATTGGTGTGGGGTCGACACTCGCCGTGATGGGGTTAGGAATAGGACTTATTTTTGAACAAGTGATGACGCCCGGTGGTTTGATTGCTTCAATGATGTTGATATCTAAGGTGACTGGCCCAGCTCAGGTGTTGGCAAACAGCGCGATGCGTTTTAATAGCTTTAATCAATCCAAGCTGCAAGTGAACCGTATTTTGTCTCAGCCGTCTGAGCGTGAATTCAGTTACCAGCATCACCCGTTACCCGTGGTAGCGCCTAACTTGAAATTAGACCAAGTGACGCTGCGCTATCCCAAACAGAGTCGCCCGGCCTTGAATGGTGTGAGTTTTGATATTGAAGCCGGTGAAATTGTCGCGATTACCGGCCCTTCTGGGAGCGGTAAATCAACATTAATTGAAGTGCTGTCTGGCTTGCAGCCTATCCAAAACGGGATGGTCGAGCTTGAAGGCGTTAACCTCGTTCAATACGATCCGCAGCTTTATCGCCACTGGTGTTTCATTCGAGCCGCATATCCTGATTTGCTTACGCTGAGTATTCGAGAGTGGCTAAACGACGGTCACAAAGTCGAAGATCAGAAAATGATCTCTGCAATTGAAATGGTGGGCGGAAAGCGTTGGTTCGAGACATTATCCGGTGGGCTCGATACTTCCATCAGCAGTATTCAGCCGGACAGCCTTTTTGACATGTTGTCTGGCAGCGTCGCGCAGATCCTCATTGACGCGAAAGCGCTGGTTTATGACTACCCAATGTTCTTAATGGATAATCCTGTGCCTGATGCTCACCCAAATGCTAAACGTATATTTGGTGAATTTGTGCAGTCGAAAAAAGGAAAAGCAACGGTGATTTACACGTCCCACGATCCGGATTTAATCAAGCTTGCCGATAAAGTGGTGGTATTAAATGAAGGTGCAGTGGTTTATGCCGGTCCATTAGAGCCGGAGCAGTCTTCGAAGCAGGAACAGCCTTCAGAGCCTCAAGCTTCTCAAGAACCGCAGTTATCTGAGCAACCGTTATCTCAAGAGCTACAGCCGTCAACTCAAGAGGCGTCTGCTCAACAAAATGCAGCCCAACAAGAACAATCAGAGTCTAAGCAAGGAGTCGCTAATGACTAAACAATCTATCGAGAAGGGCAAGCGCTACGGTGAACTTGTTGAATCACAAAATACGGCTCGTACATTGGCGCTGGCCACATGGTCGGTTGCCTTATGTGTTATTGCTTTTGCCACTTGGTCTGTAGTCACTCAAGTTGATGAAATCGCCAAAGCCAAAGGTGCTGTGATTCCGGAAGGCGAGAAGCAAGTATTACAAAGCGCGATTGGCGGTAAGTTAAAGCAAATTCTCGTTAAAGAAGGCCAGTTGGTAGAGAAAGGCCAGCCGCTTGTTGAGTTTGATGCCACTTTCCAGCGTACCGCCCTTGAAGAGCTAAAGTCCCAACAAGTGACGCTTCTAGCCAGTGTGGAACGTATGAATGCGCTGCTTGAGCAACGTGAGCCTAACCTTGCTGAGTTTGAGGTCGATTACCCAGAGATCGTCAGCCAACAAAAAGCGCAGCTGAACGCGCAAAAAGCCCTCTACTTCCAAAAGCGTGTGGTGCTTGAGAAAGAGAGCGAGCAAATTGCAGAGCAGCTTCGTAGCGTAGAAAAGGCCTTGCCGAGTTATGAGAAAGAGTTAAATGCGACTAAGCAAGAGTTGAACATACTGGAGAAGGGTTATAAAGCGGGTAACATTTCACGTTTACGTGTGCTTGAAATGCGACAAAAATTGGCCAGTATCGAACAGAAAATCGAAGAAGCTCGTGGTAAGAAGTCGGTATTGATTAGACAAGCTGACAGTAATGACCAAAAAATCATACAGCTTCTGGCGGAAGCGAAAGCTAAAGTGAGCGATGATCGTTCTAAAGCCGTCTCTGACTTATCAGCATTGAATGCTAGAGTTCGTTCAAGCCAAGCTAAATTGACGAACACTATGTTAGTGTCACCGCTACAAGGCTTGGTGCAAAGCATACCAAGCACGCAGGATGGTGGTGTTATTCAGCCGGGTGGCACGGTAGTTGAAATTGTGCCTGTCGGAGGGAACGCTGACTTCAAAGCACGTTTGTCCCCAAGAGATATTGGTTTTGTGAGTGTTGGGCAGCCCACTCGAGTCAAGATTGATGCGTTTGATTACAGCCGCTTTGGGGCTTTAAAAGGGGCGGTAGAGAGTATTTCACCGACCACAAGTCAAAGCGAACGTGGCGAGATCTATTATGAAGTTGTAGTGTCGGTTGATACGCCTTACTTCCGTGATAACCCTGAAAGCTTTTCCATACTGCCGGGTATGACGGGTGAAGTAGACATCACAACTGGCGAGAAGTCGGTGTTCCAATACTTATGGAAACCGATTTATACCAATGTTAGCGTGGCGTTTGGAGAGAGGTAAAGTCCTCCACTCTGGCTTGCATAAAAAAGGAGCACATGCCGTGCTCCTTTTTTTATCTAACCGAAGGGGTGATGTTCTAGTTATTTGGGTCTATGTCAGGCAGTCCGTCAACGTCATTATGATGGTGTAAAGAATCATCAATAGATGGGTTATCGGTATGGTGAGACAGCCCATCACTCATACCATCGTCAGTTTGCTCAGCCCCATAAGCACTCTCGGCATCACTGAAAATGATATCGATATCATGCGCTACTGGTACATTGTGTGACGGTGAATCTATAGACGGCGAGTCAGCATTAATACCCAGAGCGTCTAGGTAAGCATGGGCACCAGAACGCTGTTCGTGTTCGCCTATCGCTGTATGTTCTAGGTTTGCCGTCACCTCATCAAAATTAAGAGTAACTTCATCAGGGGTGCTGAAAGAGGCATCCGGTTCATCCGCTTGGCTCATGCCGGGTGCTGGAGGAGGTGATGGAGCGATTGGCGATAAATCCATGCCAGTTAGTGTGGTTTGGTCAATGTGATGTCCGCTGTTTCCATGGACGGATTGCGAGTGCAAATGTAGGTGCACCGCGACTTGTGAGTTTTGATCGCCTCCTAGGGTTAAAACAAACGAGTCGGTTTCGTCTGTACCACTACCGTAAGAGCCTCCTGTATGTGTCTTAACGACGCCTGATGAAGTTTGTTGGTAATCGTAACTCAACTCTCCGGTTGCAGGATTGACATGCAAAGTACCAAATTGACCGTGTAATGCAGTGAGAGAGTGTCCGTGGTGATCTGATATTCCCCAGCCTGTCATTGGCGTAGGCGTTCCTTGGTGAATAATTGGAGGAATTCCGATTGAGGCATGCAGGTCCTGATTGCCTGCACTGCCGGTAATTTTTGCAGGGGCAACTAGGGTTGGCATTGGTGGAACATCGCTGTGTCCATCAATGCGCATTTCAACTTCTTGAGTTGTAATGCCCCCGTGTCCATCATCGACTAATAGAGAAAACTTATCGGTCAATTGTTCACCATTATTTAAAGCATTAACATGGCTATTGCTGTTATTAAGTGTGTAGACCCAAGTTTGTGTATTGCTATTATAGGTAACAGAACCATACTGTGGCTGATGTTGGCTATCAATACTGACAGAATGTTGATCGCTATGATCAACATCGCTGATAATAATTTGCCCAGAGGTCGCATTTGCAGCATCTTCATCAATGTTATGTGCACCTGCGATAGCTTCAGAAACTGTTGGTTTATCATTAGTGCCATGCACATTGATGGTAATAATTTGTTTATCACCACCAGCGGTCGTTACTTCATATTGAACCTGCTCGACTTGCCCTGCCGCTAAGTGCTGAATATTGGCATTGGGAACCGAATAAGCCCAATCACCGGCTTTTCCAATGGTCAGATGACCGCCATAGGGATCACTGACCGCATGGGCATTACGAGTGGCGTAAAAATGATCTTCACCGGCATCAGGATCGATAACATTCAACACGCCAGTGACAAATATCGTATGTTGGGCATCACCTTGTACGTGGCGATCTTCTGTTATTTGACCGCTTTTATCTCCGGCGAAGATCGCAGCATCGCCAACTGCCGAGAGTGTTGTTGATGCACCGGTGTGGGTCACACCACCGTGGGCATCTTTGACGTCATAGCTAAAATGGACATCGCCGTTATAGTCTTTTTCTGGCGTAAAGGTAAAGGTGCCATCGCCATTAATTAATATCGAACCATGGTCGGCGTGTAGGTTCTCAATGGATAATTTGCCAATATCGTTATCATCGATATCAGTTGTGTTAGCAAGTAGCAGTGCTGGGGTGAGGACAATTTTGCTATCTTCTAAGCCATTCGCTAAACGCACTTCAGCCGAGGCAATTGGCGCATCATTGGTGCCATGAACGGTCACTGTGATATCTTTTTTAGCACTGCCATCAATAGATTCAACGGTAAAGGTTTGCTGGAAGCTTTCCCCTGCGCCTAAATGTTGGACTTTATCATTGTCAATATCGTATGACCAATGGCCCTTTGTGTTGATATTGAACCGACCACCTTCGGCGGTGGTGATGGTTTGTGCAATAAAACCGGCTTGGTCGTGATCGGGGTCAATCACGTGTAACGTGCCGCCACTGCTGAGCTGATTAGTGGTATTGCCAAAGGAAGTGTGATCTTCGTAAACATGATTATTGAGGCTGGAGTAGGGCGTTACTTCAATTTTTGCTTGGTTATCTTCACCGGTCACCTTCACCATAATGGTGAGCTTTTGACCATCATTGGTTTCGATTTCGTAGGGGAGCTCCATCGACTCGCCAGCATGTAGGCTACCAATGAGATCGTCCGCATGACGATTGGTAACAGCTTCTAATCTGAATTGATAAGTGCCATTAGGCCAAACATCAAGGTGACCAGGCTCAAACCCTTGGCCTAAATACTTCCCGCTAAAAACAAACTGAGTGTTATCACCACTATCAGGGTCAATTAGCTGAAGCTGGCCTCTATAGAATTTAAATTCACTATCCAGC
>NZ_JBFRMS010000042.1:0-6307 GCF_041470505.1 Vibrio sp. 10N.261.55.C5
TTTACTTTAATTGGTATTATGAGTGCTGTAAAGGCACCGAGCCCCTGCACTTCATGCTATTCCGGCACATATCAGAAAGCCTAGTCTGACGACTAGGCTTTCATCGTTTCCTGCGTATGTGTTTTGGGTTTTAGTAGTAGATCCTTATCGCTAGCTATGAAGTACTTCTCTATATATCGGGAGGTGCTGCTTGGGAATATAGGTGGTCACTTCTAACTCTTAAGCTAAATAGAGCAGAGCACTAATCTGATTGTTTTACTATGTGAAATTCTCTATCGCGCACGTACTTCGCCCTAAGGAGTGAGACTTTATTGCTTGAATACGTAAAGGGTAATTGTCGATTATGTTCGTATTGGTACTCGTTTAGCTGCTATCTAAACCATACCTGATACACGTATCTGGAACCCTGAGACTGACTAAGGAAAAGGTAGGATGCTTAACACTTCAAGCTATCACACTCACTATGCATAAATAGAGATGTTGATTCGAAAGACCATCAAACAAACCTAAATAGCTATCTCGTAGATACAAAAACGCCTAGCGTTTGCTAGGCGTTGATAAATAGTGTTTTGATACACCGACTACAGTATTTGTTTGAGCACTCTGTCGGCTTTTACACGAGTGATCTTACGAATCAATTTCTGAACTTCCATAGGGTAGCTCTCTACCTTATCTAACTGCTTATAAGTACAGATAAGCTGAGTGTGTTGAAGGATATTATCGACTTCAGCCTGGAACTTATCAGTTAGGTGATGGTAGTTATCTTGGATAAAGATACCGTTCTCTAGATCTAGCTTCCAGGCGCGAGGGTTTAGGTTATTACCTGTTAGTAGCATGTAGCGCTTATCTACCCATATGCCCTTTAGGTGGAAGCTATTGGAATCGTGTTGCCAAAGTCGAATTGATAGATTACGGCTAGCAATATGAGCTTCATTCGCTTTAGCGAAACGGCGTAAGTTCAGTTCGTAAAGGTATGGCAAACCACCAATCGTTTTAAACTCTTCTTCTGGTGAGATAAAGAAATCATTCGCTGTCTTATCACCAACAACAATGCTGACCTTTACGCCACGCTTAAGCGCTTTCTTGACTTCTTTAGCTAGGCTAGGTGGGAAGTTGAAGTAAGGTGTGCAGATAAAGATTTCATCTTTAGCTTGAGCGACGAGTTGATTGATACCCTGATTCAGACGGTTACGTCTTTTACCGATACCAACTAATGGTGTTACAGCAACTTGGTCTGCTGAAACGTCTTGACCATCGAATTGATACTGAGACCTTGCCAATGATGCACGAAACTGACGAATCGCTGGTTTCAGTTCTTTGGTCGCAGGCTTGTTCTTATCAGCCAGGTCATAAACAGCGCTGTCCGCAACCATCTGTTCGTGTACGTAGGCAAACATTGAGTCAGCAAGAGCCGCGTTGTTTAAAACGTGGTAACGATCAAAGCGATAGCGGTCATGGTAATTCAGGTAGATATTGTTAAGGCTTGCACCGCTGTATATTACGCTGTCATCGACGATAAAGCCTTTTAAGTGCAATACGCCAAAGACTTCTTTGCCACGAACTGGAATGCCATAGACAGGCACAGAATGCTGATATCTTTCAGCAAACTCTTTATACATGGCTGCATTGCCTTCAGAAGACTCTGCACCAATCAATCCGCGCTGCGCTCGGTGCCAATCGACACAAACGCTCACGTCTAATTCTGGATTCTTTTGCTTTGCTTCATATAAGGCAGTTAGGATCTCACGGCCAGCCTCATCATCTTCAAGATACAAAGCGACTAAACTAATACGAGTCGTTGCGCGAGATATCTCATCAAGTAGACGAGTTCGAAACTCTTGCGCTGATAGTAGTACTTCAAACTTGTCAGGATTCTGCGCTATGGTTGGCAACTGTATGAATGGATTCCTACTGGCAATCATATTGACTGTTTTACCTTAAAAATATGCAAAATTGCGAACCTTTAATTTTACCAAAGGGATAGTACCAAATACTAGATAATCGAGGCATTCTCTAACAATTTTGCTGATAATGCATAGGAATGAGATCTTTTCCGCTATTCAAATAGCGCTCGTATAAAACTCTTAAACCATTTGGTAGATCTTTGGGGTCTACTTGTACGAATTTGTGTCGCGCGTAAAAATTGGTGAGATGAGCGTAAGCAAAGCAGTAATCGTCTTCCGTAAGCGTATGTTGCGCACAATAATCCATAAGCTGGGAGCCTAATTGCTGACCGCGATGTTGTTTTGATATCGCCATTCCAGTAAGTAAACGATTATTTTCTATTGTACGAAAACGCACGACACCGCATAGCTCGTTATCCAGCAATAACGAGTAGATCAGTTCACTCTTATTCGCTTTTCCCGTTGGGTAGTGTTCTTTATAGAAACGTTTAACTAGGGGAACCTTTACTGGGTCTAATTGAGTAATGATGACATTGTTCATTCAGTCACTGCGCCATTGGTTTATCTGCTGTAGAATGACCGCAGTGTAAGTTAATTGAATATCGCCATGCAATTCCATCTCAATGCTAGTTTAAAAAATGTTCATACTTTTTCCATCGATCAGACGTGTGATGTGTTGGTTGAAGTCACCACTACCGAAGAACTTATTTCGCTTTACAAAGACCCTAAATGGTCAGCTTTGCCTAAGTTAATACTGGGTAAGGGCAGTAATATGCTTTTTACTGAGCACTTCGCTGGCCTGGTCATCGTGAATAAATTAGCCGGGGTTGAGCTGGCCGAGACGGACAGTCATCACCTACTGCATGTAAGTGGTGGCGAGGATTGGCCAAGCTTGGTTGAGTGGAGTGTGGATAAGGGGTTGGGTGGTCTAGAAAACCTAGCAATGATACCCGGCTGTTCAGGCTCTGCTCCAATTCAGAATATTGGTGCGTATGGTGTTGAGCTGCAAGATGTATGCGAGTATGTCGATATTCTGTGTCTGGATACTTATACAGTTAAGCGATTAAACAAAGAAGAGTGTCTCTTTGGTTACCGAGATTCTATTTTCAAACACGCTCTCTACGGTAAAGCGATTGTTGTTGCGATTGGTTTAACGTTGTCGAAAGAGTGGGAGCCATGCAATCACTATGGCCCGTTAAAAAGCCTAGCAGCCGATACACTCTCTCCTCGCACTATATTTGATGAAGTGTGTGCTATCCGTTCAAGTAAGCTACCAGACCCTAGAGTACAAGGGAATGCGGGCAGTTTCTTCAAAAACCCTGTGATCACCAAAGATCATTTTGATCGCTTGTTAGCTCTATATCCAAATATTGTCGGCTATGAGAGTAATGACATGATCAAAGTTGCTGCTGGCTGGCTGATTGATCAATGCCAGTTCAAGGGTGTGACAGAAGGTGGTGCTCAGGTTCACCCCAACCAAGCATTGGTTATCATAAATTATGATGAGGCTTCTGCTGTGGACATTCTTAAGCTTGCAGAGCAAGTACGTCAGTCCGTTTTGAATAAATTCGATATTCGATTAGAACATGAAGTGCGCTTTATGGGACGAGACTGCGAGACAAACCTAGACAAGGCTTTGGAGTCATTGGCATGAGAGAACACAGTACCAAGCTTGCGCTATTGAGGTGTCTTGCTGACGGTGAGTTTCATTCAGGTGAAAACCTAGGTGAAATGATTGGTGTATCACGAGCGGCTATCAGTAAGCACATTAAAGGTATTCAAGAGTGGGGTTTAGATATCTACCGAGTACAAGGCAAGGGTTACAAGCTAGCCAGTCGTTTGGATATGCTTGACCAAGACAAATTGTCAGCAGTTAGTCGCGATGCTTCTCTTGAGCTGATTCCCATCATAGGTTCTACAAACCAGCACCTATTAGAGCGCACTAACACCCTCGAATCGGGTTCTGTCTGTATTGCTGAATATCAAGCTGCGGGTCGTGGACGCCGTGGACGAGAGTGGGTATCGCCATTCGGTGCAAACCTCTATCTTTCAATGTATTGGAGACTCGACGCAGGGATGGCTGCCGCAATGGGCTTAAGCCTTGTGGTTGGCGTAGCTGTTGTTGAAGCTTTGGAAGAGATGGGCGTAGAAGGTGTAAAGCTCAAATGGCCGAACGACCTTTACCACAATGACAAGAAGCTGGCAGGTATCTTGGTCGAGCTGTCAGGACAGTCTGGTGGCGCTGCACATATTGTGATTGGTTTAGGGCTAAACCTATCCATGGATCCAACAACATCAGGTATTGGCCAGCCATGGACTTCCCTTAAAGAAGTGTGTGATGGGAAGGTGCCAGACCGTAACCAGTTAGCGCAGGCTCTGATCAATGCTTGGGATAAGTCACTTGTCGACTATGAGTTGAAAGGAATGTCCAATTTTGTAGAGCGTTGGAACCGCTTGGATAATTTCTTAGGTCGCAATGTTAGGCTGATCATTGGACCTAGAGAAATTGAAGGTGTTGTTCAAGGCATCGATGAACAAGGCGCTGTATTGCTCAAAACTGAGAATGGTGTTGAGAGCTATATCGGTGGCGAGATATCGCTAAGAAAAGGCGACTAAAGCGTTACTATTTTCTTAGTAACACTTCTTCAACCATATGATCTGCGCCTTTGCGTAGAATCAGGTGAGCCCTTTCTCGTGTCGGAAGGATATTTTGTTCTAGGTTCAAGCCATTAATTGAACTCCAGATACCTTCTGCTTTATCCAATGCGGCTTGGTTCGATAATTTAGTGTAATGACTAAAGTAAGAGCCAGGCTTAGTAAACGCACCATCGCGGAATTTCATAAAACGATTGACGTACCACTCTTTGATTTGTTGGCTATCAGCGTCAACATAGAGTGAGAAATCAAGGAAGTCTGAAATAAACACGCGATGTGGTTCGTGTGGATAATTCATTCCGGTTTGTAAGACATTAAGTCCTTCAATAATAAGCACATCTGGTAGGTCGACGCACTTAACGTCATCAGTAATGTTGTACGTAAGATGCGAGTAAACAGGGGCTGTGACATTTCTCTTGCATGCCTTTACATCCGAAACAAAGTTCACTAAACGCTTGATATCGTAAGACTCCGGAAAGCCCTTTTTGCTCATCAACCCTTTCTCTTTTAACACCTCATTCGGATATAAAAAGCCATCGGTTGTCACTAGTTCAACTTTTGGGTGGTTTTCCCAGCGAGAGAGTAGGGCTTTAAGCAGACGCGCAGTGGTACTTTTGCCAACGGCTACGCTACCCGCAATACCGATGATAAAAGGTGGCGCTTTCTCTTTCTTATCTAGAAATTGGTGGAGTACCGAGTTTCTATTCTGTCTGGCTGCCACATAGAGGTTCAATAGACGAGATAGCGGTAGATAGATCTCTACTGCCTCTTCCATTGTGAGCTTTTCATTGATGCCTTGAAGCTCTTTTAAGTCGCTCTCAGAAAGTGTCATCGGAACTAAATTCCTTAGCTCAGACCAACGTTCGCGGTCAAATGACATAAATGGGCTCATACAAAACTCTATAGTGGATAACAAAACAAGTGCATGGAAAATACATCAAGCGATAGATAAATAAAATATCTTCCTGTACTAGATGCGGGTTAAAGAAGTAAACCTTGAGCTAAATAGCCGTATGTAGGAGTTTGGTCAGAGAATTTTGCACTTTTTTTCAATTTACTATTGCAAGGTGGAAAATCATTCAATAAAATGCGCCCCACTTGTGCCGACTTAGCTCAGTAGGTAGAGCAACTGACTTGTAATCAGTAGGTCACCAGTTCGATTCCGGTAGTCGGCACCACTTTCTCCCTTCCTATAAGGCAAGCGAGAGAAAGCTCAAAATTTGGAGAGGTTCCCGAGTGGCCAAAGGGAGCAGACTGTAAATCTGTTGGCACTGCCTTCGATGGTTCGAATCCGTCCCTCTCCACCATATTCTAAAGGTTAAATAGCTCAAACAGAGTTACGTGTTGCGTGCATCGTATAATGGCTATTACCTCAGCCTTCCAAGCTGATGATGCGGGTTCGATTCCCGCTGCACGCTCCAACTCATTTTGTGTGCTGATATAGCTCAGTCGGTAGAGCGCACCCTTGGTAAGGGTGAGGTCCCCAGTTCGACTCTGGGTATTAGCACCAGTCTAAAGCTTCTTCTCCTTTAATAAAGAAAACCATTTTTTTTGGTTGCGTGGTCTTATTTTAAGCCACCTAATCCGTACCTAGAGGGACACCCCATGTCTAAAGAAAAATTTGAACGTACGAAACCGCACGTAAACGTTGGTACTATCGGCCACGTTGACCACGGTAAAACAACTCTAACTGCTGCTATCTGTACTACTCTTGCAAAAGTGTACGGTGGTGTTGCTAAAGATTTCGC
>NZ_JBFRMS010000043.1:0-94473 GCF_041470505.1 Vibrio sp. 10N.261.55.C5
GCAATCACCGAAATACGCATGCAGCGGATTTGGCGGTGTAGAGCACGAAGGTATCAAATAGATCAATGCCAAGCAGGCGCTTGGCATTGTAATAAAGTTTTATAGGGGGAGGGCTGCTGGTGGACCTTATTTCAGGTACTTCACGTGAGCTTCCATCTCTTCACCAATCTGTTTTCGCATGTTCATTAGGCGAATAGCCGAATCTCGTAATTCGATGTCTTCTGGCGTCTCTGGTATCCACTCTGGCACTTTAGTCGGATTACCATTCTCATCGACAGCGACCATAATAACGATACAGTGAGTTGTTAGGCGGTTATTGAGCTCTTTAGGGTCGCTTGCTTGCACGTCGATAGCGATATGCATTGAAGATGAACCTGTGTAAATGACCTTTGCACTTACTTCCACAAGGTTGCCTACATGAATTGGGGCAACGAATCGAATTCCGCCTGCATAGGCTGTTATACAGTATTTACCGCTCCAACCTGCGGAACAAGCGTAGGCTGCTAAATCGATCCATTTCATTGCTGCGCCACCATGAACTTTACCACCAAAGTTCACATCCCCGGGTTCAGCTAAAAAACGCAGAGTAACGTCTCGTTTACCATCTTGTCGGCTATTGTTACTGCTCATCTATCTTCCTTCATTATTATGCTGCATAACATGCTTGTTACTTACTAATAACAATATACATAAGATGATAGAAATTAAAGCGGATAATCTCACGGTTAAGACTATTTTTTTCAAACGGATGACGAACCGATGAATATTGATGGTTATTGAGTTTCAAGGTGAGAGATAAACACGGAAAGACAATCGAGAGTAAGCTAAAAGAAAGGGTAGATTGCAAAAAAAACACCTAGCGTAATGCTAGGTGTTTCTAAGCCTTTAGGTACTCATGTCGGTACCTTTTATTGTTTGCCAACTAACCGTTGCTTGTTTGGTTTAGTTAAAGTGACTTTATCGCAATTACCACTAAAGTGGTAGTTAAAACTATTTATTCTTCAGCTCACTTTTACTCTTTTATGAAGTATAGATCCTTCGCGTAGATATTTCCTTTCGGATTGTTGTTAGGGAAGCCTTTGAGTGTATTTCGCACTAATCGAGTGTGATTATAGTGATATAAAGGCATAACTGCTGCTGATTCGTTAAGTAGTGACTCAGCATGCTGGTATAAAGCGAAGCGATTAGCCTGATCTTCCGTTTTACTCGCTTGCTGTAAGGGCTCATCATAGTATGGATTACAGTAGCCACTCTCATTTGCTGTGTGAAACGTGAGTTTGAATTTTTACCCTAATGTGAGCGTTGGGTAATGCGTTTAGCTTTGTTGAGGGAGAGGAGCCTCAAGCCTTGGTTTTCTTCTGATTTGAGCAAGGATGACACCTGAAATCACCATCACACCACCAATGATGTGGAACTGGTTAATCTCTTCACCAAGCCATGTCGCGGCTAATACGATCGCAACAACCGGAAGCAAATTCATGAACATCGCACTTGAGTCAGCACCAATGGTGTCAATTGCTTTCACCCACATCCAAGGCGCTAAAATCGAAGCGGCAACCGCGGCGTAAGCTATCAATGGGATCGCTTGTTGCGGTGGTAACAGTTGTTCGCTGGTAAGCCAAAGTGGCGTAAGCATCGCGACAGCAAACAGACCCTGAATGTATATCACCACCCAGCTACTGATTGGCATTTTCCAGCGTTTCAGTAGTACACAGTAAGAAGCATAAACAAAGGCTGCAATTAGCATATAGCCATCGCCTTGAGTCAATTCTTGATGCATGAAGAATAACGGATCGCCTTTGCCTAACATCAGGGCTAAGCCTGATAGTGACAACACACCGCCAACAATACTCAAACTAGAAATCGACTTGTGCAGCAAAGGGACGCTTAAAAATACACTGACCAATGGAACCAAAGAAGTGATTAATGCCATGTTAGAGGCGGTTGTGGTTAAGCCGGCGTAGTAACCTAGAGATTGATTCAACACCATGCCTAAAAAGCCGAGGAACGCTAATTTCGATAAGTTTGGCTTAATGACAGCCCACTGTTTCATCACTGGGCGAATACAGAAAGGCGTGAGAATTAACATCGCAAAAAACCAGCGGTAAAAACTCATTGCGCTAGGTTCTATGGTGCTTGCAGCAAGCTTGTTGACGATTGCATTGGCGCCCCAGATACAGACTGTAAAAAATGGTAATAGGTAATGCATGTGAATTCCGTGGCGAATGAGTTGGTGCGGCTAGTTTGACAGGTCGTTATACTTACAAGTATCTTTAGAAAGACATTAAGCGCGATAGGAAGACAAGTTTGAAAAAACACTCCAGAAACCTTCATCCATCCTTATTAATTGATAAGGCACCATCCAACGTATTTATGAATTTTGAAGCGTTTCTTTCGAACACTGAAACCCGAGTTCATAGCCACTCATGGGGACAGGTTCAATTGATCAGTGGTGGTATATTAGAGATGGAAGCGGAAAGCACTCGATTTCTAGCGCCACCACATCTAGCGATTTGGGTACCGGCCGGGGTGATGCATTGCAGTTATAACCGTAAGCCTTTGGACTACTGTTCACTAAATATCGCCCCAGAACTCACGCAACACCTGCCAGATAAAACTAGCCTTATAAAGATCACGCCGATTGTGTCTTCTATTATCGATGATTTTCGCGATCGTGGGATCAATGTTGCGGAAACCGAGCAAGACCAAAGGCTCGTTCAGGTACTGCTTGACCAACTTGCGCAGCGTGAGGTTGAACACCACTTCTTGCCTTCAACCGATAATAAGTATCTAGCGCCTATATTGGCTTCTGTTGAAGAGAACCCAACCGATGAAGTGACGCTGAAAGATTGGGCTGAACGTGTCCACACCACGGAAAGAACCCTTTCTCGCCACTGCCAGACCGAGCTTGGAATGAGCTTTACCGAGTGGCGACTGCGAGTGCGCTACCTATACTCAATGGACTTGTTGAGAAACGGCCAATCGGTTAAAGAGGTCGCTCTTACATTGGGTTATAACCAAGCAAGCCCATTTATCACCATGTTCAAACGTTACGCGAACCAAACGCCAGAGCAGTATAAGAACCGTTTGTTGTAGTTCGTTGTTGTTCCTAACAGAACGGATGTATTTGTTGTCAGATTTCACCTTTATTAATACAGGACTTAATACCCAGTCAACTCCATATAGCCAGACCCAGAATGAGAACCTTTGATTTCAATTGGCCCTTCCCAATAAGGAACCGACAGCGGCATTTTGGCATTTGGATTGAGTGCCGAGACGGTCAGTTCTATTTGCTGGCTTGGAATCGAAACTTGCCACTCTGTTGGGTAGTCACGCCCGTCGATTTTAGTTTGCTTGATGGCGGTTAAGCTGATGTCTTGCTGCTTAATCGCGATGCCGGAGCCATCTTGATTCATCAACCTCGCATGAGAATAGCTGGCTTTGCCTGTAGTTGAGTTTCGAAGTTGAAATACCACCAAGCTGGTTTCATCACTCAGCCTTAGCGCAAACCAATCCCAACCTTGTTGCGAGTCGAGTAAAAACTGCGAGCTCCATTCTCTGTCTATCCAACCTTTGCCGGAAACTTGATGGGTGACGCCATCAATAGTTACCTCGCCCGATACATTGATGAATGGTTGGCTGTAGTAATAGGAAGCCACTTTGCCATCGCTACTTTTAGTGCTGTAGCCTTGTTCGCCTTGCTTTTGATATGGCGCGTTGTTGGTTAACTTAAGCGAATATCCAAATTGACCCGAGTTAGCGACCAATGTAGCTGGGAACAGGTCATCGGTCGTCGACGTCCATTGCCAATCATCGAGGTAAACACGAAACGGCGAATCGCTTACACCCGCCAGTTCAGCTTGGTCACGTGACCATTTTTCATCGGCATAGTGTTTATTTTTAGTGGTGACAGCGCTGTGCGCCATGTAAATCTGCTGACTTTGCCACGTAGTTTCCTTGGTGCTATTGCCACTTTCATGTGGTGCAGCCGCAAAGCGAAACTGTGTCCATTGCACGCCTAACGTATTGCCTTTTTCATCAATCAAGTTTGCGGTTAAATACCACCATTCATGACGAAAATCAGGGTGCGCTTGATGGTCGGCAGGGAAAGTGATGTCGATACCTTTTACTACCGGAGAAAATTGCGCTTGATCGATTGCCGTTTCATTCTCGGTTTGTGTTTCAGTACCGAGTATCGAACCCATATTTTGAGCTGATGGTTGAGTGGACTCCTCACACCCTAAAAGGAGTAAGATGCCAAGTGTGAGAACGAAAATTCTCATTGGTCGACTCATCACAACACCTCACTTTGTAAACTGGATACCACGGGTTTACTGACCAAACGCCACAGTGGAATCAAGGTCGCAAACACAGCGACTAAAATGGTGATGGCTGCGATGCTGAGTGCGTCACTCCAATTCCATACGTAATTTAAGCTCCAACCAAAGGCGCGCAGGGTAACGATGTCCGTCAACACATAACCGACCATAGCGCCGAGTGGTAAGGCGATAACCAGAGTGAAGGCGACCAGAACAACGATTTGCCCGACCACCATCGCCATCAATTTTTTCTGACTAACACCGAGCGCGTACAACCTTGCAATAGCGGCTTTGCGTGCATCGAGCAACATGAAACAGGCGCAGAACAACCCTATCACCGCCACCATTAAAGTGACGCCATTAAGCGCCCGAGTGATAGCAAAGGTTTGTGAGAATATATCCAACGCGATCGATTTGATCTGTGCTTGATCGTAAAGCTGACCTAGGTGCAGATTGAGTTGTTGGCGTAGCTGTTCGTACACCACTTGTGGGTCGCCAGAAACTTTGATTCCCAAGCTGGTGGGTAAATCAGTAAATCCGTTTTCGAGCCATAAATTAGGTGAAAGTAACACTTCGCCATTCGGTGAGCCGTAATCGTGGAAAATCGCCCCGACGATGAGTGTTTTGTCTTGGATCGCGTCGAGCTTGAGTCGGCTTCCAAGGGACAAGCCGAGCTTCACTGCCGTAGGTTCGCTGATTGCCACGAATTCACCTTGGTAAAAGCGCGTCCAGAAATCATCAAGGTGGGATTGGAACACCATGGTTTGCTCAAGTGTGTCTTTGTCTTTAGTGCCGAGCAAAGTCGGTAAACCCTGCAAGTTATCGTCGACATAATATTGCTTATAAACGGTTTCAACATTTTCAAACTGCTCTAACGCACGTTCGACATTCGCGATTTCACCTTGGGCAGGGCTAACGTAAATATCGGCATGTAAGCGCTGTTCAAGCCATTGCTTTAACGTGGATTCAAAGCTGCCGACTAAGGTATTCATTCCGATATTGGCGGTGACAGCGAGAAGCAACGCCATCATGGCAAGGGAGAGAGGGGAGATAAGTTCACGCAGCTCAGCGAACAGATATTGTATTAACCCCGATTGGGTGCGTTTTTCGCTCCAGTTCGCTAGCACGCTTAGCGTTTTGGGCAGGTACAAAGGAATCGATACCACTAACACACCGAGCCATTCCATGGTGAAGCGATGATGTTCGCTCATCCATAAACCTGCTAACGCGAGAATAGTTAATACTGACCCGATAACAAACAGCTGATTTTCGTTAGACGCTTCCGGCGCTTGATAGAAACCACCATGGGAAGAGAGGGGTTGTCGTACCCGCTGTTTAAAGTGCTGCCAACACGCGACAAGCGTTGCGGCTAGCGTGAGTAGCAGTGCTTGCACTAACCATTGCCACTGCCATGTGCCGGGAAGCAGTGTTGCACCATAAAGTTGCTCAAGCGTTATTGCGACGGTGGGATGTAGCCAATGGCTGAGTTGAATGCCGAGAATGAAACCAAGCGACGCGCCCTGTGTGACTAAAACAGTCAGCTCGACTAACAGAGCTGAAAATACGATGCTTGGCGCAATCCCAGCTTGTTGAATTTGTACCAACAGCCGATTACGTTTCAGCAAACTGTACTTCACACCGTTGTAAGCGATGAACAGGCCAACCAAAAACGCCAACAAACTCATGGCGGTGAGGTTAAGGTGAAAGCTATCGGTAATTGAACCGAGATCCGTGCTTTGGTTGTTGGATATCCATTGCCCTTGCTCGCCAATAAGGCTTTGCCATTTATCCTGAGCATTGCTGTTAGTGTCAAAAATAGCGATGTAGCTCAGTTGCCCTTGTTTGTTAAGCAGTTGCTGAGCGAACCCAATATCCATCAACATTCGGCTACCTAGCTGCCATTCATCTGGTAGCACTACCACTTGAGTGAGCACTTCATCCAAAGTGAGTGTGTCTACTCCTCCCAAGTTCTGGTGTTGCGACTGGCTCATCATCACAATGGGTTCACCCGCTAAGAGTTGCGGCAAAGGTAAGGCATTGTCGAACAGGGAAATGTTTGGTTCTTTGGTTTGAGTGTTGCTTTGTTCGTCGATGCGAGCGTGACGAGATCTTGAAGTGAGGGCGGCGATCAACTCACTGCCTTGAACTGACCAACGTCGACCTTGCTCGTCTCTTACTCGCCCTTCAATAACAGGTAGCGCTGCGCTTAATCCACTTTGTCTTAAGCTGAAGTAGAGCGATTCCGGCAAATAGTTTTGCCCTGCTGGTGGAATGATAAGGTTCTGCGCTTGAGCGCTAAGTTGCTCGGTCGATTCTGCATAACTGCGCTTGGCATTGAGGTTGATGGCTTGCACTGCGACAAACAAGGTGACCGCTAACACAATGCCGATCAGAATCGCTGCGGCTTGCAATGGTGATTGACGATAGTGCGCCGCGAATAGATTCAGAGTCAGTTTGGTATGGGTGAGCTGGTTCTGAGCAAAGCCAGTTTGCTTCATTGAATGACTCACAACGTTGCTGCTCTTGGGGTTAGATCTACGTACCTTAAACAACCATCGTCTAACACCAATTTTGTCTGCATAAAGCTGGCGCATTCTGGGCTGTGCGTAACCAAAAGCACGGCAGTGTTGCCTTGTGTAGTGATTTCACTCAGCAGCTTCATTACCTCAATGCCTGCTTTGTGGTCGAGGTTGCCTGTGGGTTCATCGGCAAGCAGTAGTTTGGGTTTATGGGCAAGCGCACGCGCTATTGCCACCCGTTGTTGCTGACCGCCAGAGAGTGCGGATACGTGTCTTTCGAGTAGCTCACTGATGCCCAATGCATCAACTAAATAATCGCACCAGTCGCTCCATTTCTGTTGATTTAAATGAAGAGGGAAGGCGATGTTTTGTTTTACGTTGAGTGGGGTCAATAAGTTGAACTGTTGAAAGATAACGCCCAATTTTTGATGACGAAATCGGCTCCATTGTGGATCTTTCCAATTTGATGTGTTCTCGCCATCGAGCCACAACTCACCACCAGATAGAGGTTCAAACCCCGCAATGATGTTCAGCAGAGTACTTTTCCCGCTACCACTCGCCCCTGTCAAAGCCACGCTTGCCCCTGTTGCCAAAGCGAAGTCGACATTTTCCAACACGCTATGAGTGTCTTTACCATCAACAAAGCTTTTGCTGGCATGTGTGAGTGTGACAATTGGGCTTTCCATTTCCTTTCCTTATAACCAAAACCTACCATCAAAAGGTGTCGTTACTTGTGGCAATTACTGAAGCGACAAGCTCTATAAAACTGTAGACAACAATTTGAAAAAGAAAGCGATTTATATCGAATAATTAATAACTTGTACTGCGAAAAGAGAGAAATAGATCAGTGTGAGGAGGAATACAGGTGTTTGTGGGAGCTTAGAGTCACCTAGGAGGCTTTTGGGGCTGTTTATAGATAATAAATATCTATGTTAAAAATTGTCCCAATTCCAATTCGTTTTAAAAGAAAACGCCCCCGATTGGTTGAAGCCAATCAGGGTTAGTAAGGCCCAAGAAAATCTAGTTACTTGGACTTTATTGCGAGGATTAATTTTGCTAAGGCACCTAACAAAGCAGCGATAGCGAAAACCAATTCAGGGTTATTCATATTATTACCTATAAAGAAGCTCTCGCCTTATGTGAGAGATTCTTCGTATTATCAACATGCATGTGATGGAAGGCAAGATAAAGAAATGGGGCTACCTGTGGATAACTATCTGATTTATTAGGTTTTACTAAAAGGGGGGGAGGCGGTGTAGCCTTCAAGTTGCAAAGTACTTGCTTACAATAGTAATGAGTGTGTCAAAGAGTCTGCTTTTACTTCTATTTTTCAACGTCACTTAATATGGATCGTACTCAACTTTCCGTAATCAACGACCTAACCACGCTCTAAGCGTCGTTAAGTCGTTATTGGTTGAGGTCAGGGGTTAATTGAGCGCTTCAATCAGAGTGATTTCGCGTTTGATTTGCTTACTCTCTTGCTCAGTCGCCTGCGCCAGTTTCTTTTCGCGTGTGGTTATGGCTGCTTGTTTGGCTTCGTCAGATTTGAACATCAGTTCTTTTACGTTGATAGAAGCGATGTTTGTGTAGCGGCCATCGTCACTGGTCGGGATTGATATGGTTTCATCATTAATCAATGACTTCACTATCTCTCGTTGTTCATTATAACGGCTTTCTAAACCAGAAAGTGCCCATCGTTGTTGAGGTTTACCTTCATACTGACCGTTCCTTTCTTCTTTAAGATATTTGATGGTCATATTACGGATTGTGCCTGCTTCTTCTCCATACTCTGCTTCCGTATCAAAAAGTACAGGGAACGATTCGCCTTCTAGCACGCCGCCTTTCTTGGTTAGATGACCCATTCGATAGCTATTCATACCAATACGGATTTCTGTTTGATCTGTAACCGGAGTGCCATCTGCAAACGCGAGGTTGGTAATGCGTGTACCTGCAGGCTGAGTAAGGTCGATGGTATAAGCCACGCCCGCGAAGAAGTCATTGGTCGAGTATTTTGATGCTCTGCGTTCAGGGTTAAAACTGTAGGTTACATCGCCAGGTTGTACTGAGTTGAAGTAGCCCGCAGACCATTCCATGTAGGTTCTCAGCTCTTTGCCTGTCATCTGGTAGACAGTGATTTCGCCACCTGCGTATTGGTAGTTGTACGCGATGTCTTTGGCTTTGATTGGGCCAATATCGAGCTTGGCATTGTCGTTGTCTATTTGAAGTGCGATGACATTGGCTTTAGGTGCATAGAAGAAGCTCGCTTCTTGGAATAGCGCACTGATGCCTGTGTCTTGAACATGGACTTGAGGGATACCGCGGATTTCGTTTTCTGGGACTAAATCAACGCCGGTAAGTTGAGCGACAGGTCTGTTCGCCATTTCTCGGAGTTGTTTGTGGTAAGGCTGGTATAACTCGTCCATATTCTCATCAGAGTCGATACCTTTAATTTTATAGGTGAAGCTGTCTTTGTTGACGAGAGTGAATGTGCCATCGCGCTCTTCAAATTGAAGATCGATACGAGATAGGGCGCGGCCATATCTGTCGGGTTCAGTAATAATAACGCCATTTACAACGGCTTTATCGATGCGAGTGTGCATGTGGCCAGCGACGATGGCATCAAGCTCTGGGTTTGCATTGGCAATGTCGGTGACACCGGTGTCGGCAATGTCATTCTCGTTCTCAATTCCCATATGGGCAACCAATATGATGGCATCCACTTTATCATCAATCTCTTTGACGATTTTCTTCACTTCCAAGGTTGGATTAGTGAAAGTGACGCCTTCTAAACGGTTGGTACCTTGCGCAAAGACCTCCGTCATTGGGGTATCCATTCCGATCACGCCGATCTTAATGCTACCGCGTTCTAGGATGGTGTAACCAGGCAGGAATGGGTTTCCGTTTTTGTTCTTGATGTTGCCACCGAGAGACTGCCCTTTAAATTGGGTAACGGCCCTGTTGAGGGTTTTGAGGCCAAAGTCGAATTCGTGGTTACCTAAAACCCACACATCGTATTTCATGTGATTAAAGCCAAGCATCATTGGATCAACGGGCTCGTCTTTGAAGGTTTCTACGAAGTTGCCTTGGATGGTATCGCCAGCGTCGACAAGGATAATGTTAGATTGCTCTTTGCGGATCTCACCAACTTTGGTCGCGATTTGGCTCAAGCTACCACGAGTGTTGAGTTTATCTGCCGCGTAATCCCACGCCATAAAATGACCGTGGATATCTGAAGTACCCAGTATCGTGACATCGTGTATATCGCCATCAGCTGCAAAGGTGGGAAAGGCTAGAGAGAGTAGGATGGCGCTTGATAGTATGTGTCTTTTCATAAGTATGTTCACATCGTGGTTTTAAGTATGACGCTACCATATAGAATCGAGGTTATCTTATGGGTGATCAGTATCATATTTCTAATGATATAACTAATTGATGTTTCAAATAAATGTGATTCATGACCATCTCGTAACCACTTAAGTTATGGAGAAATGCACCACAACTCTTCGCTATCTTTTCAATCTTCGATTTCTTTAATCAAACTTCCTAAGCGATGGTGTATTAACAAGCACGCTTGTAAGCTGTTAAACGTCTTGCCTGTTGAAATAAACAAGGTATATATCGTCCAACTCTCACTTACTGTGGCAGTAAGATGATCTTGCCCTCTAGGCGTGTGGTTTTCGATTCAATGAGATCAATCGCGGTTTGCACTTCATCGAATGGTAGATAGCGGTCAACGTCGAGCTGAATGTCGTTTGTGATGAAGTGATCTAGCATGGTCGTGAACTTATCACGGCGAACATCTTTACCTTCTGCTTCCTCCCAATAACGCAAGAAGAAGGTGCTGAAATCGATGTGTTGGTTTTTCGCGTACTCAAAGAAGCGTGGCTCGTAAAAATCCAACGACAGCGTCCCATAGTTGATAAAGCGCCCGTTGTTGCCAAGGGTGTGAACAAGATCGGTTCCGGGTGAGCCGCCAATCGCATCAAAGGCAACGGTTGGCATAGGCAAGCCTAATGCCTTAATTTGAGAAACTAGATCAGCGTTCGCATCTATCACCCAACAGGAAGTGGCAGGGTATTGTGTCTGCTGTGATGTAACGACAATGATGTTGAAGCCGAGTGATGCTGATAACTGGGAGAAGATCTTACCGATGGCTGAACTGCCCGCGTTGATGATCAACACATCCTCTTGGGTCAGCTTGGCTATTTCTGTCGTTAGCACCCATGCGGTTAGCGCATTAATGTACAACTGACAGGCGTAGCCATTGTCTAAATGTTGAGGAATTTGGAACAGATCATCTGGCGATACATCGACATAGTTCTGCCATGTTCCACTGGTTGCCACAAGCACTCGTTGATTCACTATAAACTCAGCACTGCTGGATTCTACAATCCTTCCTACCGCTTCAAATCCCGGTACTCTCGGAGGCTGATGGCTATGTTTGTATTGGCCCACACCATAAATCGACAACAGATCACTAGGGTTGATGTTAGTCGCTTCAATTTGTACGCGAACTTTATCTTTGTCTAGTACCCCTAAAGCGACATGTTCTAACTTGAGAGATTCTTTTGGCTGACCGAAACGGAACTGGCTAATTCGGGTATTTTGCTTAGTGTCAGTCATAGTTTGGGCACCTTTATGGATTATGAGTACTGCATTGATTTTAAGTGTAGCGTGTTCATAAACAACCTTGGGTCGCTAATATTGCTTAACATAGCTGGCGTCGGTAAACAGTCGTTATCAACGTAGTCGACATAGTCTGCCGCCGAATCAAAGATCAAAATATCCAAAGCCAAACGATCCAAGCCATATCGGCCTCGGTGGATCATGTCCGCTGAAAACACCAATAAGTCACCGGCGGCTAATGGTATCTGCTTACCACCAGAGATGTCATCGCTGCTCACTTTGCCGTTTTCTTCTTGGCGAACATTGTACTCTTCTTCGTTATCCCAACGTTTGTGCGTGCCGGGGATAAGTTCCATGCCGGGCTCATCAAAAAGGGGCACTCGCAGATGCAATACTTGGGTTTCCATGATGACTTTCATCTGGTCATCAATGTCGTAGTCGTATTGACAGTCACGATGCCAGAAGTCTTTTTGCTGCGGGTTTACTGGGTTGAAAAACAGCTGTGTATTCATGAATGCCGGCTTGTTCGGAATCACCGCATCAACCACATCCATCACTTGTTTCGAGCTTATGAAGTCGAAAAGCACGCTTCTATCGTCGGCAGGCAAATACTCGCTTCCCGTAATTAAAGACGAGTTAAATGCTTCTTCTTTATAGAATTCTTCGTTGTCTGCTTTCCATGATTCATGAAATTTCAGCACGACTTTTCTAAGCGATGCAATTTGAGCTTCATTGAAATAATTTCTGATAACAAAGTAACCATGTTCGTCGTAACGGTCACTTAATTGTTGGCTGTTTTCTACCACTGACTACCTTCGTTCATTCTTTGCTGTATAATAACTAAGGTCAACAGCCCTAGAGATTTCTTGGGCGCATAATGCCAGACAGTCGTCATTCAACCAAGTAACGAGTGCAGAAGCCTGTAGATTCAGTGATGCGATAAAACTCTATGGGGGCGAGTGTTACATGCCTATCCATATCATGGACTCATGCGATAAAAATCTCCGCATATGTGATCTACCCCCTTTTTTTATAAAATAAAAAGATTCACATGGTGAATGTTTTTGTGGTTTGCATGATTATTGACCATGTTGAAATTTGGTTGCGTATGGAAGATAGAAAATCATGGATGGTTTTTCGCTGGATATGAGAACACTTAATTTTATTATTATTTTGTTCTCTTTCATTTACTGTATTGGCTTGTTGTTATTTCAATTCACTCAACAGTCCATTAAAGGGCTTTCAATCTTTTCCATTTCAATATTTGTTATCGGAACTGGGCCGTTGATGTTGAGCCTAAGAGGGGAGTTCCCTGATTGGGTCACCGTTATTGGTGCCAATATGGTCATTGCGCTTGGTTTTCATCTCGCCTTGTATAGCTTATGTCTGTTTCGAGAATACTCTCTCAAATGCACCTACCTCAGTAGTCTAATGATGTTGGCTCTTTTGCCATGTTTTATTTACTTCACGTTCTATGAGCCTTCCATAAAGGCTCGAATTATCCTCATTAGTTTATATCTGGCTTTTGTGACTCTTTGCACTGCCTTTGCGGTATTAAAGGGCCGGCGTGATGACTTGACTCTAGGTATTCGGATGATGGCCTCGTCATTTACGATATATGGCGGGTTTATGGTTTTTCGAGTTGTGGTGACGCTATTTTCAACTGAGCTCCAGGATTTCATGGCGGCCACTCTCATTCATCAACTTGCCTTTTTAGTGAGCATCGTTCTTATTGTGTCGATGAGCTTTACAATGCTTTGGCTGATTAACGCAAGGTTGCTTAGTTCTATTCACGAGCTGTCCTACAGCGATCCTCTAACGGCACTTGGAAACCGCAGAGCTTTAGATGAAATGGTTCCAGTCGTCATGAAGCAGGCGGGGACTGCACCTGTTAGTGCCATTATGATGGATATTGATAACTTTAAGTCGATCAATGACCAACACGGACACATTGTGGGTGATCTCGTGATCAAGTCTTTTGCTGAAATGGTTCAAAGTGCAATCAAAACATCGCCAACAGCCAGTGCGTTTCGTTTTGGCGGAGACGAGATAATGATTTTATTGCCCAATGTTAATTTCCTACAAGCACAGGCTATTGCTTGTAAGCTGCGATTATCTATTTCAGAGATCTCAGCCGTGCAAGGGAATGAGATGTTTCTGACATCGAGTTTTGGTGTTGCTCAGCTTCACCCGCATGAGAGTTGGAATGGGTTTATTAGCCGAGCCGACAAAGCGTTATATCAAGCGAAAACAAACGGTCGCAATATGACTTCAATTTGTCCTAGTCATATTAACGAGCTCGTCACTGCCACATAACCAATACTGCTGCGATAGAAAGCAAGATGAGCGCAAGAATGTCTTTGCGCGCGATGCTTTGCCCTAACCAGAAATAGGATATCAACACCATGAAGATCACTTCGACTTGCCCGAGTGTCTTTACGTACGGCACGGCTTGAAGCGACATCGCGCTAAACCAACCCAGAGAACCGATAACACTCGCTAAGCTTGTCATGATGACTAGTTTCGACTTCTTGAATATCAGGCGCAGCGTGTCGCGTTCTCTGAAAAAGAGATACGTACAGATAATCACTGTCTGAAGGGAAATGACGAGGAACAGCACCCAAGCAGCGCTATGAGGGAAGGGCAACCCTATGCTCAAACTTGCTTCCCGTACCCAAAGAGACGTTAAAGCAAAGGCGGTGCTACACGCCATACCTAATAAGAACACTTTCGGGGACAAGCTTCGCCAGCCAGAAGCGCTACTCATGATTAGCACGCCTAAAGTACCAATAAGTACGCCGACCCAACCTGTTAGTGTCAAAGCAGTACCAAAAAACAATACGGATAGCACAGCAGATACGGGGGCTTCACACTTGGCTAAGCCTGCGCCTATCGCATAGTTTTCGAGCTTGAACAGCATCACCATTAAGCCGGTCGCGAGGATCTGAATGATGGCGGCAGCAACAATATAGAAAACAAACTCACCCGAAAAATCCGGTGCGGATACGGGCTGCCATTGATAGAGGGCGCACAGATAAATTAGGGCGATAGGGCTAGCCCAAATAAATCGCGCTAACGTTACGCCAGCCACGCTCATGGTGCCACTTAATTTACTTTGAAAGGCATTGCGCCAAGATTGGCTAAAGGCAGCAAGGAGAGTAAAGGCTATCCAACTAAAAGACATGACGCGTCCATGTGTTATGTAATTTGCTGATTATATTAACAAATAAAACCAATATAAGAAGCGACTTGTTCTTTTAATAAGCAATAGTCAGTTGCGTGAATCGCTCGGTTTTGAAGAATATTCGGTCTTTAAAACTTGCGCTGTAAACCTTAACGGCTTCATTTACTTGTCACTCGACATCAATCGATTGTTTAGAAAATCGCTTCTTTTCTGTTCTTGAAGTAGAACAGCGCGCTGATCAAAACGAACAGTAAGGTGAAGTAATAGAAAAAAGAAGACAGTGAGGCCAAGAAGGCAAGGTTCTGTTCTATTTCTTGTTCGGTGTAGCCCTGAGACACCAACTTATAGTAGTAAGCGTACAAGATACCGATCAGACCGTATCCGAGGTTAAACATCAAACCTTTGAAACTAAGAACGGTGGCTCTGTTGTGTGATTCGGTTTTTTTATTCAGGTGGTAGCTGATGAAAATGTTCATCGTCATGATGATAAAGATTAATACTAGTGCCGGAATGACTCCGTAAATCGACCAACCTAAACTGATCCAGTAATAAGTCGCCATGCTTGCCAATCCCATAACCACAATGAAGGTTTTAGCCTCCATACTCTCTGCTAATCTTCGGCTTTGTCCTGCCAATATAATCTTAAGCAAGCTGATACCCGCACCAATAAAACCAAAGTAGATAATTGGAATATCAATCGCCAGATAGTATTGGCTGTTCATGGTTAGGAACATGCGTGAGGTGTGTTCGAATAGGCTGTAGTAGAGCAAGATGAACAGCACGTAAGGCGTAGCGAATACCCATTTACCCGCATCGATCGTCAATTTAAGACTTGAGATGGTGGTTGCCAATTTGGTTTGGTCGCTTGGCATCACCTTTTTCTCTTCGCGCATATTAATCGCGGCATAGATGGCGATCATCGCTACAAATAGGGTGGCGAACACAGGAATACGCATCAGGTCTTTAGTGCTTTCTGGTTCGGCTAGTCCAAGGAAATGAAAGATGTTCGTCATAAAGTTCACATCGTACATCGCCGCACCAATTAGAGTGACAAAGATACCGACAGTTGAGGCGACACGAAGCTGGATTTGCAGCACTCGGGGCCACAACTCTTCATTGCCTTGTTCCTTTAAAGTGTCGTAGGCCAATGCCTCGTCAGCACCGCTGGCCAGTGCCATCGCTAAGCCACTGAGAATCCGGTTAATCAGAAAAACAATGAACACCAAGTCGGGGTTTCCGGTTGGTACTAGCGCGATCATCGCGATCTCAACAAACATCACAATCGAAGACAGCACCACCAGTTTCTTGCGGCCTAAGGTATCGGCGAATGCACCCGACGGTACTTCAGCAAGCACAATGGTGGCCGCCCAAACTACATTGAGCATCGCGAATTGAGACAGGGTTAACCCGTAATCTAAATAAAGTAGTGTGAATATAGGGTAGTAAAAACGCGCAAAGTAGCTGCTTCTAAACATCAAGAAGTAGCGGACATTGGGAATTTTAAGGATCTCTTTGAGCGTCATGATAATTTCAGTAATTTAGATAACACATTATTATGTATAACCCTTTTACTCTTTTAAATCATGGAATTGTTGCCAAATCCCTAAAATATCTGGTTTGGGTGATCTTCGAACTCATTGTTCATAGTGGGTTATAGGTTTCTCGTCTTCAAATCACTTTCCCCTATTCATTTAGTTTGTGGTGCCGTTTCACTTGTTCGACTGATTTTGGTGCAAGATCGAACTTCTACAACGTCGCTCTCGTATTTACATCTTATTGTATGATTTAATTATTGGTAATAACGATACGCAATGAATCCAATGTAATTGAGGAAGCGAGCATGATCTTAGAGTCATTCAGTCTGGAAGGTAAAGTAGCGATAGTGACGGGCTGTAACACGGGGCTTGGGCAAGGTATTGCATTAGGCCTAGCGGAAGCCGGTTGTAAGGTTGTCGGTGTTAACCGAACAGAGCCTGAAGAGACTATTGAGAAAATGAGTGCAGCAGGTCATTCGTTCCTAAACGTGAGTGCTGATCTTCTCGAGCAAGCGTGCATTCCAGGGGTTATAGAGCGCACTTTGGCTGAGTTTGGCCAAGTCGACATTCTCGTGAACAATGCAGGAATTATTCGCCGCCAAGATGCTATTGAGTTCTCAGAGCAAGATTGGGATGACGTAATGAACGTGAACACCAAGACGGTGTTCTTTATGTCTCAGGCTGTTGCAAAGCAGTTTAAGGCTCAAGGTACTGGCGGAAAGATCATTAACATTGCATCGATGCTCTCATTCCAAGGTGGCATTCGAGTTCCTTCCTATACGGCTTCAAAAAGCGCTGTGATGGGAGTGACACGTGCTATGGCGAACGAATGGGCGCGCGACAATATCAATGTGAATGCGATAGCACCCGGTTATATGGAAACGAACAATACTCAAGCTCTGCGTGAAGATGCTGAGCGCAATCAAGCGATTCTTGAGCGTATTCCGGCTGAGCGTTGGGGTAAACCGCAAGATATCGCAGGTCCTTGTGTGTTCTTAGCATCATCAGCATCGGATTACATTAATGGCTATACCATTGCTGTTGACGGTGGTTGGTTAGCACGCTAGTTGGTTTTTTATTCTAAATTTTGAGTTTGCAGCAATCTTGCAGGAGAAGATAAATGAAAATCGCTTTAATGATGGAAAACAGTCAGGCAGGTAAAAATGCCATGGTTGCAGCTGAGCTAGAGTCAGTGGCGGGTGGCATTGGTCACGATGTTTTCAACTTAGGTATGACCGACGAGAATGATCACCACTTAACGTATATCCACTTAGGTATCATGGCCAGTATTCTGATCAACTCAAAGGCTGTGGACTTTGTTGTGACGGGATGTGGAACAGGGCAAGGTGCTTTGATGTCACTGAACCTGCACCCGGGTGTGGTTTGTGGTTACTGCCTAGAGCCATCAGATGCTTTCTTGTTTAACCAAATCAACAACGGCAATGCTCTCGCTCTCGCTTTTGCTAAAGGCTTTGGCTGGGCAGGTGAACTCAACATTCGTTATATCTTTGAAAAAGCGTTCACAGGCGAGCGTGGTAATGGGTATCCACTAGAACGTGCAGAACCACAGCAACGTAATGCAGCAATTTTGAATGAAGTGAAAGCGGCGGTGGTAAAAGATAACTTTATTGATTCTCTGAGAGCTATCGACCAAGATCTAGTGAAAACAGCGGTTGGCAGCGAGCGTTTCCAACAATGCTTCTTTGAGCATTGCCAAAACCAAGAAATCGCTGATTATGTTCGTTCACTTTTAGATTAATTAGAGCGTTTAGTTCTGATAGAGCCAGCCTTGTTCGGCTGGCTTTTTGATGAATAATTAAAGCAATGTAATGAGACAAACAGTAATCAACTGGCTAAATTGCGATTCGTGTTTTCCTGCATCTACTCTTCATCTTCGGTTTCTTTGGAAGCATTTGAGGCACAGCCTTTCTCTAGCCAGTTATCGAGCACGCGTTGCAGTGCCTTCAAAGAGGTTGGCTTCTCTAAGCGACCATCCATCAGTTTGCTGATCATATCTAACTCGTGTTGTCCTGATTCGCCAGACAAAGCAATGATTGGTGTTTGAGGTGAGCGTGCCTTGATGATTTGGCTTGCGTCAAAACCATTCATTATCGGCATTTGTACGTCCATTAAGATCAAATCGACCTTGTGTGTTTTGAACAGCTCGACGGCATTCTCGCCGTTTTTAGCTTGTAAGCTATTTACGCCAAGTCGACTCAGGTACATCTGAACAAGCGTGCGTTGCACTTCTTTATCATCGACGATAAGCACGGTTGGAGCCAAATGGTTCTCTGGGGTTAGCGTACTTGTTGGCTCTGAACTTTGCGTTTCCGCTTGGTTATCTGGCTTAACTTCTGCGTTGGGTTTGTTTTCAGTTGTGGTTTGATTACCTTTCCAATCATCGAAGTAAGGCGTACGAAGTGCGTCTGCTTTGGGTGCATTGGGTACTACCGGGAAGTACAGGTGGAACTCAGTAAACTCCCCAAGTTTAGAGTGGCACTCAACTCGGCCGCCAAATGAACGCATCACACGTTGGCAATAGCCAAGCCCTAGGCCGCTACCACCGCTTTTTTGGTAAGAGAAGAAGTCATCAAAGATCTTATGTGCAATTGCTTCGTCAATGCCAGGGCCGGTATCTCGGAATATCAGAACGTTCTCGTAAGGCCCTGTGTTGGTGCTGATCTCAATTTGGCTTTCTGGATAAGAATCAAAGTAATAGATTGCATTACGTATCAGGTTGAAAATAACGAAATTGAATAAGGTTTCATTGAGCTTTGCTACAAAATCAGCGTGTTGTGGTAAACGAATGCGTTCAATGATCTTTTCATTCTCAAAACCATAGTGGCTTACGGCTTGATCTACGGCTTTGTGGATAGAGGTCATGGCCACAGGGCCGTGTTCAGGCGTACTGTCACTGACTTCGCGCAGGATGATATCAATCAGTTGTCGCCCGCGTTGAATCGCCGCTTGGCCATTCTCAATATCCTTTAGGATTTGTTTAGCTGGGGCTTGGTTATCAATGTGCTGTTTTAACACCTCAAAATGCAGCTGCACTTGAGCCAGCGGGTTACGCATTTCGTGTGCGATAGAATTAGCAAGCGCGCGACTTTGGCGAATGCGTCTATCGGCTTCAATGGTGCTTTGTACACGAGTTAACAAGGTTTGCAGTGCAGAGATCTCTTCGTTAGAGAACATCTTATCGTTGCTCTTATGTGATGAGACCAATAAGTGCGTGACCGATTTCCCCTGACCAAATAAAGGCATCACCAAAGCGGTGTCGTTTGAGCTCATCTTGTCATATAGGGCTTTTATCGAGCGCTTGGCTGGTGCGGTGTAATCAAGCTCCTGAGACAGCTCATCGAACACTAAAACGGACTTGTTGGTAGACAGGTAATCTTCGTAGAAGGTTTCGTTGTAGTTGCTGTTCACCAGACGCAACTTGTCTTCGGGAATCTGCAATAGGCTACCTAATCGACGCATTGCATCATCAATCGACAGCTTGAAATCGTCTTCTAGTGAGAGGATCTGTTGTACTGGCGTTTTCTTGTTTCCGTAGACAAAGAACGAGGCGTAGTGGCTTACGCGCTTGTAGAGAACATGCCACGTGATGCCGATAATCGCGCAGATTGGGATAGCAACCAGCCATTGACTGTCGTCTGTCAGCGGGATAAATATCGCGCCAAAAGGGATCACCAAAATAGCACAAACCAACATCGCATTTAGGCTCATGTACGCCAGGTATTTCACGCTGTAGAAGCGCGAGGTCAGCAGGGCATAGCCAACGAACAACATTTCACTTATCGACAAAGCTGGTGGCAGCCAAGTGAGCGAGAAATCACGCAAGAAGTAGGTCATGCCTAGGTGGATCGTCGCAGTAGACAGCATGAAGACTAAAATGCCGGCGATCATATAGTTGGTTTTGGCTAAAGTTAGCTTGCTGCTGTTGGCGCGCATGGCCACCAGGTTGAGTAGTGTTAGCACTACAAAGCTAATCATCCCAATAAAGAAGTACGGCGTATGCGGGCCAAACTCAATCACGAACTGGCTTGGGCCTGCAATGGTGACGTGTTCAACGGTTAACCCCGGACTTAAATTGATAAAGAAGGAGTAGACGGTCAGGGTGACGAAAATGGCTTGCTGCCACACATGAACCTTACCATTACGTTGTTCAGCGGCGAGTTTGCACGAGAAGTAATAGGCAAAGGCAAACGCAAAGAACGAGGCGAGGTTGGCAAACTTTGCGGCGAACACGGCGGCCGAGGCCCCAAGTTCCGGTAATAAGTCGGTATGGAAATAAGCGTTACTGCTGATCCACGCAACAATGCAGATCGAATACGCGATGTAAGGGGCATGGTGTGTCCCTGCGATCACTTCGTTCTTCTGTTTCAGGCGATAGCAGTAATAGAACAACCACATGACAACCACAGCCACGGTTGCAAGCAGTGTGATTGCTTTTGCATAGATGATCGCCTCTAGGCCGAAATCAAACATGTTCATCCTTTTTCACCGAGCTAGTTTTTCCTGCCGAGCGCGACTTTTCTAATGACTTTCTGCTTTCTCGCACTGCGCGTTTGTAGCTTCGAAAATCGACATTATTGAACGCTTTTACCATCATCTCAAAATTCCAGAATCCACGATAAATTGTCGTGCCATCGTCATTTAATTCGCAATATCCAGAATGGAAGTATGCATTGGAATCAATGGTTTGATAAAACTGAAGCATGAAAGGTTGCTCGATAATAGTGAAGCCAATCTTATTGCCTATTTGGTGTAACACACTCATCAGCTCTTTTTGAGAAAGGTAGAGGAAATAGAGCTTTTGTTGGGTATTGCCACTGACTGTCAGACGTAACACCTCACACAGGGCATCTTTGTCGGACAATTGTAACTGGAATTGTTGGTCAAATTCTGGGAGAGAGTAACATTTTGACAGTGTAGGCGGTGTGAAAAGTTGTAACCCTGCGAGTTCATCGTAGCCGTAATTGGGTAAACAGTATTGCCATTGCTCATTGCTGAACGGCGGTGCGTAACTTAGCCAAGTGTCATTCTTAGACCAGTCTTGAATCAGCGCAGAGGAAACCAGTGTTGGAAAGGCTTCATCGACTGGATGCTTGAGCAGAATAAAATGCTTACCTGCCTGAGAAAGGTGTAATAAAGGCAGCATCTCAAACCATTTCTCGCCCTTGATGAACACCTCGAGATTGCTTAAAGCAATGGCATCGCTGATTGGCATTCCTTGTGGGTGACTCGGTGTTTGTACCAAAAGTGGCTCATGTTCTATCTGTTCGATGATCGCACCGTAATAAGCACTGTCATTGATAGGGAGGTCGACATGAGAAATGGAGCTTGGATTTAATGGAGATTTTGCTTTGATCGCAGCAATTTCACACTCACACCAGAAATCTAGCCAATGCATATAGCACTGCCCTACAGCCTGCTCTAGAAGAGCAATCTCTGCAGATAGTGTATTTGGATAGCGCAGAATCAGATCGCGGTAGTCCATCACCTCAAACAATACAGAGTAGCTTTTGTTTTGATGCTCTGGGAAAAGCAATTCTAATTGGCTTCTACGATATTCAGTCACGCTTTGAAAAAGCTCAGTGCGCTCATGTGGCTGATAAGTGCTGATGACGAGCTCTATCAGCGCTCGCTGTTTTATTTCGATAGACAGACTGCTAGCCAACAGTGAGCCTAAAGACGACGTTAATTTCATGTTTAACCTAGCCTAGGTTTATATAATTATTTTTATTTGATCTGCACTATCTATAGGACACTGATTTTAGGTATGTGTTTGAAGTTACGTTACTTTGAGAGAGCTAATCGTAACTTTACTTGTGTCCATGTTGTGAGAAGTAAGTTGCATAATCGGGTGAGATTTTACTACTTGCACCTACCCTTAACAATAAAGATTTTCCATATTTGAATGAATTCACAGATGAACAAAGTACATTATTATCAACAACTTGTAGGGCTGGTTCACAGTTTTAAAATCAGACATGATTAAGCCGAGCATAAACTTTTGAATTTATAAAATAATCTCAAATATCTATTTTTTGAACCAATATCACAATCCAAATCAACATGAGCTCATCTTATTAATTGCAACGTGAATGTATTTGGTGTGAGATATGTAATTAACTGATGCATTATATCTGTCTTATACTCGCTTATTCCTTCGCTACCCATTCTATTGATTTAAATATCAGGAGGATAAAGCAGTGCTCCAGTGCTCGACTTTGTTTTCCTGACAATCTTCTGTGTTTATAGAGTAGTTACACCATAATCTCTGATGAATTGATGACATTCGAGGTTTAAGCTTGTCTGCATATGAAACATTATTACGAGTGATCCCTCGTGAGTGATTGAGGTGGAGAGAATTTATGAAGAAAGTACGATTAACATCATTACTTGGAATAGCAGCCTTGTTTAGTGTCGCGGCGTTAGCTGGGTGTAGTCAGAAATCAGAGGTACCGACTCAACCACAAGAGAATGCGAACCCTATCTGCAGTACTAAAAACCTGACGGGTGGTTGGTCGCAAAGTGAGATTACACCAGAAGCTAAGCAAGCTTTAAACGCAGTTCTTGGTCAAATGAACACTTCAGCTGAGCTCAAGCAGATCCTGAGTGTGCGAACTCAGGTTGTCGCGGGTTTGAATTACGCTATTGAGTTTGAAATGGATAATGGTGAAGTGTGGAACACCATCGTTTACCGTTCTCTACAAGGTGACATCGAAATGACGCAACCTGCACAGAAAGGTCTTCTGTGCTCATAATCTAGATGCGTCTGTATCTTGTGAGATAGGCTGATAGCAAATAAAAATGGCTCCGTATTGGGAGCCATTTTTGTTTTTAAGAAGACTGATTCACTGAACGATTTCAGTCGGCCAGCTCGGGCTCGGCTAACTCCTGAACACAAGCTCGGCTGATGTCTTCATCAATGTAGGCCATACCGAGTTTATTGAGGTAGTCCATGCGATCGGCAGTGCGAAGCTCGATGTCGGGGCCTGCAATGTTGTTGGCTTGATAAATTTCAGTGAGATGAGACATGAATTGCTCGCCCACACTCATCATCAATAGACTCATTGCGCCTACGTCCGGTCTTACTTTGGTGCGTTGCTTTTCAGATAGGTTTACCGCTAGTACGATAGGTTGTTCTTCACCTTCGAATCGAACGCCTCGCTCACGAACGGTTTGTTGAGCCCAGTAGTACGCCAGTTCTTTACTCTGAGTGAGAAACACTGGCTCAACCGATTCGGTATAGTTGTTGCCGATGGTTGCCATAGTTTTTGAAGCTGCTTCGTTGAGCGCTTTGTCTCCAGAACGTTTTAAACCTTGGCCTTGAATCGAAGCCAATAAAGCTGAAGATGTGCCGTGATACCAAGTATCACCCGTCGCGAAACCATTCTCTGATAACAGTGTTTTTGCATCTTGTAGGTGTGTAGGTATTGAAGTCATAGGCACTCTCAACAAATAAAAATCTCAACAAATAGGAATCTGAACAAATATGTATACAGTTAGCTTAAACAGAAGTTGTTCGGTTAACCGTGGTGTGGAACACAAATCTGAGGCTTTGAGATAAAGCTGGCAGTACAAGCTTTATCTCAAAGCCTTCCCCCGGATCTTACCTAAGTAAGAGAGAAGGACGGGGGAGGCTTTAGCGTTAGCGATTAATCAAATTGGTTCGATGTATTCGCTTCACCTGCAGCTTTTAGTGCGTTCTCACCAGCAAAGTACTCTTTGTGGTCATCACCCATGTCAGAACCAGACATGTTTTGGTGTTTAACACATGCGATGCCTTGGCGGATTTCTTTACGCTGAACATTCGCAACGTAACCTAACATGCCTTGGTCGCCGAAGTACTCTTTCGCTAGGTTGTCAGTAGACAGCGCAGCAGTGTGGTAAGTCGGTAGCGTAATCAAGTGGTGGAAAATACCCGCTTCACGTGATGCGTCTGCTTGGAATGTACGGATCTTCTCGTCAGCGCTTGCAGACAGTTCAGTTTCATCGTATTCCGCGCTCATTAGGCTTGCACGGTCGTAAGCTGAAACATCTTTACCTTCTGCTACCATCGCATCGTAAGCTTGCTGACGGAAGTTTAGCGTCCAGTTGAATGATGGAGAGTTGTTGTAAACCAGCTTCGCATTAGGGTGAACTTCACGTACGCCGTCCATCATCTCTTTGATTTGACCGATGTGTGGCTTCTCAGTCTCAATCCATAGTAGGTCAGCACCCGCGTTGATTGCTTCAATACAGTCGAATACACAACGCTCTTCACCAGTACCTTGGCGGAATTGGTATAAGCCTGAAGGTAGACGCTTAGGTCGAACTAGCTTGCCGTCACGGTTAAAGCAAACGTCGCCTTCTGCCATATCTGCAACATCGATCTCTTCAACATCTAGGTATGAGTTGTAGATATCACCTTGGTCGCCCGGCTCTTTCACTACTGCGATTTCTTTTGTTAGACCAGCGCCTTGAGAATCGGTACGAGCAACAATAACGCCGTTGTCGATGCCTAGTTCAAGGAAAGCGTAACGAAGTGCGCGAAGTTTTGCGTGGAAGTCAGCGTGTGGAACCGTTACTTTGCCGTCTTGGTGACCACATTGCTTCTCATCGGCAACTTGGTTTTCAATTTGTAGACAACATGCGCCTGCTTCAATCATCTGCTTAGCCATTAGGTAGGTCGCTTCTGCGTTACCAAAACCTGCATCGATATCGGCGATGATTGGCACCACGTGTGTTACGTGATTGTCGATTTTGTCTTGGATAAGGTCTTGTTGGTTAACGTCGCCCGCTTCACGTGCAGCGTCTAGCTCACGGAATAAACCACCCAGTTCACGTGCATCAGCTTGACGTAGGAAGGTGTATAGCTCTTCAACTAGGCCTGCAACTGACGTTTTCTCGTGCATTGATTGGTCTGGAAGTGGACCAAAATCAGAGCGAAGTGCAGCAACCATCCAACCAGAAAGGTATAGGTAACGACGGTCAGTCTTGCCATCAAAGTGCTTCTTAATAGAAATCAACTTTTGTTGGCCGATAAAACCATGCCAGCAGCCTAAAGACTGAGTGTATTGAGAACTGTCTTTATCGTAAGCCTCCATATCCGCACGCATGATATCTGCCGTGTATTGCGCGATATCTAGACCTGTTTTGAATTTGTTTTGAGCTCGCATACGAGCAGCAGATTCAGCATTGATTGCATCCCATGGAGCACCTGCAGCGCTTTTTGCAACTTCTATCATTTCGATATCTTGTGTAATTTGCGACATAACTATTCCTTAGTTTCACGTGGGGTATGGTTGCCAAATTGGCTTGGATTAAAACTTTGCTATGGACAAAGAATAACCACTCATGTGATAATTTTGTTAATTTATAGTTATTATATTCGGTATTTTTCTTATGAATATTGCTCGTATAGACCTTAATTTGCTTGTGTATTTAGACATGTTGCTACGTGAAAGAAACGTTACACGAGCAGCAAATCAATTGGGTATTACTCAGCCTGCCATGAGTAATGGCCTTCGCCGATTGCGTGATCTGTTTGAAGACCCGCTATTAGTAAGAACAAGTGAAGGGATGATACCGACCGAACGCGCGCATAAGTTGCAGCCACTGATTCGAAACATCTTGGCGAATGTAGAGAAGACACTGCAACCGACCACAGAGTTTAATGCAGAAGACAGTGAACGCGTGTTTCGTATCATGGCGAGTGACTATGCAGAGTCGACCATTATTCAACCTCTTCTGAAAAGGTTAAGTGAGATAGCACCGAAAATACGACTGGATATCATGACGCCAAGTGACGTGAGTTATCAGGATGTAGAGCAAGGTACCGTTGATATAATTATCAACCGATTTGACGATATTCCTCAGTCGTTTCACCAGATGAGCCTCTGGCACGACGGGTTTTCTTGCCTATTTAGTTGTGACAACCCGATCGCCGACAACTTCGATATTTTGTCTTATTTAAAGGCACAACATATTTGGGTAAGTAAGACAGGTATGGGAACGGGAGTGGGAATAAACCCAAGTGAAGCACAAAAGCTTGGTTGGATAGATGAGGCATTAATGCGCATCGGTAAAACCCGTAACATCACGGTGTTTACTCGACACTATTTGTCGGCGATTCTCTTCGCTCAGCAGAAGAACCTTATCCTGACTATTCCTACCAAAGCAGCTCAACTGCAGCGCAATAATCCTAGATTGTTGATCAAGCCTGCGCCATTTGCGATTGAACCCTTTGAGGTGAAGATGGCGTGGAGTCCATTGTTACAAACCAATCCAGACCATCAGTGGATGCGTCGTTTGATTAAAAGTGTCGCTAACGAAATCGAGAGTGGAGTGACGGAATAACATAGTTTGTAGGGTATTTTTTATATGAATATCCAATATAACCGGCATAAATTAGCTAAATTCATGTCCGTTAAGTAAGTTTAAGTCAGTAAAGTAAATTTGAGCTAGTCACGAAAATTTATTGAGTAGCCATAAATTAGTTTGAGAGAGATTTTATGAGCAGTCGTATTCAACAGGGAAGCTTGAACATTGATAGCACCCTCTACCAATTAATTAATGAGCAGGTGATTCCTGGAACAGGCATTGTCGCTGAAGACTTTTGGCAATCATTTGCAACCATCCTTGAAGATCTGGCTCCAAAAAATCGCGCATTGCTTATCAAGCGTGAAGATCTTCAACATCAAATTGACGTTTGGCACCAAGAGCGTGCTGGGCAAACGCTCGATCCTGTGGAGTACAAACAGTTCTTACAGCAGATCGGTTATTTGGTTCCTGAAGGCGATGACTTTCAAGTGACGACAGCGAGCGTAGAGCCTGAGATCGCAACACAAGCAGGGCCGCAGCTTGTGGTGCCAATCATGAACGCACGTTTTGCACTTAACGCAGCCAATGCGCGTTGGGGCAGCCTATATGATGCGCTCTACGGAACGGACGTGATCAGTGAAAGTGATGGCGCGGAAAAGGGCGGAAGCTTTAACCCAGCCCGTGGCGCTAAAGTAGTGACTTATGCTCGCGAGTTCCTTGATGACGCAGCGCCATTAAACGGCGTCTCCCATAAAGACGTCACCAAATACAGCATCAGTAACGCTAGCATCGGCAATAAATTAATAGCGACACTCGATAACGGCGAAGAAGTCACTCTCATTGATAGCGACCAGTTCATTGGCTATCAAGGTGACGCAAGTTCCCCTTCGTGCATTCTTCTTAAACACAATAATCTGCACATCGAAATTCAAATTGACCCGAGCGCACCGATTGGTAGCGTCGATGTGGCGGGAATTAAAGATGTATTAGTCGAAGCCGCTCTAACAACCATTATGGATTGCGAAGACTCGGTTGCTGCAGTTGATGGTGAAGACAAAGCATTGGCTTACCGTAACTGGTTAGGTTTGATGAAAGGTGATCTACAAGAATCACTAGAGAAAAACGGCAAAACCATTGTTCGTAACCTTAACCCAGATCGCCAATACACCAGCGTGACGGGTGGTGAGATTTCACTAAAAGGCCGCAGCATGTTGTTCATCCGTAATGTCGGCCACCTGATGACCAACCCTGCCATTATTGATGCTCAAGGCAATGAAGTGCCTGAAGGCATTATGGATGGCATGATCACTTCGCTAATCGCGATGCATGATTTAAAAGGCAACAGTGCTTACCAAAACTCGACCGCGAACAGCATCAATATTGTAAAACCTAAGATGCATGGTCCTGAAGAAGTCGCGTTCACCAATGAGCTGTTTGGTCGCATTGAAGATGCATTAGGGCTAGATCGATTCACGATCAAAGTTGGCATCATGGACGAAGAGCGTCGTACTTCGGTTAACCTTAAAGAATGTATTCGAGCGGCTAAAGATCGTGTTGTGTTCATCAACACAGGTTTCTTAGACCGAACGGGTGATGAGATTCACACCAGTATGGAAGCGGGACCATTCGCTCCTAAAACACAGCTGAAAACCATGACTTGGATTGGCGCATACGAAGATCAAAACGTTGATCTTGGCTTAGCTTGTGGCCTGCAAGGTAAAGCCCAGATTGGTAAAGGTATGTGGCCAGAGCCGGATAATATGGCGAAGATGATGGACGCGAAAATCGGACATCCACAAGCGGGTGCCAATACCGCTTGGGTTCCTTCTCCAACCGCCGCGACTTTGCACGCGCTGCACTATCATAAGGTGAGTGTACCAAGCCGTCAGAAAGAGCTTCGTGAGCGAGTGAGAGCCAATGTCGATGATATTCTTACTATCCCGTTACTGGGCGATCAAAAGCTTACCGCGCAAGATATTCAAAGTGAACTGGATAACAACACACAAGGTATTCTGGGGTACGTGGTTCGTTGGATTGATCAAGGCGTTGGTTGTTCGAAGGTACCTGATATTAACGATGTAGGTTTGATGGAAGACCGCGCTACGCTGCGTATTTCGAGCCAACACATTGCGAACTGGTTACGTCATGGGATTTGTAATGAAGCCCAAGTAATGAAAACCATGAAGCGCATGGCCGCAGTAGTTGACGAGCAAAACGCTGGCGACCCGAGCTACCGTAATATGGCACCTGACTTTGAAAACAGCATCGCATTTTCAGCAGCGTGTCAGTTGGTATTCGAAGGCTGTGCTCAGCCTAGTGGTTACACCGAGCCAGTGCTGCATGCTATGCGTCTAAAACTGAAAGCACAGGGATAGAGAAGCAACCCAATAACAAAAACAGAGAATGTAAAATACTAAAAAAAAGAAACCCCCTTTAACCGAGCCCAAGGTGCCGCGCTTTTATAGCGCGGCTTTTTTTTGATTCATTTTTGTGGTGTGTGGGGGAATCTCAGAAGAGAGGTGTTAGTAGGGCTATTCGATGTTTAAGCTTGCTGATGTCTAAGAGTCAGGCTTAGTTACGACCAAGCCTAACTACTTCCGAAACCTAGTTACTACCAAAACACAGATACTTGATATCCATGTACTCATCGATGCCTTCTTTTGCGCCTTCACGGCCAATACCTGATTGCTTAACACCGCCGAAGGGCGCGACCTCGGTTGAGATGAGGCCATCATTAATACCCACCATACCGTACTCAAGTGCCTCTGCGATGTTCCATACTCGATGAATGTTCTGACTGTAGAAGTACGACGCTAATCCATAAATGGTGTCATTTGCCATCTCAATAAGCTCTTCGTCTGTCTCGAATTGCATCACAGGAGCGACAGGACCAAAGATCTCTTGCTGAACAATGTCCATGCTGTGTTTCACATTTTTCAGAATGACAGGCTGAAGGAAAAGCCCATCAAGCTCTTGAGTTGGCGTCACAGGTGTCGCGCCTTGTTCTACCGCTCTGTCTATTAATGCTTGGATGTTGTTCTTCGCATTCTGACTGACAACAGGACCAATGGTGACACCTTCATCTAAGCCGTTACCAATCTTAAGCTGCTGAACCGCTTGATCGAATTTAGCCACGAACTCATCGTACACTTTACTGTGAACATAGAAACGGTTTGCACAGACACATGTTTGTCCCGCATTACGGAATTTCGACGCCATTGCGCCTTGAACGGCCGCATCGATGTCGGCATCGTCAAACACAATAAAAGGTGCGTTGCCACCGAGCTCCATTGAGGTGCGCTTGATGCCTTGTGCGGCTTGAGCCATCAAGATACTGCCCACTCGAGTCGAGCCTGTGAAAGAGATTTTTTTGATCAGTGGATGAGAAGTGAATAGGGTGCCAACTTGCTCAGGGCTTTCACCAAGAACGACTTGAAGTAGATCTTTCGGGATACCCGCTTGATAAGCCAGTTCAACCACAGCAAACGCAGAAAGCGGTGTTTCATCTGAAGGTTTTACGACAAAGCTACAACCAGCAGCTAGGGCAGGAGCTGCTTTACGAGTGATCATTGCAATAGGGAAGTTCCATGGCGTAATTGCACACGCGACTCCAATAGGCTGCTTGATGGTCACCAAGCGTTTGCCAGCGACTGTGCTAGGAATAGAATCACCATAAGTACGCTTGGCTTCTTCTGCAAACCACTCAATAAAGCTCGCGCCATACATGACTTCGCCTGTCGCTTCTGCTAACGGTTTACCCTGCTCAATCGTCATGATTCGAGCCAGATCTTCTTTGTTTTCAAGGATCAGTTGGTGCCAACGGTGCAGTGATGCAGCACGAGATTTAGCTGGAACCTTGGCCCACTCTTTCTGTGCAACATGAGCTCGTTCAATCGCGTTTGCTAACTCTGCTTGTGATGAAATAGGTGCGTGTCCGACGAGTTCACCTGTCGCTGGGTTTGTGACTGCAACTGCGTTGTTCGCTTCTGTCACCATAAAAGAGAGTAAGTGCTGGTTCTTAATGTTTAGCATCGTGATTCCTTTGTTGTGATTACTTTAGACGTGTTGCTTATATGCGGGTTGGCGAGTGTTCAAATGACTTCGACCAACCGTTGATTGGTCGAAGATAGTGGTCGTTAGCTCGTTAGCTCGTTAGTTCGTTAGTGCTTAAGTTGTTGCTTGCGAAGCGATAGCCACTCGAAGCGGTCTAAGAAAATGACCTATTGTTGACTCCAATTATCAGACTCTATTTTCGCTAGCGCTTTTGCGGCTTTCTGAAGAGCGGGTAGGTACTTGATCGCTTCATCGGGTTTGACTCGAATTACGGGCGCTTGTATCGCTAGGCCGAGGTTTGATTGACCCGTAGATGATGGGATCAGCACGGCGATACAGACTAAGCCCGGCAAAAATTCTTCGTCATCAATCGCAAAGCCTTGGATTTTCGCTTCTTCGATGTCTTTCTCTAACATCGAATAGTCGGTAATGGTGTTCACGGTGTATTGAGTCAGTGGCACATTTTCAATTAATCGTCTGCGCTGCGACTTAGACATGTGCGCCAAAAACAGTTTTCCGCTTGCTGAGCAATGCACCGGGACGCGAGAACCTGGGTGTAGATGAAAACGAAGGGGTGCTTCAGTTTCTGCGCGATCAAGATAGATGATCTCGCCACTTGATAGCGCCGTTAGGTTACAGCTTTCACCAACTTCTGCTCTCAGGTTTTCAAGAATAGTGCGTCGGGCACTGTGCATGGTGCTATTCAACAATAGGTTTTCGGCAAGCTTTCTGAGTCGAATACCTGAGCTGTAGTGCTTCTCATCGCCGTCTCTTTGAATAATGCCTGCCGCTTCTAACTGCTGAAGCATTCGGTGCAGCGTAGGTTTTGGCAGTCCAGTTTCTTCGACTAATCCTTGAAGAGAAATAAACTCGTCTTTTTGCGCTATCACCTCTAATAGTGCAAAAAGTCGGAGAGTCGGTGTATCCCCTTGAACTGGTGGTGTTTCTGTTTGCATATAATGATCCATCCTTGCGATATGTCTATGCTTAAGAGTGTACATACCAAATCATTATTCTTCAATTATCTGAATAAAATTTGACCTTTTTTATTATTCCAATAATATAAATATAAATTATGGAACAATTAATCTCAATAAATGGAATTTAAGATGAAGGCGATTGAACGGATTATTGACAAGGCTCACTTAGATCGTAAGCGAGTGGTTTTGAGTGAAGCTGAGGACCCGCGAGTACTAGCAGCCGCAAGAATGGCGATAGACAAACAGCTCGCTCACATCACCCTAGTAGGGGATGAACCAGCGATCATCGCTGCTGCAGAATTACATCACATTGATCTTGTGGGCATTCACATTGTCTCCCCACAAGCGTCATCACTCAAAGAAGTCCTCGCTGAGCGGTTGTATACATTAAGAAAAGCGAAAGGTATGACTTACGATGATGCGCTAGAGCTGGTTCTAGACCCACTCGTTTTTGCCAATTTGATGGTCAGAGAGGGGCTGGTGGATGGCACAGTTAATGGTGCGGTTTATACCACGTCTGATGTGGTGCGAGCTGCGCTTCAGATTATCGGCCCCGCGCCAGACAGTGAATTGGTGTCCAGTTTCTTTCTGATGATGTTGTGTGAGCCTTTCCATAATCTTAAAGGCGGCATGATTTTCAGTGACTGTGGGTTGGTGATTAACCCCAATGAAACCGAGCTAGCATCGATTGCCGTGGCCGCATCAAACAGCGCTCAAACGCTACTGATGGAAGAACCTAAAGTGGCAATGCTGTCGTTTTCGACCAACGGCAGTGCCAAGCACGAATCGGTCGATAAGGTTCGTAATGCGGCTCAACTCGTGAAACAACGTTGTCCCGGAATCGCCGTCGATCAGGATGTTCAACTCGATGCCGCGATTGTGACTGAGATTGCCGCGAAGAAGCTGCCAGATTCAGAGGTGAAAGGTCAATCGAACGTGTTGATATTCCCCAATTTAGAAGCCGGTAATATTGGTTATAAGCTTGCGGAAAGATTAGGCGGGGCAGTTGCAATTGGTCCACTATTACAAGGGTTGAATCAACCTGCGAATGACTTATCAAGAGGGTGTAACGCACAAGACATCTTTAATGTGATCGCGGTGACCGCGGTACAAGCGCAGCAAGGAAAAACAGCAAATTCAAAGACTGACGTGGCGGCTGATTCTGAAAAAAGAGATGAATCGACATTTGATTTTAGATACTAAAATCTAGCTCCTGAAGCTGATACTCACATTTAAATCAACCCCCAAAAACAACCTAACTAGGACTGCTGATGGAGTTACCTGTTTTACTCGCTATTCTTGCCACCATCGCGGTGGGTACCTATTTTCAAACTGTCACCGGATTTGGCCTCGGTATCATCGTGATTGGTTTAACGGTTAGCCTTAATCTGGTTTCCTTACCCGTTATAGCTGCTGTGGTCAGTATTGTGACTTTGTTCAATTGCTTGGTTGCATTGATGGGTAAGCCACTGCTTGGGGAACTCAAGATTCTGGTGGTGTTGGTCATCGGTATTATTCCCGGCGTATCGATGGGCGTGTACTTGCTGGACGCGTTGAGCGAGTCGGCAACCCAAATCCTACGAGGGCTATTGGGTGCCATGGTGTTGTTCGCTGGTTTGAGCTTTATGTTTAAACCTAAAACTAGAACGGTCCGTTCGACAACCGTATCTTTCCTTGTCTCAGGATTTAGCTCTGGGTTAGCGGGGGGATTATTTGGGATGGCAGGTCCACCGATTGTTTATCATCTCTATCGGCAACCTTTTTCGCTCGATCTGGTGCGAAGCACACTGCTGATGGTTTTCGCTTGTACGTCGATGTCCCGTACGGTCAATGTCTATGCGGCGGGCGACATGGAACAGAGCATATTGTGGTTATCCGCTATTGCTGTTCCTCTGGTGGCGCTTGTCACAATGTTTGCTCGGCGTTTCCCATCGCCGTTGTCTAATGATCAACTCAGAAAGCTGGTGTTTACGGTGTTAATGCTGATAGGCGGATATTTGATGGCGGTCTCTGTATGGTCGTTGTTTTTGGCTTAGAACGTTTTCTTTATCAAAATTATCTTTGAAGGAGGAGGGCTTGATTCTCGTTTAATGCTTGATGACACCCTCCTCACTGACACGTCAGCGCTTTAGCATCTCAAAGATGTTCCTAGATAACCCGAACAAGCAGCTCTCTTGTACGTCCAAGGTAATGTTGTTGCGGTAATATGGGCTCAAATCTACTCCTATCCCCACGCCATGAATCTCAATTCCGTTTTTGGTCGACTCACGTTCAATGACTTGTTTTAGGTGGTTATCCAAATAGAACTGATCGTTGGCGGTGCTGGTGGCGGTATCCATTGGGCAGCCGTCTGAGAACACGATCAAAACCTTTCGTTGAGCATTGTGCTGTTGCAACCGCTGGCTAGCGAACTGGACCGCTTCGCCATCAATCCCCTCTTTAAAGATGTCTGCTTTACGAAGACTCGCAATGCCAAGGCGAGATCGTCTCCAATGCGTATCAAAATCCTTAAACACGATGTGCCGAACTTCGTTCAAGCGGCCTGGGTGCTTTGGTTGGCCTTGTTTAAGCCACTGTCGATAGACCTTGCCACCATTCCAGTTGTTGGTAGTGAAGCCAATGATCTCAAATGGGATATCAGCCAATCCTACAGATTTGAGAATGGTGTCCATCAACAAACTTAGCTTGTGACTGTGCTTTTGCATTGAACCTGAACAATCCATCAAAAACGTGATAGCACATTGATGAGATGCACCGATGTCAGGTTGATAAAAGACAGTGCGATCCAATGGCGACGTGATGAGCTTGGTTATGGTGGTGGCGTTAACAATGCCTTCTTCTAAATGGTCCTGACGTCGGTTCCTTTGTGGCGTGGCAACAAAACTAGTGAGCATAGCGGCCAAACGGCGAGTGTTTACTTGTCTCGCCATGATGTCATCGGTGAGTTTCTGTCTCAGTTCGAGTAATAGGGCGCGCCTGACGAGTTTGTCTGCGGCGATGACTTGATCAAATTCTGAATTAAAGACCTGATAATTCGCGCCCGAAAGCTCGAACACCTTACTACTGCCTGTGATGTCAGTATCGACGTCTTGATCTTGAATGTCGCCATCAACGATAAGGGCAAGTTGCGCAAGGATCTTGATGTCTTCTTCAACGGTTGGCGTGGGCGAGTTATCGCTCTCTTGCTCTTGGTTGATGAGCTCTTGTGCAAGGGCTGCCAACTCGTTGGCGCAGTGTGCAAACAGTTGTTGGTCGGTTCTATGTTGCTTTAAACGTTTTAGGCTGTGCCCAAAAGTAGGCACGATGCCGGCGCGAGTCGATTCAATGGTTTCAGCGATAGGCTCAGAAACGGGAACACCAGTTAAACGGGTGTGGATGACTTGCATCAGAGTAAACAGCAACATGCCTATTCGTGATTCGGTAAAGCCATTTTGATGATATTGGTCGCTCCAATACGCAAAGTTGAATTGGATATTGGTGGTCACGCCTTTTAGATAAGGCGGGACTTGAGATTCAATTCGGACCTGTTCGCAGAAGTCGTAAAGCAGACGTTCTATTTCGTTTTGAGGGCGTAGTGAATAGTGGAGGTCAGCGTCTGAAAGCAATAATCGCAGTGCCGATGAATCGATCTTGCCCTGCATCGATAGCTTGCTGTTTTTTAGCTCGTGGCGAGACACAAAGGTGAGATCGTTAGTATGTGCGGACTGATAATAACAGGGCCTATTACCTTTATAGAGACGTTCTCCTCGATAGTTCAGATTGAGTTCGCCACTGATTGCTCTGGCGACAGACACACCAATATCGAGGATCTTTTTCTGCTGAGAAGAAACATTGGCCATGGTTTACGATTCCGAGTGCGAATAGTTTTGAGTATGCGTTTCCAAGGCTTCACCAAAGCAACGGAAATAGTATTCGCTAACCAGTTCTTTCTCTTCGTCTTCACAGCGATTCAAGAATGACAACCTAAATGCCGTCGCTACATCGTCGAATATTTGGATGTTTTCAGCCCAAGTGAGCACTGTTCGCGGAGACATCACAGTCGAAAGGTCGCCAGCCCGAAACCCGTTACGCGTTAATCCTGCGGTTGCGATCATTTTCTCGACCAGTTGTCGGCCACTTTCATTATTCAGCTCTGGAAGCTTAGATAACACGATTTTGGTTTCATGTTGTGGGTCTAAATAGTTGAGCGTAGCGATGATGTTCCATCTATCTAACTGACTGTGGTTAAGCACTTGAGTGCCAGAATACAAACCTGAGAAGTTACCCAAGCCAAGCGTGTTGCAGGTTGCAAACAAGCGGAAAGAAGGGTGAGGCGTGATCACTCGGTTTTGTTCTAAAGAGGTGTATTTGCCGTCTTGTTCTAATAGCTGTTGAATCACAAACATCACGTCAGGACGACCAGCGTCGTACTCATCTAACACCAGTGCGATGGGTTGTTGAATGCTTTGCGGAAGAATGCCTTCTTTAAACTCAGTCACCTGCATTCCGTCTTTAATGACGATGCTGTCTTTACCTATGAAATCCAATCGACTTAAGTGTCCGTCTAGGTTGATCCTCAAACACGGCCAATTCAATCTCGCGGCAATTTGCTCAATGTGAGACGACTTGCCCGTTCCGTGCGTGCCTTGTATCAATGTGCGACGATTGGAGGTGAACCCCGCCAATATAGCCAGTGTCACTTCAGGATCAAAACAGTAATTTGGGTCGACTTTCGGCACATATTCACCCGCATGTTCAAATGCCATCACCGTTAGGTTGCTGTCGATGCCAAAGCGTTCTCTCACGCTTACTGGCTGGGTTGGTACCAATTCCGCCTCTTTCATCATATTTCCCTCTATATAGCTCATCACTTGTCGCTGCTATCGCGATATGTCATCGATTATTAACAGCTCCAGTTAAGTTAACGGCACTTTTTGTACGAAAAACTACCAATAATGTGATCCAGTTTTATTAATTAGAATGAATTGTTCCAATTTAGCATAAAAAGTTGACGCGCAAAAATTCTACTACTAAGGTGAAAATGAATTCGAAAAAGAGACAATTCATTCCGAAAAATGAAATTTTGGTTAACTCAAGGAGAATGGAAGAATGAGCAAGCAAGAAAAACGTACGGTTGTTTCCGGCACAGTAACAATGACACCATCAGAAGCGTTCGTTGAAACTATGGTTGCTAATGATGTTACCGATATGTTCGGCATCATGGGGTCGGCATTTATGGACGCAATGGATATCTTTGCTCCTGCTGGCATTCGATTGGTCCCAGTAGTACACGAGCAAGGCGCTGCCCACATGGCAGATGGTTACTCTCGTGTATCAGGTCGCCACGGTGTAGTCATCGGGCAAAATGGCCCGGGTATCAGTAACTGTGTAACAGCAATTGCAGCTGCGTTCTGGGCACATAGCCCGGTCGTAATTGTGACGCCAGAGACAGGCACTAAAACAATGGGCTTAGGTGGTTTCCAAGAATGTAACCAGCTTCCAATGTTCCAAGAGTTTACTAAGTATCAAGGACACGTAACGCACCCAGATCGTATGGCGGAATACACAGGTCGATGCTTTGACCGCGCAATGAGCGAAATGGGTCCGACTCAGCTGAATATTCCACGTGACTATTTCTATGGCGAAACTCAAACTGAGATCCCTAAACCCGCGCGTTTAGACCGTGGCCCGGGCGGCGAGAAGTCTCTGAATGAAGCGGCAGACCTGATTGCTGAAGCGAAATTCCCAGTCATAATTTCTGGTGGCGGCGTGGTAATGGCAGATGCAGTTCAAGAGTGTGCAGCGTTGGCGGAAAGACTGGGGGCACCCGTTGTGAACAGCTACCTGCACAATGACTCGTTCCCTGCTAGTCACCCATTATGGTGTGGTCCTTTAGGCTACCAAGGTTCGAAAGCAGCTGCGGTTGCTCTATCTGAAAGATTGGAAGGCCGTGCATTGTTGTGTGATGACAATAAAGGCGCTCGTCAAGACACGGTCGCAACAGAGAAAGCACTTTGGGAAAAAGAGCTTGATGAGTGGACACACGAACGTGACTCGTTCAGCTTGGATATGATTGAAGAAAACTCACACGAGACTCCGTTCTCTGGTGGTGAATACCTTCACCCGCGCCAAGTATTGCGTGAGCTAGAAAAAGCGATGCCAGAAGACGTAATGGTCTCAACCGATATCGGTAACATCAACTCGGTGGCAAACAGCTACTTACGCTTTGAAAAACCACGTAGTTTCTTTGCGGCAATGAGTTTTGGTAACTGTGGTTACGCGTTCCCGACCATCATTGGCGCGAAAGCAGCAGCACCTCATCGCCCAGCTATCTCTTATGCAGGCGACGGTGCGTGGGGCATGAGCCTGATGGAAACCATGACATGTGTTCGTCATAACATTCCAGTGACAGCCGTGGTATTCCACAACCGTCAATGGGGTGCAGAGAAGAAGAACCAAGTCGACTTCTACAACCGACGCTTTGTTGCCGGTGAGCTAGATAACCAAAGCTTTGCTGAAATCGCACGAGCAATGGGCGCTGAAGGTATCACGGTTGATAAGCTAGAAGATGTAGGTCCAACCTTGCAAAAAGCCATCGACATGCAGATGAACGAAGGCAAAACAACCATCATTGAAATCATGTGTACTCAGGAGTTGGGCGACCCGTTCCGCCGAGATGCGCTATCAACACCGGTTCGTTTCCTAGATAAATACAAAGATTACGTATAAGTCATAGGAAGTTTGTCCGGCCACAGAAATCTCGAGAGTGTTAGAGAAAGTGCTATCGAGAACGTGGTCGGGCAATACCAACGGGTATTGGCAAAGGACTTAGGTGAAGAACGTAAACGCTTAGTTCAATAATTTCCAGTTAAACATTAGAACACTAATTAAATGTTCATTAGGAAAATAAGTGGTTATAGCTATATGAACTTTGTTACTCGTTATTATTAATCGACCATTAACTCATAGCTACTTAGTGAATGCTTCTAATACTGATACTTGTTTATGAAGATATATACTTATTATAATTTTAGAAGAAAATAAAATAACGACACTCGTTGACTATTGGTCAATCGTTATTATTGGTTGATTTTTATCATCGATTGATAGGGTTGTTGATATTTGGATTTTACCGGATTTAAATTAAGTGAATCGTAGTATGCATGTTGTGAAAAATAAACATTATATAAGCTCACTCGAAGAGCTGTATAAAATAATCGATTCACTTATTACAGAGTGTAGTGGGCATCGTGGTTTGATTTATAACGTGTGTGATTATGAAAACAGTAATCTAATGCCAAGTTTAGGCCGTTCCAATCGTAAGAACATACGCCGTGTCGAACAAGAGTTGCTTTCAACAGTGAGAGTTTACGGTGGTCACTCGCTGAGTTCTAACGACATAAATGACTGGTTATTGATGTGTTTAGCCAAAAAGCAGGGCTTTCCCACCCGTTTACTGGAATGGACCGATAACCTGTTAAATGCGCTTTGGTCGGTGTGTCACAGCCAAAGTAAAGACTGCATAAACATAATTAAAGCTATTGATTATCAGCGGGTTAGTGTTTTTAGCTCGCCGTGTAATATCAACAAAACTCAGATATTTAATGTGGCGGGTTGCGATCAGCAAGAGCCGCGCAAGGACAAGTGGTATTCCATTCACCCATTTAAGGAAGGTGGCAATGATGCCATTCAGCCTCTGTACGATGAGAAAGAATATTCAAACGGTCTAGTGTCCGTTCATATTCTTCCATCAGTAAAAGTAAACCTGATAAAGGAGTTAATATCCATGAACGTTTTAAATGAACCGACTGATTATATCGAAGAGAAGCTAACCGATATAAAAAATGAAGCCCATATAGATAACAATCAAGTTATTAATAAAGGTGAGGTTAATATTGAATTACAAGTGAATACTCATGATCGCCAGCTTGAGCAGTATGGCCGAAAGTATCATCAAGACTTTGATTTCGACTAAAGGCTAACATGTTCTAATTTAATTATACCTCTTATATCGTGAGTAAAAAGTTGAGTAAATAAAATTAGAACACTAATTAATTTATAAAAAGATGAAATCTGTGAGCTTAGAGATTGTTTATAACCTAACTCGAAGTTAGAGTGATGAATCTTGTTATCAAATTGTTAAATTTTCACAGATCTAGTTTAAACACTCTAATAAAAAAGTGGCGCAAAGCTACTGAAATTTAAACCAATAACGAAAACATAAAGGATTCTGGAATATGAATATGCAAACCAATGCATCGACATTCGTGCTGGAAAACCAAGTCGACACCGCCTTTTTACAGTCATTCAGTGATGCGTGGAATAACCATGATATTGAAGCGCTGATGTCTTTCATGACAGAAGACAGTGTATTCCACACGGTGGCAGGAGAAGGCTTGCTTGGAAACACTATCGAAGGGTACGAAGCGGTTCGAAATAGCTTTGAATTGGTTTGGCAGAACTTTCCAGATGCAGCCTGGAGCGATCCTGTCCACTTTGTGTGTGGAGACCGCGCGGTAAGCGAATCAACGTTCTCTGCGACTAACCCAGATGGCACCGTCATCGAAGCTCGTATGGTTGATGTGTTTACCCTGAAAGATGGAAAAATCAGCGTAAAAATCTAAGCCCTGACGATAAACCGATTCTCACTGAGATGTTAAATCTAGCCAAAGAAAATGGTCGTGGCGTTTACACCTATCGATGGTTAAATCCGCTGTCGAGCAAAGTGGAAACTAAGCACACTTACTATCGAGTTATCGACAATAAGTTGGTTGGGGTGGGTTATTACACAAATTCAAACAACACGTAAACGCGTTTCTACGGAACCCTCAACCCAGTTAAATAAAGGGCTGGGGGCTCGAAATGCCGGTTTGTGTAAAAAAGCAATTTAGTAAAATTCACACTGTGTAATTTTTGTTGTGAAATTGTTTCAAAAATAACAGTAGTATGAAAAACATGGAAACCACACAGTAAAGAACAATTTTGAAAAGGGTCTATTGGGATGTTTGACCTAAATGAAATTTAAAGCCGTACGAGGGATAGACTATGAATATGCTGACACTAGACAAAACAGAACTTCACAGAAACCATTCAACATTTATTGCTGAAGCTGTCTTTGCCGTCGAAATGGTGAAAGCAGACAAGCAACTCGAAAAACAAAAAATGGCGAAACAGTTGCTTGATACTCTATTTCCTCTAGAGACGGGTTCACATGAAGATGTAGTGAGTTACGAGATCGATTACCGACACGTTCAGGTTTACTTCAAGAATGGCGAACATACTGGACTGAAACGCGCTAAACACTTTGTGGCTTACACAGGTGATAAATCTAAGCCTTCAGCAATCCTATTCCGTGATGAAAGCGGTACGCACGTTGAAGTGACAATCGGTGCTCGTAAAGGCACTGGCCGCCTGGAGTTGGTTGATATTCAAGATATCCAATTAGAGACGTGCACCACGTTTGGTCAAACTGAGGCGAGCCGTTCTTCTGGCATCCGTCACTGGGTGAGCTTAGTAAAAGGCGATGAAAGTGGCCGCCCGAATGCATCAAGTGAAGACAAAGAGTTCACGGCGAAAAATGGTGAAGACTATAACCTAGGTTTTTGCTTCGCAATCTAACGAACTGTCTTTGAAATGTGCAGTGCTGATCTGTGAGACGCAGCACTGACATTTGAGCACTGATTTCTCTTTTACCTTTGGTAACTTTCCCCGCCCCTATAGCGGGGCTTTTTTATTAGAGCTATAAGTAAATTGGGTGATTATTAAAATTATCTGCAAAAAGTTTGGATGTGATTTTACGGTGCGTCATTTTAATTTAAATTGTTGTATTTGAAGGTTTTTATTTTTTTATTTTATTCTATTTTTATTGGGTTAACTATCACTATCAACGGTGGTTTGGGTGACTATTGAGCTAAAACTCAGTCAAAATGCTTTGAGCTGTGCTATAATGTGCGCCTTGGGATTGAGCCAGTAAGTCCATTTGTCACTAACTATTGTGATTTTTATTGCCTTTTATTTAGGCGGTTCGGCGAGCCAATCAAGTAGTAATTGGATACGGAGAGCGTCCTTATATTCGTTGATTCGGATATGCGAACATCATAATTTATGAGTTTTAAATCAAAAAAATACAGTATTGATTCTACTGACTATCAAGTTGGTCAAGATAACGTCAGTAAATGGGGCATGGATGTCCATAACACAGTCTTCGTAGCCTCAGTAGGCTTATCTCTTCTCTTCATCATCACTCTTCTTGCTCTTCCTCCTGCAGATGCTAAAGCTGCAATTGATTCTATTAAGGGTGCTGTTCTATCAAAGTTTGACTTCCTGTTTATGTGGGGAGCTAACATCATGCTAGCGTTTGCTGTTGTTCTTGCTTTTTCACCGTTGGGTAAAATCCGTTTAGGTGGTGAAGACGCGACGGCGGACTATTCAATGTCATCTTGGATTGCGATGTTATTCGCAGCAGGTATGGGTATTGGACTTATCTTCTGGGGTGTTGCAGAGCCAACTGCATTCTTCACGAACTGGTTCGGAACGCCATTAGACGCAGAACCTTTCACAGCCGCTGGTCGTGAATTAGCACTGGGCGCAACCGTATTCCACTGGGGTTTTCATGCATGGGCTATCTATGGCATGACGGCGCTTTGTCTGGCGTACTTTGTTTATAACAAAGGCTTACCGCTATCAATGCGTTCTGTGTTTTACCCAATTCTGGGTGAGCGTGTGTGGGGCAAAACTGGTGATGTAATCGATGTACTAACCGTACTGGTTACTCTGTTTGGCCTTGCGACTTCATTGGGCTTAGGTGGTACACAAGCAGCAAGTGGTATTAGCCACGTGTTCGGCTTGGAAAACAACATCTTCCTTCAGCAATCTATCATCGTTCTGATCATGGGCTTGGCGATCATCTCTGTACTACGTGGTATGGACGGTGGTGTTAAGTTCCTAAGTAACCTGAACATGGTTATTGCATTCATATTCCTTGGTCTTATCGCTGTATTGAATTTCACAACTGTGCTTGATTCAATGGCAACGGCGGCAACGGGCTATGTGAAAAATATCGTAGCTTTGAGCCAAAGTGCGGGTCGTGAAGACACAACATGGCTGCATGGTTGGACTGTGTTCTACTGGGCATGGTGGGTTGCGTATGCACCATTCTTCGGTATGTTCGTAGCGCGTATTTCTAAGGGCCGTACGGTTCGTGAGTTCCTACTTTGCGTACTGATTATCCCAACATTGGTAACGTCGGCTTGGATGTCGATCTTCGGTGGCGTAGCTATCGAGCAAGTAATTAACCATGTGGGACAACTTGGCCTCGACCAAGGCATTACAGACGTATCTCTAAGCTTGTTCTACATGCTAGATGCTTACTCGTTCGGTAGCATTCTGTCAGTTCTCGCAGTCGCACTGATCATTGTGTTCTTCGTTACAACGTTGGACTCAGGCTCTATCGTTATCGATGGCATGACAGCGGGTGGTAAACTAGAAGTGCCAGTGAAACAGAAAGTGGTTTGGGCGGTTATCTCAGGCGCTATCGCAATGGTAATGCTGTGGATTGGTGGTACTCAATCAATCCAAGCTCTGCAATCTATTACGATTATTGCAGCACTGCCGTTTACGATCATTCTTTTGATTGGTTGTGTGAGCTTGTTGAAAGGCCTACTGACAGAAGTCGGTAAAGGGCAAGAAACGGTTACTCCGGCCACTAAGTAAGTACCTCTAGATAGGAACTTACTCTAATCAGCAGATTCAAAGCTCCCTTGCACCGCGTGCAAGGGAGCTTTTTTATGCCGTAGAAGACATCAGCGAAAGAGAAACAAAAAAGAGCCACAAGTGAGTAGTCATTTGTGGCTCTTTTAGTTCTTGGCTCTTAGTTATTAGTCTAGGTGCCTGGTTCTAGCTATGAGCGGGTTTACGCTTACACGTTCAATTCGTGCTGAATAACGTAATCCAAAGCACCAACAACAGCAGCAACTTGAGCATCATTACACTCTTCGTCTGTTACTTTGTCACTGTCTGGGTAAACCTCTGTGGTTGTACCGTACTTACAGTCAGTCACGCCGCCACATAAGCCAAGCTTCTTCATTGGGTAGTTGATCACGCCGTGTTGAGTGACGTCTGAACCAATGATCTTGCCTTCGTCATCCGCAGGCGCAATGTGGGTTACTTTTTCAACTGAAGCGATGACAGCAGCTTGGAATTCAGGTTGTGGGTTTTCAGTATCGCCAACAGTGTAGAAACCGTCTGGGATCATACCTTCGATGTACTCAATGCCATCACGAGCTGCGAGTGCAGGTCGGAATTCAGTTTCATCAGAGTCAGTCGTCTCATGCAGGTCAACGTGAACCAATACTTCTGGCAGAGACGCTACTAGAGCTCGTAGGTTTGCTGATTCTTCTGCTGGCGTACCGTCGTAGAAAGAGCGGTTTGGATCAACAGCATTTGGATTCCAGCGGTTGATCACTTCGTAGCCCCAAGGGCTCACACAAGGTGCGACAACAATGTTGAAGTGCGCCGTGTATTTTTCTGCTTGAGTCGCAGCGAATTTGATCGCGCCATGCACGCCACTGGTTTCGTAACCGTGAACACCACCTGTTACCAGAATCGTCGGCTTTGACTCGTCCCAGTTTTTGCTCTTGATAGCGAAGAGTGGGAAGCGAGCTTCGTCGTAGCTCAGTGCGCCGTATTGTTCGATGTCAAAGCGGTCTGCAAGTGCTTTAATCTTTGGTACAACTTCTTGCTGGTATTCACGCTTAACCGTTCGTTGAGCTAACCATGCTTCACGTTCTGCTTGTTGCCATTTTTGCCCTGGCTTACCAATCGGGTAGGTAGATTCACTTTTCATCAATACTTTTTCTTTTATGTTCGTGAAAGATTAAGACAGATTATTCCTGTCTAACAGAGACAGCAATAGAAAACACAACTTGTGACTTTATTTTTTACAGACTCATAACTTTGATGAGTGAATTGATGGTGTTACATTTTATTGATGGTTCAATTCTTTATAAAGAGACAACAAAATGGCTGGAGCAAGTTTACTAACACTGTTAGATGACATTGCAACCGTGTTGGATGATGTCGCATTGATGTCTAAGGTAGCCGCTAAAAAAACCGCAGGCGTATTAGGTGACGATTTAGCCCTTAACGCCCAGCAGGTATCCGGTGTTTCTGCTGAAAGAGAAATCCCAGTGGTATGGGCGGTCGCAAAAGGCTCATTTAAAAACAAGCTGATTTTGGTTCCGGCAGCACTATTGATCAGTGCATTCATTCCTTGGTTGATCATGCCACTACTGGTGATTGGTGGTCTGTTTCTTTGTTTTGAAGGGGCAGAGAAAATCTTAGAAAAGCTTTTTCCTCATGCTCATCAACACGAAGAGAAAGATGAGGAAAGCAGCTCGGGTGAATCTGTTGAAGAGTATGAGAAGAGAAAGGTAGCAGGCGCGATTCGGACTGACTTTATCTTATCTGCGGAAATCATTGTAATTGCGCTGGGTACCGTAACGGGTACAAGTATCGTGACTCAGATTCTTGTGGTGAGTTTGATAGCGGTTGTGATGACGATTGGTGTTTATGGCTTAGTGGCAGGGATCGTTAAGCTGGATGATTTAGGTTTCTATCTCCAACGCACATCAAATGGGAGTGCCATTAAAACCCGATTGGGTAATGGGTTAGTCGCATTTGCACCAAAGCTAATGAAGATGCTTGCGGTTGTCGGCACGGCTGCGATGTTCTTGGTTGGCGGCGGTATTGTGGTACACAACGTTCCAGCAATTCATCACTTAATTGAACCGATTATTATGGACTTCAGTGGACATACGATTGCGACTGCGGTGGTACCAACGCTATTAAATGGTGTGATTGGGGTTTTATCTGGATTGATTGTCGTTGCTATTTGGACTGCTATCGGAAAAATTCGCGGTAAGTAATCGTTAAATTACTGCTGGGAATAAGACAGTCTTTCATCGAAACAAAAAAGGGTCACCATAATTACTATGGTGACCCTTTTCGCTAAATGGAGGGTGTTTATTTAACAGCCCAAGTGCTTATTTTACAGACCAAGCAATCGCCTCGCCGCCACGGATGGGCACAACAATGTCTGAACCGAAAGGCATTGTCTCAGATACATTCCACTCTTCTTTTACTAGAGTGATGGTGTCTGTGTTACGTGGGATACCGTAGAAGTCAGGGCCATTGTGGCTCGCGAAACCTTCTAGGTTCTCAAGCTTACCTTCTAGCTCGAATACTTCTGTGTACAGCTCTACTGCAGCGTGCGCAGTGTAAGAACCCGCACAACCACATGCTGATTCTTTAGCGCCTTTGGCGTGTGGTGCTGAGTCTGTACCCAAGAAGAACTTCTTGCTGCCGCTTGTTGCCGCTTCGATAAGCGCTAATTGGTGCGTGTTGCGCTTTAGGATAGGTAGGCAGTAGAAATGTGGCTTAATGCCGCCAACCAACATGTGGTTGCGGTTATAAAGCAAGTGGTGAGCAGTAATGGTTGCCGCTACGTTCTCGTTAGCGTTCTTAACGAAAGTCGCAGCATCTGCCGTCGTGATGTGCTCTAGAACGATCTTCAGGTTAGGGAAGTCGTTAACAATCGGTGCTAGAACTGTGTCTAGGAACTCTTTTTCACGGTCAAAGATATCAACATCGTGAGCCGTTACTTCACCGTGTACCAGCAGCAACATACCCACTTCTTGCATTGCTTCGAGTACGTGGTAAATCTTTTGAGCTGAAGTTACACCTGAATCAGAGTTAGTCGTCGCGCCAGCAGGGTATAGCTTCGCTGCTACAACAGCGCCAGATTCTTTCGCTTTACGAATTTCATCAGGTGTTGTGTTGTCTGTCAGGTAAAGTGCCATTAGAGGCTGGAATTGTTCACTTGGCTGCTCTGCCATGATGCGTTCACGGTAAGCAAGAGCCATTTCGGTATCGGTTACCGGTGGGATGGTATTTGGCATGATTAACGCTCGACCATTGTAACGGCTGATATCGCGAACTGTATCTTTTAATACTTCGCCATCGCGTAGATGAACGTGCCAGTCGTCAGGACGAGTAATCGTAAGTTGTGTCATTGAAGGCTCCCACCATTTGAAGTGTTATGTAGTTGGAGCCTAAACTCAGCGAAATCTGTGAAAGCAATCGCTTACGTTTAGGCGACAGGATGATAGTGGAAAAGTACTTTCATTTCATCCTATTTTTAACTCTTCATGGCTAGGAGCTTGTTTTTATGGATATTTTATTCGGTATCTATTTGTTAATAAGGGTTAGCGGGTGGCTACCCACAGACCATGGATCATTCCTGGAACCCAGAAGAAGAAAGTAAGAATGATATTAATCACCAAATCTTTCCCGGCGCCACGAGCGAAGAACACGCCAACAGGCGGAAGCAGTACACATAAGATGATAATGACGAGTTTGTTCATGATAAATCCTTTTTATTCAATGAAAGTTCAATGCGGTAAACGTGTTCATATTATAGAACGTCTCGAGAGTGTTACTGCATTGCTGCCTTAATGTATCAAGATAGAAAGCTAAACATCTCAAGATACTAGCCTAGTATCAAGTGTTTAATGCCTGCCAGTTTATCTATTTATAACCATTTGTTAGCATTGGGACAAACAACAAAACATTGGAATCGTTATGTCGCAGTCACCTATAGATCGAAAGGCTTCAGAGCAAGCTCCTTCCTTATCTCAAATCAACGTGTTTCCGGTTAAATCAGTAGGTGGGATTGCACTCTCTTCTGCTTGGGTCGAAAAACAGGGCCTTACCTTCGACAGACGTTTTATGTTGGCCTTGGCTGACGGCTCAATGGTGACGGCGCGTAAGTACCCTAAAATGGTCAAGGTGTCTTCTAGCTTGCAGCCAGACGGCTTGATTTTTACTTATGAAGGTAAAGAGCCGCTGCGTCTGAAATATGCAAACTTCAAGATGCAAGAAGCGCCTGCAACGGTGTGGAAAGATAGCTTCACTGCGTATACCACCAACGACGAGGCGGATGATTGGTTCAGCGATGTGCTTGGTGTTCGCGTAGAACTTCTGTTCTGTGGTGAGCAATCTAATCGTGTTCGAGAAAAGCTTGGTCAGAATGTCAGTTTCGCCGATGGTTACCCGATGTTAATCATCAGCCAAGCTTCGCTTGATGAGTTGAATCGCCGTAGTCCTGAAACGCATTCCATGGATCAGTTCCGCACCAATTTTGTCGTCTCAAACACTGAAGCGTTTGCTGAAGATGGTTGGAAGCGCATTCGAATTGGTGAGGTTGAATTCGAAGCGGTGAAGCCTTGTGAGCGCTGTATCCTAACGACAGTCGATGTTGAGAGCGGCGAATTCAGAGCAACAAAAGAGCCACTCAATACCTTTTCTACGTTCAGAGCCAATGAACGTGGTGGCGTTTTCTTTGGTCAGAACCTTGTGGCGAAAAATGAAGGTCTGGTGAAAGCGGGTGACGTTGTTGAGGTACTTGAAACCAAAGAGAAAGAACATTACGAAGACTCTTGGGTCGAGTCACTGCACTTAACTTGCGTCGAGCGTGAAGAGATCGCTCGCGACTTCACAACCTTTTGGCTAGAGCCAGCGAAAGAGAACAATTTATTACCAAGCTATCAGCCGGGGCAGCATCTACCGATTGAAATGGTGATTAATGGCGAGAAAGTGTTTCGTCGTTACACGTTATCTTCTAGCCCTTCACGCGCAGGTCGTTTGGCGATTTCCGTGAAGCGAGTGGACGATGGTCAAATCTCAAACTGGCTCAATGATCACTTCCAAGTCGGTGACACGCTAGTTGCTCAGAATCCAGATGGCGCATTCTACTTAGAAGATAACCCAACACATCCATTACTGCTGTTATCAGCGGGAAGCGGCATCACCCCTATGTTGTCGATGCTTCGTTACTTAGCCGACCATGGTCAGATTGATGATGTGGTGTTCTATCACCAATGCAGCAGTGAAGAAGATATCCCTTATCAAGCTGAGATTGATAAGATCGCTCGCGAACATGCTGGTCTAAGTGTGATTTATTCACTAAGCCAACCAACGAAAGAGTGGGATGGTTTGTCAGGTCGTTTGAGTGTGTCTCATGTCGCCAAAATTGAGGACCTTCATAAGCGCCAAGCATTCGTGTGTGGCCCTGACGGCTTTATGGATAATGCCAAGAAATTGCTGATTCAAATGGGGCTGAATCCTCAGCATTATCATCAAGAAGCGTTTGGTGTTGCTCAATCAACGGAAGAAGCGGTGAAGCAACTGCAGTTGAACGTTAACGGCTACCTGTTCGAAGGCAACAACCAATCAACACTACTAGAGCAAGCTGAGTCGGCAGGTGTGTCTATCGCATCAAGCTGTCGCGCGGGTTTCTGTGGTGCTTGTAAAGTGACCCTTGAGTCTGGGCAAGTTCATCAACCTGATGTACCGGCGTTGCAAGATCATGAACGCAACATGGGGCAAATACTGGCGTGTTGCAGTGTGCCTCAAACTGATATCGAAGTTGTAGACTAACTCGGTAGGTCGGAAGGCCAGAAAGAAAAGCACATTGAATAGAAAAGGCCGGAAGTTCACTGAAATGAACTTCCGGCCTTTTTGATTCTAAGATTAATTCAAACAATTAATCGTAGATCGTTGGGATCGGTTGACGCTTGTGCTGTGTTGCTTTGTAGATGCCTACTAAGCGGTCTGACACGTCTTGAGGGACTTCTTTACCTTCAAGGAAATCATCGATTTGGTCGTAAGAAAGGTTCAATGCTGCTTCGTCGGCTTTCTGTGGATCAAGCTCTTCTAGGTCGGCAGTAGGCACTTTCTTAACCAATAGCTCTGGCGCACCTAGCGTTGCTGCAAGTTCACGAACTTGACGCTTGTTCAGGCCAAACAAAGGCGCTAAATCACATGCGCCGTCACCGTGCTTGGTGTAGAAGCCAGTGATATTTTCAGCTGAGTGGTCAGTACCGATGACAAGACCGCCAACGTAACCTGCAATTTCGTATTGTGCGATCATGCGAGCTCGAGCTTTCACATTGCCTTTCACAAAGTCGATTTTTGCTGAATCTGTTGGTAGTAGGCCTGTGCCCTCTAGAGCAATGTGAGATGCAGCGTGAAGCCCATCAACACCCGCTTTAATGTTTACAGAAACAGATTGAGAAGGCTGAATGAAAGACAGCGCAAGTTGCGCTTCGTCTTCATCTTTTTGTTCACCGTAAGGCAGGCGAACCGCGATGAATTGGTAGTCGTTGCTACCAGCGTTTTCATTTAGGCTATCAACGGCCATTTGTGCTAAACGGCCACAAGTTGTCGAATCCACACCGCCACTGATACCAAGGATCAGAGACTTGCAGCCTGACTGCTGAAGTTTCGTTTTAATAAAGTCCACACGACGAGTCACTTCGAAGTGAGGGTCAATTGAAGGTAGTACGCGCATTTCGTCACGAATTAACTGTTCCATTCGTATTCCTTTCCTGCAAGCAAATTAAAAATCTAGTGTTATCATACCTAAATCATCCGATTTAAAAACCTCTTTGCACAAGCTTAGAAAGAGAAGGCAGTAATAAACAATGGAAAAAATAGCCATTTTCGGTAGTGCGTTTAATCCACCGAGCTTAGGGCACAAAAGTGTGATTGATTCGTTGGCTCACTTTGACAAAATTCTACTCGTTCCAAGTATTGCCCATGCTTGGGGAAAAGAGATGCTAGACTTTGATATGAGATGTCAGTTAGTTAACGCATTTATTAGCGATCTTTCACTGGATCAAGTGGAGCTTTCTTTGATCGAAAAGAGCCTATTTACCCCAGGTGAAAGCGTCACGACTTATGCAGTGCTCAGTGAACTTCAAAAGTTACATCGTGACGCTGAACTGACGTTTGTTATTGGCCCAGATAACTTCTTTAAGTTCTCATCTTTCTATAAATCAGATGAGATTACCGAGCAGTGGTCTGTAATGGCTTGCCCTGAAAAAGTGAAAATTCGCAGCACAGACATACGTAATGCACTGATAAGTGGAAGCGATGTTGCAAAACTGAGTACAAAGTCAGTTACAAAGATGTTGCAAGATAGTGGACTGTATCAGATAATGTAAGTTCACTAATCAAGAGGTCAGAGGACTATGCTAAAGAGCGCGATATCAGCGACGTTGATCATGGCAGCATGTAGTATGCCTGCGTATGCTGAGTGTGATTTTTTTAGCTTAGATTCAATCATGCTGACTTCTGATGAAGATGACAATTGTCTAGATTTCTCGACCAGCATTGAGTCTTTTGGCCAACGTATGATGGAAATCAGTGGGCTGAGCGATGATGAACCTGAAAGCACACCGGACTATTGGTCTGATTGGGTACTTCAAAGTAAAGACTCGCCATTGCTGACACAAAGCATTGAGTCAAACTATGTTGGCTTGGGTATGTGGTTTCCAGAAGACCTTGAAGACGAGCAGTATGATATGTCTACAGAGGAGTGGTTGATGAATCATGGTCTTCAACTCAGCATCGGTTTTGGCGAGAAAGTCGAAGGGCAGCCGCGTATGCGCTTTGATTATCGTTGGCACGACTCACGTGACGCCGACCTAATGATGCAGGTTGAGTTGCCATTTTAGACAGGCAGATGCACAGATAGATTGCTATCTACGTCTAAATAGTAAAAATTAAAAAAGCCGCAAAAACTCAGTTTTTGCGGCTTTTTAGTATCTGGCTTGCGAGTTTTAATACCAGCACTCACTTTCCGCCAAGCTATAAATCTTCACCAAAAACAAGCATACACAGTTGCTCGAACTCTTCTTCTTTACCTGAGAACAGATCATCAATCACAAGTGAACGTTTTTGACCTGACTGCATGCGCTTCTTCGCTTCTCGCATCACCATCACCAGAGTGTGCTCTTGTGGCAAGTTTGAGTCATCAATGTTCCATTGATTGAATCGCTGAGAAAGAGCACTTTCGCAAAGCAGGGGTTTAAACGACAACACTTCTTGCTTCAATACAGAAAGCATATCTTTAAACGCTTGTTCCGTATTATTGGCATTAGAAGCGCGAGCTTTGGTTTGTTCTAGCTTTTCTAGTAGTGCCGAAGAGAGGTTCGTTTGCGTGATGTAACCCGCTTGTCTTGGGAATGAATCCGTCAAACGAACAGAAAAATCGACACGGTTAACCTGAGTGTTTGGAAAGTAGGTCAGTGACGTTAGGCAGTCGTATGGAATCCAGACGCTTTGTCCTGGTTCAACGGCATACTCTTGTTTGCCTAACTTAATCAAAACCAAGCCACTTTGAACCGATACAAGGCTATGTTTAAGTACTTTCTTGCGTGGTGTGATCACCAAGTGTGAAAAGTAAGCCGATGTATATTCAATAGCGAAGTTCATAGATAGTACCTTAATTTTGGGGCGTCAAGATTACCGTTAATCTTAAAGAATGCCAACAATAACAGGGGATTTTCAATGTTTCTGGTCTGACCTTGTCAAAAGTATGGGCTCTGTAGCTGCGAGAAGTCAAAACAACGCGTAGAATGAGCCAGCTTTTTATTATATGAATTAAAAAATGACCTCTCCAACCGATCCATATGTTGATATTCGTCCTTACGGCGATGATGAAATTCCAGCGGCACTAAACCGTCTTATTAATGATGAAGAATTTATCAGTGCAATCTTGCACTACCGTTTTTCAAACCATGCGTCTTGGTTCAAAGCATTAATGAGCCCGATTTTGCGTGTGTACTTAAAAATGAAGTGGAGCAAGCTGACTAGCGTTGAATCCATTCAGATTGAAGTGAAAAAGTACTTACGCGACACGTTAGCGAAAACCACTAACGGTGTGACGTTCACGGGTATCGAGTCACTGGATGCGAACCAAGCTTATCTGTTTGTATCAAACCATCGTGACATTGCTATGGATCCTGCGTTAGTAAATTACGCTCTGCATCAAAATAATCATCAGACTTGTCGTATCGCTATCGGAGACAACCTGTTGAAAAAGCCATGTGCGACTGAATTGATGCGTTTAAACAAGAGCTTCATCGTAAAGCGTTCTTTGAAAGGACCGCGTGAGATGATGAAAGCGCTAGGGCAGTTGTCTTCTTACATTAAGCACTCTCTAGAAACGGGCAACTCAATCTGGATCGCTCAAAAGGAAGGTCGTGCGAAAGACGGTAACGATTTTACTGAGCCAGCAATTTTGAAAATGTTCCACGTTGAAGGACGTAAGCAAAAAATTGCTTTCCCTGAATACGTGAAGTCATTGAAGATTGTTCCTGTGGCTATTTCTTACGAGAACGACCCATGTGACACGGCTAAAGCGATAGAGCTTTTCGAAAAAGACGTAAACGGCAGTTACGAAAAGGGTGAGTTTGAAGATATCGAAAGTATCATTCAAGGCATCATCGGTGATAAAGGACGCGTTCACGTTGGTTTCGGTCAGGTTATCGACCAAGATTTTGATACGCCTGAAGCGCTTGCTGAAGAGATCGATCGTCAGATCCACGATAACTACAAACTGTTCCCAGTAAACTTGCTGGCAGCAGAAAAAGAAGACGAGTCGATTACAGCGGCCGTTAAGCAAGAGTTTGAAGCTAAACTATCGAGCCTGCCACAAGGTGCGCGTCAGTACTTGATCGATAGCTACGCCAACCCAGTGAAGAACATTGGTTAACGAGCGTTAGTTAGCTTGCTAGTTGATTAGCAACTTGATTGAATTGAAAAAGGAGCCTTGGGCTCCTTTTTTGTTTCTGAATCGCTACTTGCTGCTGCGATCGAGCACTAACGTATTAGAGCACTAACGTATTAGAGCATTAGAGCATTAGAGCATTAGCCTGAATTAGCGAGCGACTGTACCACCGAGATCTAGATTGGTTGGCCATTTGGTTACGGTGTTGCCGCCCAGATAGATGTTGCCTTTGACTGTCATGGTCTCGGGGAATGTTGTAATCCCAGAACCGCCTATATAAAGGTCGCCGTCAATCACGATCCCGTTGGGTAACTCGGTTAAAGGAGTGCGGATCACGCTCAGATCGCCTTTTACTCTAAAGCCATTCGGTAGCCTTTCCAGTGGAGTGTCGGTGAGGTTGATAAAGCCGCCCACTCTTACACCTCTTGGCCAGCTGGTGATTTGGCTGCCAATCAAGTCGACGTAACCTTTTATCTTAACCCCGCTCGGGACTCGAGCGAGTTGGCTGTTAGAGCCTTTAAGGCTGCCGTTCACTTCTAACCCTTTGGGTAGGCGTGTGATCGCAGTATTCTCTATATTGAGATTACCATCTACCACCAAGCCAGTTGGAAGTGATGTATAAGGCTTATTTCGTAGATATAGGTTTCCGTAATTATCGAGATGGTTCAATATTTGATAGTGAGCGAGTGGTTCAGCACTGACATTTGTTATGGTTAAGGAACCAATAATAAGTGCAATTATTCTGAGCATAACAGGCTTCTTATTACGATAGACGCTTACACTATAATGGAAAAATTAATCTCGCATAGTGTTTTACCCATTTGGCGGTAGATTAACGAGGAATGGAGCAAAGATGATAGGTAAATTAATGATTAGAGTAAATATACGAATTATTAAGGTCTTTCTGATAGCCGCTTCAGTGTTTGGTTCAATGTCTGCGAGTGCCAACAAAGTAATTTCAACGCCCGGTAAAGCTGCGGTGGTGGTGACACAAGGCGGTCAACAGCAACGAGTTTGTTATTACGATGACAAGGCTTATAGCATTGGGGCAGTGTTAGAGGTGGGGGGCGTAGTGATTCAGTGCGCTGCAGAAAACGATTTTGAGCAAAATGGGTCACTGGCTTGGGTTCAATTAAAAAAAGACGAGTAATTCACTCGTCTTTTAATAAGCATATAAATGCTTATATTAACGCGCTAGAGAGCGAGTCTTAAGTTCAAAAATAATCTTCTCAGCGCTAACTTCAAATTTAAAGCGAGCGTGCAACTCTGTGCTTTCTTCAGTCATCTCTGATGCTTCGAACTCAACGTTGCTAGACACTTGTTTAGCAAGTTCAACATACTTAGCAAACTCAGCTTCAATCAGTGCTTTTGAGTTTCCGTAAACCGTTACTTCAGCAACATCGTCGCCTTCTTTAATGATGAACCCGATTTCGCCTGCACAGCCGCAAGCCTCACATACATCGTTGTTACCAATATCTTGGCTCATAAATAATCCTCTTACAAAGTCTGAGGTTATTCTAACGAGCAATTTGAACTGTATCTACAAAAATTAAAACCTTTGAACTAATTTATACTGGTATGCTATGTTGTTTGTTAAGGTGTTTGATGAATATCTATATTCGCGCCGCCAAATATGTATGTGATTTACCTCACGTTTTGTTGAAGAGGAATGTTATTAATATGTCAGAATATCATTCACTTAGTTGCGCCAGAAATGATTTTATAAGACTATCTATCGCTTGATAGGTATTTATACAATGAATTTTTCGTTGGGTATCTCATATTCTAAGTAGTTATTTAAACTTATCGACTTAGGATTGTAAGGTGATTTTCGAAGAATAATTAGACAAAGTGTCCAAAGAGGCATCACTGTAAAATTGTTCGTACATAGTATTTGTGTGAATTTAGTTATAAATACTTGCGAAAAAATACCTTGCTCACATAATGCTGATAACGATTTTCATTCTGACTTCATTTGATTGAGTTAGATGGATTTACAAAGAGAAGAGCCTGAATATGCCAAAGCGTAGTAAAGAAGATACAGAAATCACGATCCAGAAAATCATGGATGCCGTTGTAGACCAGCTACTAAGATTGGGTTACGACAAGATGTCATACACGACGTTGAGTCAACAAACGGGTGTTTCTCGTACAGGTATAAGTCATCACTTTCCAAAGAAAACGGATTTTACTGCTGCTCTAGACGGTCGTATTTTCAAGATGTTCGTGGAACACATTGACTTCGAAAATGGCCTTGACGCATTTTCAGCTAGCTGGGTTGCAGCACTTGAAGACGCTGAGTTCCTAGCAATCTTACGTTTACTTTTCCATCATATCGTTACTGCTGAGAGCGCGCATGAGTTCGCTGCAAACGGTATTGATCGTCTATACAAGCTGACTGAAACTCAGTTTGGCGATACTAGCGGTAAAGAACTAGAGTGGCTGATTGGTAAATCATTGATTCGTATGAGCCAATAATCAGCACTCAATAAAAGAAGCTCCTACGGGGGCTTTTTTTGTGCCTGCCGTTTCACTTCTTGTACGTTTTTCTCTCAATCCCACATCGATGTCGCAGTCTTGTTGATTGATGCTGAATGATGTTATTTCCTTTCTTTTTATATGCTTACGCTCGCGGCTTGTTTTACTCTTCAGTGTTAAAAGCTAAGTAACCCTAACGGGTAGTGTTCATTTCTAGAGCCTCAAATGCTCAAGGTGAGTCGTTTTGGTGCTTGCTGCTGTGGTTATTAATAAAATTGAGTTTAAGCCGAGAGAGTGGCTGTGAGCCAATAAAAAGCCCCGAACAAATCGAGGCTTAGGATTACGTCATTGTTATCAAGAACGAATACTCAAAACGAGTCGCTCCTTAATCGGACTTATTGTGCGGGGTGAACCTGAGGGAAGCTCATGGTTGGGTGTTTTTCTACGATACTTTTGTAACCATACACATCTTCTATCATCGAAGGTTTCAGTGCATCCCAAGGCTTGCCATCACACACCAAATTGCCATCTTTCAATACCACCAATCGATCGGAATACTGCGCGGCTAAGTTGAGATCATGCAAAACCACGATAACCGCGGCATTGTGGTTATCGGCTAATTCTCTCGCAATCTTTAAGGTGTTGTGCTGGTGGGCAAGATCCAGTGCAGAGGTTGGTTCATCAAGCATCAAAATACATTGGTCACCAGAGTGGTGAAGCTGAGTTAACACTCGAGCCAAGTGCACTCGCTGCTTTTCACCGCCTGATAGCGAAGGATAAAGTCTTTCACTCAGGTGAGTCACATCAGCAACATCCATTTTTTGGCTAGCAATGCTGGTCAGCTTCTTGTTGGATTCTTGCAGAGGAATCCCACCAAGCTCGACAACTTCATGTGCCAAGAATGGGAAGGTCAATGTGCTGTGTTGAGGAAGCATAGCAAGGTGCTTCGCTAACTTTTGAGAAGGCCACTTGTCTTTACTGTGTCCAAAATACTGGATATCGCCGTTGCTTGATATCTCTTGGCACAAAGCTTTAAGCAGCGTGCTTTTACCTGCGCCATTTGGCCCAAGCAGTGTGGTTACCTTTCCCGCTTCAATCTCAATAGAAACGCCATCTAATATCACTTTACTGCCGAACTTCACTTCGATATCGGTCGCTTTTAAAGCTGAAGGAAACATTAAAGGATTCTCCCTTTCTGTTGAAATAGTAGATATAAGAAGAATGGGGCGCCGATAATCGCAGTGACAATACCAACAGGAAGTTCAGCCGGAGCAAGTACCACACGTGAGAACATGTCTGCGGCGGTTAGCAGCAGTGCGCCTAGTACCGCTGATAGTGGCAACAGAACTCGGTGGTCAGGGCCTGCCAACATGCGACCTAAATGTGGGATAACCAATCCAATAAAACCAATCATGCCAGACAGGCTAACTGTGATACCAACGCCCGCAGCCGTCAGTAGAATCAGCTTTCGTTTCAGCTTTTGAACTGGGATACCAAGGTGTTGCGCTTCTGACTCGCCCAGTAATAGAGCATTTAGAGACATCGCTTGGCGGTAGAAAACAACAAACAAGCCAACGAGCGTGACAGCTGCCAGCAAAATTCCTGACCACTTAGCGCCCGCCAATGAACCCATCGACCACAATGAAAGATCGCGCAGCATTTGGTCATCAGCAATGAAATTCAAGAAGCCAATACCTGCGCCAGAGAGCGCACTGATCGCCACACCCGCCAACAACATGATGGTGACAGAGGTGCCTAATTTACCTGTACCCAGCTTATACACCAGCAGCGTGGTTAAAGCGCCGCCAAGAAAAGCGAACACAGGAACCGCAGCAAAGTTCATGAAAGCAGGGTATCGAAGCGATAGCTCAGAGAACAAAACGATAGCCAGTGCAGCACCTAATGCTGCGCCCGCAGACACACCTATGATGCCAGGTTCTGCAAGTGGGTTTCGAAACAAACCCTGCATCACTGCACCACACAAGGCGAGGATCGCACCAATCAGCATGCACAAGATGGTTCTAGGTAAGCGGATCTCTTGAATCACTAAGTTGATGTGAGGTGCTAAGTCATTGTTTGGTTTAATTAAGCTTGTGGCGCTGTCCGCTAAGCTAATGTTCATTGGCCCAACAGTGATCGAGTACAGCGCGACAAAAGCTAGGGTTGCACCTAGAGCTAACATCGACGTTTTCAGTGGGACGGAGCGTAACAACATAAAGGGCCTCAATATCTATCGCTAACTTCGACCTCCTTCAACAACAGCGTGAGTCAGTTGGTGAGGGAAGCGAATTAGCGATAGCAGAAATAGGGTGGTTGAGTTATAGCGGGTAGATAAGTGCGTTTAGACGCTTTGCTTCAGAGAGGCTTTCTAGGCCAAGCCCGCCAACCAAAGCACTGCCATTTACGGTAATGATTTGCTTGTTCATACCTGCAGGCGTTGCCGCTAGCATAGGCAGTGATTTCAGGATGGCATCTGCGCCGCCCATTTTTTGATAACTACGGCCGCTTACTAAAATGACATCAGGTTGCATCTCAACGAGTGATTCCATTGAAAGTGGCTTGTAAGACGTTAAGCTCTGAGCGGCAGGGTTGATACCGCCAGCTAACTCGATGATTGCGTTTGGTGATGTTTCACCGCCAGCAACGTTGGCAGGGCGACCTTCATGCAGCAACAGGAATAGAACTTTCTTCGCTTCGTTGCTTGGTACTTGGTTCGCTTTCAGTGCTGCGATCTTTTGATTCACATCGGTTTTCACTTGCTGCGAGTGGTCTTCGGTATGGGTGATCTTTGCGATTTGGTCGATACGCTTTAATAGCCCTTCCACGTTTGCTTCAGTGTTAACAATCTCTACATCGACGCCTGCCGATTTTAATTGAGAGATAGCGTTGTCTGGTCCCATTTCATCCGAGCCAATCAATGTGGTTGGCTCTAGGGCGAGTAGACCTTCAGCAGACAGGTTTCGGTGATAACCAATCTTTGGCAGGCTTTCTCCTTGAGGGAAGTGGCTGGTCACATCAATCGCGACTAACTGCTCTTCGGCACCTAATGCCAAAACCAATTCAGTAACGGCACTACCAGCACTGATGATTCGAGGTTGTTCAGCATCGTTGGCCATTGCGGGTGCGCTAAGTGCCAGGCTGATTGCAGCTAATGAAAGAAGAGGTGTCTTGGTCTTTAATTTATTGAGCACGTTTAAGTTGTTCATAATAAGTTCTTTATATTTTCTTTTTGTATCGCGAAGATACTCAGTGAGCAGTCCGTTCGCATTGTGAGTTCGAATCGATAGAGAGGCTTAGTCTGCTTGTTTAGTTTTATCAACCAGAAGCCAAACCTCGTGAAAATTGAGTGTCGCTCTAGCCATCGTCCGTGAGCAATTGAGTCGCTGGTATTCCGTTTTCTTGAAGGAATGAAAGCAACTTCACTAGGTTCTCCACGTTAGCGGCTTTATCTGCGCCAATGATGATCGGTTTTTTATCCGTTGAACCAGTCTCTTCTAACAGCGCAATCTTGAAGTTTTCCCAGTCGATGTATTCTTGGCCGTTAATTGCCCAGTAGGGTTCGCGGTCTAAAATATTGACGCTAATTGAATCCTTGTGGACTTCAGAAACGTTTTTAACATCCGAGCTTGGCAGCTCAACTTCCAGTGACTCCAACTTCACCGATGCTGTCAGCAGCAGGAATACCATCACGATAAAAATGATGTCGAGCAGCGGTGTTAAGTCAGGAGCCAAACTTTGTGTTTGAGATGAGTGGGGCGTTTTAATCATGCTTGTCTCACATCACCGACAGCGACTTTGTTTAATGATGAACCTTTAGTTTCGCCAGACTGATTAGTTTGAATCGACATGCCTTCTAGCCACACATTCACATAGTTCAATGTATGCTCCAATTGAGCCAGCACTCGATCGGCCCATAGCCCTAGTAGCTGAGCACCAGAAATAGCAGGAAGCGCAATCATCAAACCTGCTGCTGTGGTTCGCATTGCTAATCCAAGACCGTCTGCCAAATCATTAGGCGTGATGCTGCCTGTTGTCGCGGCAACGCCTTTAAACATCTCAATAAGACCAAGTACCGTACCAAGCAAGCCGATGAGTGGGGTGATCACGCCGATCAAACCAAGCAGTCTTAAACCTGCATGAAGCTGGTGGCGTTTTTCTTGTAGCCAGATCCCAGCGGCATCTTCACGTAACCCTTTTGAGAAAGAGTGGTGAGCAAGCAACATTGACACGCCCTTGTACAAGAGCGGGCGTTTACCTGAAATCGACTGAGCAAGCGCTTCAATCTCTTTGCTGTTGGTTGGTGAGGTTTGGTTTAACTCGCGACGAATGGCACGTTTGCCCACACCAATGCTGAGCATGACTTGGAAGACACGTTCAGCGATGATCATTGCTGTTAATGCTGAGCAGATAAGAAGAGGCCAAGTCATTAAGCCAAGTTGATCTTGTAAGTAACTGATTTGTTGCATGATTAATCCAACCTAAAACGAACAGGTATTTGTACTCGGTGAGCAATCGCTCGACCATTGACAGTGTGAGGTGAGAATTTCCATTGTTTAATGGCATCTAATGCGGCGTTATCGAGCATTAGCGCGCCTGATGAATTTACTAATGCTTGTTTAATTTGTTTGCCTTCAGCGTCTAGCCAGATCTCATAAGTCGCGACACCTTCAACGCCACGACGTCTTGCTTGGCGAGGGTAATTCGGTGGGGTAGGACGCGCAGAGAACGAAGGCTTAGTGACTAAAACCGGCTCTTGGTTTGATACGCCTTGGTTTACTTCCTGAGGCTGGTTGGCAGATTCGTCCATATTCTTATCGACTTTCTTGTCGGCCAGTTTCTCTGGTTGAGTGGCTGGCTCTGGGCGTTCTTTCTTCACCACCTTTTTCTCAGTCACTGGTTTCTTTTGAACAGGCTTTTTCTCGACAACCTTCTTTTCAATCACTTTTTTCTCAACTTTCTTTGGTTGAGGTTTATTGGTGATCGCTTTTTTCTTTGGGGTTGGCTTAGTTTGCTTTGGCTCAACCGTTTTTGGTTCGGCTTGTGAGACGGTTTCTTTTATTGGCTCAGGTTTAACTGGCTCTGTGATTGTTTTTTGCTGAGCTTGTGAAGGAACGCTCTTAGGAGTGAAGTTGATCGATACCGTGTTCGATTGGCTACCTGCAGGCATCGCAAATACTTTGGATTCTTGAGCGACAAACAACAACGCGGCATGAATCACTAACGATGCACCGCCTGCAATAACATATCTAGGAACGTTCACAATCAATCCTTTACCAAATCAAAATTCTGTATCGGATTATTGCTTAGAATCTAAATAAGATCAATTATCAATTGCATTATCATTTGCGTGTATTTATGATTCTCTCAGTTTTTAGCGAATAGTCTTCCAGACTTTGCTATGTAAGTGTTTAGAGAGATTATATGAGTCTTAATATTTATAAATTTGACGAATCAATCTTGGGCATTTCTAGCCCTGATCCGCTTCGTTTTGCGTTTGCGAAAAAGCATTCTGCACACGCCGGAGGAAGTTCAATTCCGGTCGACCCCAGTAAGAAGTTAGAACTCTTTGACGAACTGATGCTGAGTGAAGGGAAAAAACAGGATACGCGTTGCTTGTATATCCACATTCCTTTCTGTCGTGTGCGTTGTACGTTCTGCAATTTCTTCCAAAATGCCGCAAGCCGTAAATTAGTGGATGAGTATTTCGATGCACTGATGGTCGAGCTAAAGCAGAAAGCCAAAACACCTTGGGCTCAGTCTGGACTATTTCACGCCGTCTATATTGGTGGCGGAACTCCCACCGATTTGTCGTCTCAACAAGTTGAGCAGCTGGGTAAAGCGATTCGTCAATATTTCCCACTAGCAAACGATGTTGAGATGACATTGGAAGGGCGCATCAATCGATTTGGTGACGAGATGTTTGATCGTGCGCTTGAAGGTGGCTTCAATCGTTTCTCGTTCGGTATTCAAAGTTTCAATACTCAGGTTCGACGTAGTGCTAAGCGCCTAGATGACCGAGAGGTTGTGCTAGAACGTATCAGTTCACTAAGCCGCACCGAGCAAGCGCCAATCGTTCTTGATCTGTTATACGGATTACCACACCAATCTATGGAAGTGTTCCAACAAGATTTAGAAGACTACATGTCTACTGGCGCACACGGTATTGACCTCTACCAACTGATCGTTGCGGGCAATGCACCTATGCTTAATCTTGTTGAGAAAGGAAAAATCCCACCGCCGACCAATACGCCTGATAAGGCGAGCATGTATTTGGCGGCTGTGGAGTTCATGGCAAAAAATAAGGTCAAGCAACTGAGCGTAAACCACTGGACTCGTGATAACCGCGAACGCAGCATTTACAACAGCTTAGCGAAAACTTATGCCGAAGTTCTACCCATTGGTTGTGGCGCTGGTGGCAACATCGGCGGTCATGGTGTGATGCAGCATCGAACTTTAGACAGCTACATGGAGTCTATAAAGCAAGGTCAATTACCTATTGCCATGATGACTAAGCAAAGCTCATTAGAGCCTATCTTCTCAACATTAAAGGCAGGTTTCGATTCTGGTGTTGTTAGAAGAAGTACGCTACCGAGCTTTATGGGACAAGACACGTTCGACTACCTAAAACCTTTGTTCGCACATTGGGAAAATAACGGTTTAGTTGAGCTTTCGGAAGATTATCTGAGCCTGACTATTGCTGGCAGCTTTTGGGCGGTAAGCCTAGCGCAGAGTGTGATTCAAGTGCTTAACGCTGAATACCAAGCTATGCACCCAGCGCCTAAAGCGTCAGGTTCGAGCGTACACCCGCATGCAAGTTTGAAGCACGCTTAATATCGAATTTTTAGTTTATAACTTACTCGTTTATACGGAACATATTCAATGACAGATACAACATTAGAAATGACAGAAACTCTAGAACAACGCGTAGCTCGAATTTTAGAAGAAGAGCCAAAACTACTGCCAACAGCAATTGCTGAGAAGCTAGGTGTTTCAGAGGTTGAAGTGGTTGCTGCTTTTCCAAACGACATGGCAGTAATGCTAGATGGCAGACGTGCTCAAGAGATTCTAGAAGGTTTAGTGGGTTGGGGGCCTGTGACCACTATCGTGCATTCATTTGGTTCTATCTTTGAAGTAAAAGCGCCATTCCCGAAAGGTAAGGTAGCGCGTGGTTACTACAACCTAATGGGCAAAGAGGGCGAGCTTCATGGTCACCTTAAACTTGATAACGTTAAACATATCGGTTTGGTGAGCAAGGCGTTCATGGGTCGTGAAAGTCATTACTTCGGCTTCTTCAGTGAAACCGGTGAGAACATTTTTAAGATTTACCTAGGCCGCAACGAAAAGCGTGAGCTTATTGCCGACCAAGTAGAACGCTTCAAAGCGTTAAAAGAACAAGCTTAAGTACAGTCAATAGTAAATAATCAGCAGTAATCTGACATAGGGTTGCCAACTGGCTTAAACAAGACATCAATGCTCGAGGATCGTTTAGTTCGCTAATGATCGCTCAACCTCGGGCAAAAATAATAAATCAGAGAAAGTGAAGAAAGGAATTACCCATGGAACAGCAAGTAAAACAAGAACGTCTACAAGGTCGCCTAGGTCCAGAAATTAAAGAGTTTCGCCAAGAGCGCCGTACCCTTCAACTTGCAACGGTTGATGAAGAAGGTCGCCCGAACGTAAGTTACGCACCTTTCGTTCAGAACCAAGAAGGTTACTTTGTTCTAATTTCTGATATTGCTCGTCATGCTCGCAACTTGAAAGCGAACCCTCAGGTCTCTTTGATGATGATTGAAGACGAAGAGAGCTCGAAGCAACTTTACGCACGTAAACGTTTAACGTTTGATGCTCAAGCAAGTGTTGTGGAGCGTGAAACGGAACTTTGGACTCAAGTGATTGGCCAGATGCAAGAGCGTTTTGGCGAAATCATTGATGGTTTGAGCCAACTTCAAGACTTCTCTCTGTTTAACCTTAAAGCTGAGAACGGCCTGTTCGTTAAAGGCTTTGGTCAGGCATACCAAGTGTCAGGCGACGATCTGGTGGATTTCGTTCACCTACAAGAAGGTCACAAAAAAGTATCTAACGAGTAATCTCGTTTAATCGATTTCTTTAGGAGCCCTCCAATGTGAGGGCTTTTTTATTTCTAAATCAAAGAGTTTGGTATATTGGCGTTTGATGACTATTTATATGTAAGGATCGGTACGTGAAACCAGTAAGTCGAGATTGGGACGAGTTCTGTTACCCGTTTATTTATGAAGACAGTCCTATCTGTGATTTTGAGATTTTGTCGGATGAACTTTGTTGCCGAGTTGGATTGGTGTTGTCTTTAGAGCTAGAGCCTCAGGTTCGTGAGATCCTGCAACGCTTGCAGCCAAACATCTACCATTTGAATGGCTCTGTGCGCGGTAAGCTTGCCATCACCGAGTCTGAATTGGTCGAGCTCAAGCAAGATTATCATCGTATCCGTGAGCAGTTAGAAGGGGGGGTAAAGGCTTTGTCTTACCCGGTGGACACCGAGTGTCTAGTGAACTTCACTTGTGTCGTTGTCAGGCTAAGAAAGTTGTGCGAGCTTTGGTGAGTATTGAACATCATGAAAGCAAAAAGTCGCCAGACCCGATTCTTTTTAAATACGCCAACCTAGTCGCGAACACTCTCTATGCATTGGCCTCTTTTACCAATCATGTGAATGAAGTCGAGGAAGTGGAATTTGTGAGTAAGAGCTACTCTATGCCGAAAAAGTCTATGCCAGAAAACAAAGACTAACGGTTAGCTCTATTCTTATTAAGATTTGAAGAAAGAAGAGACTAAGAAGCTAAACCATTGAGCACTATGCCAGGTTTAGCTTCTATAACAGAGCCTAAGCAGCCGTAGAGGCGCCGTTTAAGACTTTTGCGCCGCGTAGCATAGCTTCGATTAATTCACCCGCGTTGAACTTCTCAAGCGCTTCATGCGCCCCCACCTGATTAGCACGGTCGACACAGATCTCACTGGACAGTGAGGTATGCAAAATACAGTAAGCGTGACTTAAAGCGCTGTCGTTTTGCACTTCAAATGCAAGCTCATAACCATCTAATCCCGGCATCTCGATATCACTCACCAGAAGATCAATGGCATTGCCAGCGCTGGCTTGGCGTCGCATTAGGTCGATGGCATCTAAGCCGTTGTTACATATGCTGTAAGGGATGTTGATGCTGTCTAAGGCATCAGATAACTGTTTACGTGCAATCAAAGAGTCATCCACTAATAAGATGTTCAATGCTTTGAGGCGTTCCCTTTCTACATCGGTCAGCATCGGGATATGAGCATTCTCATAAGCTGGGTAGATCTTAGAAAGCAGCAGTTCCACATCGAGCATTTGCACAATACGGTCTTCAAAACGTGTAATACCCGTTACAAACACATTGCGACCCACACTGGTGGGTGGAGATTCAATGCTCTTCCAGTCGCATTCAATGATTTTATCAATTGAACGAACCAAGAACGCCACAACTGTTCTCAAACAGTCAGTAACGATGAGTACACAATCTTGGTATTCAGCGGGTGTTATCGGACGGAAGCCAATCGCAGCGGACATATCAATCACAGGAACTGTAAGGTCGCGGATAGTCACTGTACCAATCACGTGATGATGGGAGTAGGGGATCTGAGTCATCGGCTGAAAAGGGACGATTTCTCTGACCTTAAGCGTGCCAATCGCAAAACTTTGAGTGAGGGATAACTTGAACATCAACATTCCCTGTGACTGACTCGCTTTACTGATCGGTTTGGCCATAAGTGGCTCCTACTTAATACGCGCTTAATTTATAAGGATTAATTTAAAGGGAAATGGAAGCCGCAGCAAGTCGCGATGCGGTTTTAATGACCTTTAAGGCAGTTGTTTTCGGTTATAGAGTGAAGAATAGCGGTTCTTGGGTTAAAATCACGCTAAACGCTGGCTGTCGATGAATTTATGTCGATAAGCCGTTAGCGGCAAACAGATTTACAACAATCAGTTCATTCACGATGTTCTAAGCAATCGTCGTAAGTAAACTGGCAGCAACAAACTGAGAATTATCATGGCAAGAACAGCAGCAGCGCTTCATATTTTGGTGAAGCATAAAGAACTAGCAGAAGACATCATGACGCAGCTTAAAAAGGGCGCTAAATTTCAAACGCTAGCGAAGAAACATTCAACCTGTCCATCTGGTAAGAAGGGCGGCGACCTAGGTGAGTTCAAAAAAGGTCAAATGGTGCCTCAGTTTGATAAGGTTTGTTTCTCTGGCGAGACGCTTGTACCACACCTTGTGAAAACAAAATTCGGTTGGCATGTGGTGAAGGTTCTTTACAGAACTTAGTCATAAATATGTGTTAGATTGAATAAAAGGAGCGTATATACGCTCCTTTTTTGTGACTTTTGTGCGCGTTTTAAAGCACTACGGTTGAGTGTTCATCCCAGACGTTATGCGATAATTGGTGCTACGCCCTCAACCATCCACCGTGAGTAATTGGTAGGAGGAGGAGGGTTTTTAATGAGTAACTCATATAATAAATACCATCCTTAAGGAAATTTATGCAGCTTTGCCTTTTAGCCTTTGTATTTATCTAGAAAGCTGTAAACGAGTTTGGTAGGAGAACAACATGGAGAGTTCAGCTATGTTAAGCAATCCAGCGACAGATGTCATATTGCATGCCTTTGACTGGTGCTACGCTGACGTAATGAAGAACGCCCCACTGATCCAAGAGTTGGGTTATAAATCTGTTTTAGTATCACCGGCGATGAAATCGCTGCGCGGCCCTAAAGGTTGCGATCGAAATTCTGGTACTCAATGGTGGCAACGCTATCAGCCCCAAGACTATCGTGTGATCGATAATCAGTTGGGTGACACACAAGATTTTAAAGCGATGGTCGACACGTTAAAGCGACATGGGCTTCGTACTTATGTGGATGTGGTGTTTAACCACATGGCCAACGAATCGGGTATCCGCGGTGATCTAACGTATCCCAATCAGCAAGACATGGCGTCTTATCAAAAAGATGCTGACTATTATGAATCCATACGTTTGTTTGGTGACCTTTCTGAGCCTCTTTTTGATGAGAACGACTTCGTGGAAGCGTTTGGTATCAAGAACTGGAAAGACACGTGGGAAGTGCAAAACGGGCGTATTACCGGTGGCGCCAGCGATCCTGGCCTGCCAACGCTACTCGATAACGATAATGTGGTGGCACAACAAAGAGCCTACCTAAAAGCACTGAAAGAGATTGGTGTGAAAGGATTTCGCATTGATGCGGCAAAGCATATGACACTGGCACACCTACGCAAGGTGTGGACGGATGACATCTGCGAAGAAATGCACATCTTCGGTGAGATCATTACCGATGGCGGCGCGACAGAAGAAGAGTATGAGCTGTTCCTTGAGCCTTATCTTAAACACACTCGCTTAGGCGCTTACGATTTCCCGTTGTTCAACACCATCTTCAAAGCATTTGAAGAGCAGGGCAGCTTTAAGTCTTTGATTAACCCATACTGTTTTGGTCAGGCTCTGTCGAATATGCGAGCGATCACGTTTGCGGTCACTCATGATATTCCCAATAACGAGGTGTTTTTGGAGCATGTGATGGATGAAGTGGATGAGCGATTGGCTCATGCTTTCATTCTTGGTCGAGACGGCGGTGTGCCGCTTGTTTACAGTGAACTGAGCACCAGCGGTATTCTGGACAAGAGCGGTCAGCCTCGTTGGCTTAACGACTGGCAAGCGCCTTACATGAAAAGCATGATTCAATTCCATAACCATGTTCATGGCGAAGCGATGCGTGTGGTTGAAGCGAATGATGATTTGTTGGTGTTTGTCCGTGGCGATAAAGGCATTGTGGTGATCAACAAGTCGAAGCGAAGCAAAACAGCCTCATTAAATTGGACTGGTGCGGTAACCGATTTACTGTCGGGTGATGTGTTTGAATGTGTTGGTAAGGATTTAACCATCAAGGTGGAATCGAACCAATGTATGATGTTAACGACGAATGAATTGAAGCCTGTCACGAGTTAACTTGGATAGACTTGAAAGAGAAGCCCCGCTTACTGGCAATCAGTAATCGGGGCTTTTTATTTTAAGCTATTGCTCGGTAACTAAACCAAATGGCGACTCAGCCAAACGGCAACTGAGCCAAACCTTGGTTAAACCGTAAACTTATTCAATAGCTCGTCTTGTTGGCGAACATTGTCAGTTTGCTGCTGCATTGCGGTATTCGCTTCTTGGGCCGCTGTTGATACTTGTGTTGAAAGGTCTTTGATCTTAACAGTGTTGTTATTGATCTCTTCCGCTACTAAGCTCTGCTCTTCTGCCGCTGAAGCAATCTGGATGTTCATATCTGAGATGCGTTGAATCGCGTCACGGATACGGTCAAGTGAAGAGTTCGCTTGCTGAGCGCGTTCAACGGCGTCAGTGGCTGTGTCTTTACTTTGGTTCATCGCGTTCGATACTGAGCTTGCACCCGCTTGGAGCTGCTCGATCATGTTGCGGATTTCCGTAGTTGATTCTTGAGTACGTTGTGCCAGAGTACGAACTTCATCGGCAACGACTGCGAAACCACGGCCTGATTCACCAGCACGCGCCGCTTCAATAGCCGCATTCAATGCCAGTAGGTTGGTTTGGTCTGCAATATCGTTGATTACTTTTAGAATTGTTTCGATGTTGGCTGTTGCTGATTCAAGTACTTGTACTTCGGCAACCGCTTGGTCGATACGTGCTGAAAGGTTATCAATCGCTTGAGTGGTGTCACTTACGACAGATGTGCCGTCTAGCGTTGCTTCGTCTGCTTCACGGGCTGCCGCTGCTGCGCCTTGAGCATTGTTTGCAACTTCAGTTGCAGTAACCGCCATCTCGTTCATTGCAGTCGCTAACTGTTCAAGCTCTTCCAGTTGGGTATTCATCGCTTTCGCTGATTCGCCTGCACCTTTAACCGTGATTTCAGTACCACGCTTAATTTCAACACCAATCGCTTTCGATTGAATGATCTGATTTTGCAGGTTTTCAGTAAAGGTGTTGAAACCTTTCGCTAGGTCAGAGAACTCTTGGTCTGTGTTGGTATCTAGGCGCTTAGTTAAATCACCTTGACCGCTCGCCACATCTTGAATGGCTTGGTTAAGCGCATCCAGTGGACGCATTAACACACGAATCAGAACAGTCAGTGCAATGATGCTGAGAATAACTGCAATCAACGAGTAGATCATTGAGCTGTTCTTCAATTCTTCAACGGTTTGGAACGCGATCTCTTCATCGAGGATTGCACCTATATACCAATCTTCACTAGGGATGTGGGTGAAATTAACTAGGAACATTTTGCCGTCGACTTCAATTTCTTGAGAGCCTTCACGAATAGTCGCTTGTGGCATGTAGCTTGATAGCGTTTCACCGTTGTTTTTCGCATTTGGGTGAGCAATCGTGGTGCCGTCGGCTGTTACTAGGAACAGGTAACCCGCATCAAACAAGTTCACTTGGTTGACCAAGGTAGCAAGGTTCGTCAATTCTAGGTCGTAGAACATACCCGCAGTAAAGCGGCCGTTGTCTTTAACTGGAGTACCTACTGATATGATGACTTTCTTACTTGATGCATCCACATAAGGAGCGGTAACAACTAAACTGTTTTTGGATTTAGCATCAATGTACCAAGGACGAATTCGTGGGTCGTAGTCTGGACCGGCATCCCAACCATCATCATTTTCAATAACGAAACCGTTTGCTTCATAACCAAAACCAACCGCTAGGAAGCTGTTTTTAAGCTTTGGCTTTTCTAAGATTTCTTTAACGTAAGCGCGATCTTCAGGGTTGATCTCGATGACTTCAGTCGTCGATTGAGCCAACGCTTTCTTGGCGTTCATCTCCGATACGACGGTATTTTTCACGCCCGAGACCATCTCTTTCAGGCTCGCATTGACGTGGTTTTCTACTGCACTTCTTACAGTGTAAAGTTGTTGTATTGAAAGCAATGATACTGTCACTAGCAGCAAGGCTGATGATGCAGCAACCACCTTATGGCTAAATTTCATTGAGTTTTCCCCTTCTCACAGGCTTTGCGAAGACTAAAGTTAATCGTGTTTTTGTAATTATATATATCGACTAGATTGGATTTTACTTGAATGTAATTTCACAAAATAGACTACAAAAATACAACAACCTAAACAATGCAAAATTCACTAAAGCGCATATTTGTTGCTTTTAGTATTTGGTTCAATGAGTTGGGGAATGGGGCTAGACGGAGTTTAAGGAGGAATTAAGAATGTATTAATTTGATAGTTATGCGTTCAGTTTTCTATTAAAAAGAGGCGGGGTGAATAAACGATATGAAATCAAATGACATGCAGAGCTTATAAATTAATTGAACTCCAAATAATACTGTGTATATATTTTCGCAAATAAAAAGCCCCACAAAAGTGAGGCTTTATAAACTGAATCTTTATTGAGTTACATAAGTAGTATCTAATTTAGAATATTAGATGCGCTACACCAGCGATAACTGGAAGCGTAATTAACGTACGTAGAATAAAGATAATAAACAGTTCTAAGATGTTCACTGGAATCTTACTGCCTAGAAGTAGAGCGCCCACCTCAGACATGTAGATCAGCTGAGTTACCGACATTGCTGCAATAACAAAGCGAGTCATCTCGTTGTCGATAGAAGCCGCAAGGATTGCTGGGATAAACATGTCCGCAAAACCAACAACAATCGTTTCAGATGCTGCAACCGCTTCAGGAACACCAAGTAGCTCTAGGAATGGAATGAAAGGCTGACCTAGGATTGAGAACACAGACGTGTATTCCGCAATAACTAGTGCCATTGTACCTAAACCCATAACAACAGGCAGTACGCCAAATACCATATCTACGGCGTTACGAACGCCTTCGCCAAATACAGATTTAGCCGACTTTACTTGAGATGCTTTATTTACCGCTAGCTCAAGACCCCAAGAGAACGTTGAGTGACCTGCTGGGATCGCGTCAGCGTCTTTGTGCGGCTTGCTGCCATCAATGAAAGTATCTTTCTTCATGCTTAGTGGTGGAAGGCGAGGGATGATCACCGCTGCCACAATACCCGCTAAACAGATTGCTGCGTAGAAAGGTAGGAACAGGTGCTCTAGTTCTACCTGAGCAATAACCACAAGACTGAATGTGATAGATACTGCTGAGAAAGTCGTACCAACAACCGCAGCTTCACGCTGAGTGTAGAATTTCTTCTCGTACTGTTTGCTTGTAAGCAGGATACCAACACTGCCGTCACCCAACCAAGAAGCCATACAGTCAATAGCACTGCGGCCTGGTAGGTTGAAGATTGGACGCATGATTTTACTTAGTAGCGTGCCAAACAGCTCTAGTAGACCAAAGTTAAGTAGAAGCGGAAGTAGCAAACCAGCAAAGATGAATACTGAGAACAGTGTCGGAAGCAGGCCTTCTAGAACCAGACCACCAGTATTTTCTTCCCAAATAACCTCAGGGCCAACTTGGAAGAAAGCCATAACGGCTGCAGCACCACCAATTAAACGAACCAGCAACCACAGTGGAGATGGGTTGAAAAGGCCGTTTAAAAATGAATTTGATGTAATGAATGTAGGCTTAAAAATGGTGCTTAAAACTGAAGCTACAGACATGAAAGCAACGATCGCAGTGATGATAGGGACTAGATATTCACCGAAAACCGCTTGAATTGATTTGGCTAAGATAGCTACAGGGATGGTTAGATCACCTTGATAGCTGATTGGCGCCATGAAAAGGAATAAACCAATCAATGATGGGATTAAGAAAACCCAGAAACTGCCTTTAGATTTCTCTGTTTGAGCAGTATTCTTGTTGTTAGACATGTTATTGTTCTCGAATTTCTACACGTAAAAAAGCCACATCCTTGGCATTTTTATTCACTAAACGTCCGTATTTTCTCATTGGGTGCAAGATTACCCAGTATTAATATCGCTTGCAATACTATTCATCAAATATAGCTAAATATTCATACTGGTTATTCTGCAACGTATTAAGAGTTTAGAATAAAGTGTTGCGGATGTTACGTAGTTTGAGGTTATATTGCCAGATATTTATAAATTGACTGGGATTTCAGTTCGATAGGTCAAGTATAACCAGTAGCTAAACGCAATAATGAAAGCAAAAGAGGCAGGGAAAGCCAATGCCAAGATTTCGAAGCGTTGGAACAGACAAGCGCCAATTAAGCCGCCAAACAGGAAGCCAACCACAATGAAAATTAGCAGTTTGGCTTTACGGCAGTCAAAAGGCATCCCCTTTAAGCGAGCGCCAATCATGATCCCAAGATCGGTAATGATCCCGCTCATGTGTGTTGTTCGAATGATTGCCCCGCTGTAAGTGGTGATCATCGCGTTCTGCAAACCACACGCGGCTGAAGCGAAATACTGACCTGAAGTATAGCCTTGCAACAGTGTCCACAGCGCCAAAAACAGCAATCCACCCTCAATACATAGTGCAACACCGTAACGGCGTCCTAACTTCAATGCTTGGTTTTCAATAAAGAACCCGCTGAACGCCGCACCTAACATGAAGCTCATGATCACCAATAGGAGGTGAACAGAAGCCGAGGTCGGTGTAAGCAGGCTACTGCCTAGCAAAGACATGGTGCCGGAGATATGGGAGATAGCTTGATGTTGGAAGCCAAGTAAGCCGATAGCATTAACACTGCCAGCAAGACCAGCTAACAAAAGGGCGCCGTATTCAACCCAGCGAGGTAACTTAGAAATCATGTGGTTCACCCTGGGTTAAATAGAGGAGCAAGATTATAACGCTAGACAAAAGATACGCTAGCGCTGTGAAGCGTTGATATTTGATCTTAGGCAACAGTATTGCAGTTTGTTTTAATACTGTTGCTATATAAAGATAACGGTCAATAACGAGATAAAGATAACGCTCAATGACGAACTAGTTGTAATGGCTCATTTGGTGGTCGAACTTAACCCAACCGTGTTTGCGTTCTTCATAAACCGAAAAGCTCGGCAGTGGGAAGTCTTGCTCTTTAAATAATCCGAGCGGGACGATATAAAAATCAGCGGCGGCAACCGACTGCAAAAGCATGGTGGTGCCACACTTGGGACAAAACTGATAGGTGACTTCATTACCCGTATCGCTGATGCGTGAAAAAGAGGTCACTTCACCGCTGAGTGTAACTTGTTCTATTGGGAACCGAGCCTGAACGCCGAACACACTTCCGGTGCGTTTCTGACACTCATAGCAATGGCAGACAGATGTACGTTGAGGTTCACCTCGGCATACTAGGTTGACTGCTCCACAGCGGCATTCGCAACTTCTGATATTTCTATCTTTAATATGATTGATATCCATCCATGCTCCACTTCTGGTTAACCCTGTATTGATAATTATACTAAAGCCCTTTATGGTCTGCACAACTGGATGAAAACAAAAGAATATAATTGCCCATGAAAAAGAAAATCTTACCTATCCCTCTGATTCTACTGATTCCAATTGTCATGCTGGTTGTGGTGATAGTAGCGGGTATTTATCGCTTTAGCTTAAGTGATGAAGAGATCTTGGCGAAGTTTCCTTCTTCTCAAGTGAGTTATGACCCAGTCGTAGAAACCGTTTTTGATTTGAAGACGACCAATCCATGGACAATTAAAGTTCCTGAGACTAACGCCTACGCTTTTATCAATGAAGTTGATGAGCCTAGAGCCATCGCGTTTGGACGCTATGACTCAGGTGTTGAGCGCGGTGTGGTAACGGTAGACACCAATAATCTTTCAGCCGCCACGCTGGGCAAGGCGAGTTTCTTTGTCGCGCCGATGTGGATATCTAACCAAGGCAGCGGTGTGTTCTATTATCTAGGCCTGTTTAAACATGACCAGCAACGAAGCCGCGTGGTGTTAGTCGACCAACTTTTACTGGGTGACCGTATACAAATTCAGACATTGGAGGTCGCTCAGCTGCCAGATTCGCAATCACAGAATAAACTTACTGGGGAAGGTTTTATCGGCTTTACTCAGCATTCTGCGGAACAATCATTTGCAGAACCCCCTTCTGAAAAGGTGTTAATGAGTTTTTCTTTTGATACGCAATCAATTGGTAAGCAATAACGTTTGCGTGAATGTAAGGATCTGTTGTTTATGTGAGTCAAATTACATATTATCTTAGTTAGATGAATGAAATTTAGACACACTTAGCTTTGTGTCCGCTTATTTTTACAAATGGAGCTTGCGAATGATTAATAAACGTTTTTTTAAGACGAAAGATGAAGTTGAAGTGACCTTCGAGCTAGAAGCTCAGGAAGCGAACTCTGTATCCATCGTTGCTGACTTTCTTGATTGGAAAGCCACCCCAATGAAAAAACTGGCCAAAGGGAAGGTATACAAGTTTAAAACTCGTCTACCTAAAGATGGCGAGTTTCAATTCCGCTACCTAGTTGATGACCAACAATGGGTGAACGATGCGAATGCCGATCGTTACATCCCAAATGAATTTGGTGAAGACAACTGCCTAGTGTCGACGGTAAACGCATAATCTTTTCTTAAAACCAGTGACTAATTCGCTTCGTTTATTAATTATTCGAAACGGAATAACGTCAACCAATAGAAAGCAGAAACTAGCCGTTTCTGCTTTTTTATTTTTAAATTTAGCGGTTAATTTTATTTCTTATCTAGTGGCTCTTCATCTACGGCAACTCAATGACTTAGGCTAAGTTGGGAAGATTCACATCATATTATGACAATGCATTGATGATTTATGCGTTTGAAAAGCATATCCTATGCCTTTATATCGTAGAAAGACCTGTTTACCGTGTATTCAAAAATATTTCCCTCTCCGTTTGCTGAGCTTTCACCTGTAAAAAAAGTAGCTATTTTGGGACTGCCACTTATTGCTGCGATTGGTGTTGCTTTGCAATCGTCACAATCGGATCTGACGAAAACGATCGATCTTGATTTGCCCGACTCAACCGTTATTGAGTCAATTCTGTCACCATCTTCTGTTACCGTTATTGAGCCGCCGACATTTGAGTATCAAATTCAATCTGGCGATAACTTGAGTAGCATCTTCACTCAGCTTGGATTTTCTTACAAATCGATGATGAGCGTGATGGAAACTGATTTGAACTTCCTTGCTTTAGATACGCTTCGTCCGGGTAATACATTACGCTTTTGGCGTGATGAAGCGACCGGCGACCTTTCTAAAATGGAACTTCAATTTAGCGTCGCGGACAAAGTGGTTTACCGACTGCTTGATGACGGCAGCTACGAATTCGAAGACATCTCTATTCCTGGTGAATGGAAGCAAAAACCTTTAGTGGGTGATATTCATGGCAGCTTCTCTATGTCGGCGAACAAGGTTGGCCTGAGCAGTCTTGAGATTGACCATATTGTGACTCTTCTTAAAGATAAGCTGAACTTTAGCCGAGACCTACGTGCTGGCGATCAGTTTGAAGTGATTCAAAAAGCGCAATATGTTGATGGTGTTGCAACCGGAAAACGTGAAATTGAAGCAATTAAGATCATGAATCGTAACCGCGTTGTGTCAGCATACTTACACACTGACGGACAATATTACGATGCTAATGGCGATAGCTTACAACGTGCTTTCCAACGTTACCCAGTGAGCAGTAGCTGGCGCCAAAGTTCTCAGTTTAACCCTAAGCGCTTACACCCTGTGACTGGCCGCATTTCACCGCACAACGGTACAGATTTCGCGACGCCAGTTGGTACGCCGGTTCAAGCAACGGGTGATGGCAAAGTGATTATGACGCGTAAGCACCCATATGCGGGTAACTACGTGGTCATTCAGCACGGCAGCACTTACAAAACGCGCTACTTGCACTTAAGCAAGATCCTTGTTCGTAAAGGACAAACGGTATCTCGTGGTCAACGTATTGGCCTATCGGGTAAAACGGGTCGAGTGACAGGTGCTCACTTGCACTATGAACTGATCGAACGTGGTCGCCCTGTTGATGCGATGAAAGCGAATATCCCAATGGCTGATTCTGTGCCTAAAAAGGAAAAAGCGACATTCACAGCCGCGAGAGATGAAGCCGACAAGCTATTGAAGGCAGCGTTAGAAACGCGCAATCTAGCAATGGTTAATAATGCTAGTAAGTAGCTAGCCATTAAACTGTTTTAAAGCCGCAAGAGCATCACAAAGCACAGTCAGTGTTAAGTGATGCTCTTGCGGCTTTTTAGTTCTCAATAGAAGGTTCGGTAAGGGTTTAAACTAAAGGCTCTGAGTGCGCGACATAGCTAACGATAGCTTCAGGTCGCATTGGAGGTGAGTAGAGGTAACCTTGGATCTTGTCACATCCCATCGCGTGCAGCTTTTCTAATTGCTCACGCTTCTCAACACCTTCCGCAACCAAAGATACATCGAGTCTATGGGCCAGTTGAACAATCAGCCATACTACGCTCTCTGAGGTCGAACTAGTTAACAAGTCTCGAATAAAGGTCGCATCAATTTTAATGCAATCGATAGGGTAGCTGTGGATGTAGTTCAAACTGGAGTAGCCTGTACCAAAGTCGTCGAGTGCAATCGTGAAGCCTTGCCCTCTCAAAAAGTTAAGCGCGGATTTTGTCTCTTGTGTTGGCGATAACAGAACGGTTTCGGTTAACTCGATAACAAACTCATTCGCCTTAAAATGGTGCTGTTCAATGGTTCGAGTCAGGTAGGATATATAACGTTTCGAATCAGTAAGCTCGTGCGCAGAGCAGTTGATTCCAAGTTTAACCTTGTAGCCCAAGCCTTGCTCTAGTGTGGTTTTAGCGCGGCACACCAATTCAATAATGCGTTCACCTAATTCGACAATCAGCCCTGACTCTTCTGCCACTTGAATAAACTCTACGGGTGAGATGTCTCCATGTCTGGCGGTTTTCCAGCGAGTCAGTACCTCGAAATATTCCCATTGCGTTTCACCTTGACCCACAATCGGCTGTACCACTACGTACATTCCATTGCTGTCGGGGATATAGCTTTGTGAAATTGGGTTTTCCAGCTCACTTCGTAGCGCTGCGACTAGCTCGGTTTTTCTTTGGTAACGAACTCTTAAGTGAGTGTCATAACATTGAATATGAGTATCTTGGCTGTGTTTACACTCTTTAAGCGCCAAGCTGGTATTGAAGATGATTTGCTCAACGTCTTTGTTGTCTCCATCCGAACTGGCAATACCGATGCTGACGTCGAAATCTATCTTGATATCAACGCTACTGTAGCCCTGCTTAATTTTGGCCAGTATTTGTTCGCACACGGCTATCGGATCAGAATGGTAGGTGATGAAGGCGAACTCGTTGCCAGCAGTCCGGAAAGTCAGGTTGCTTTCAGGTAAAGTTCGGCGCAATATTTCTGCGACAAATTGCAGCACCTTGTCGCCAATATAATTACCGTGCATATCATTAATGGCTTTGAAGCTATTGATATCGAGTAAAGCCAGTGTAAACGGAGTGACGCTCTGTTGAGTAATCGACTCTAAGGTATCTGATAAACAGCTTCGGTTGAGTAACCCGGTTAGGCTGTCGTGTGACACCTCATAACTAAGCTGATTTACAAGTTGTTCGGAACGATCGTTAAACCACATTTCACGCAAGGTGTGGATGATGATGTCGGCGAACAATTGATGGTGCTTTACCACGTCTTGTTGCTGATCAGGGCTAAGAGGCGAGGTGAACGTTGAAAACAGCACGCCCATCACTTCGCCACTTTGAGTTTGAGTCGGGATCGCGATGGAGTTTTGTGAGGTGATTTCCTGCCTAAATGCCGATGTTGGCAATGACTGGACGATGTACTGAGAAAATGAGCAATCTGGGTGTCTTTGATTGACGGCTTGTTGGTAGATGTGACCATGGCGCGCATTGATTTTGTCATGTAATACATGATCAGAATGGGCGATCACCAAAGGAACGGTTTGGTCAGGGAAGTACTTCTTCTCAATGATGCTAGTGTATTGAGTATCAAAGGTCTGATGTAAAGTAAGCACAGCTGACTCTAAAAGGTCGATACCTTCCAATTTCAGCAAACGGCCAATGCGCTCTGTGTCTATCATGCTATTGTGCGTATGTTGAGTCATAGCCACCACCCCTAGTTAACCAGATTCACTGTGTAAGCGGTATACGTATTATCTTGTATATGTGCGAACTTGTATAATCTATATGCGTCAAGTTTATTATTGACCGTGTTGTATAACTTTTCAAATTAAAACGTGACTTATTTCACAGAGCTTGCGTGCTACGCTCTTTGTCTAGCCTGTCTTTCAGATGGTCCAAAAAGAGCTTGGTTCGCGTGTGCGAGTAATCAAGCTTAGGGTAGTACGCGTAAACCATCACTTCGTCGGCGGTAATATTTGGCAATACTGGAACTAATGTCCCTTGCTTTAGATCCTCTTTGATCATCGCTTTGATGGTTAACAGTACGCCCATTCCTCGCTTCGCAGCATGAAACAAAGCCTCTGGATTGGTGGTCGCAAAGTTACCATTGAGGGTGATGCGTTGCCCTTTGGTGAGTGTGACTTCTCGGGTAGGGCGCTCTCCCCAAATCAAAGAGTTGTGTTGTTCTAAGTCCTGCTCGTTGGCGGGGTAACCATGTTTAGCTAAATAACTTGGCGCTGCATAGAAGCTGGCTTTGTGTTCAAACAGCGGTGTTTTCTTGAAGCTTAATGAGTTGAGTTGTTCTAGTTCACGACTGATTACCAAGTCCAAGCCAAGCTCGGGTAATTGACCGGGCGTAGTGGTGATGAGTTGTACCTTAATATCAGGGTACTTTTCTAAGAAGTCGTCCATGTATTGCACCAGAAACTTAGAGCCAACCGCAATCGTAGCGCCAATCTTTAATAGGCCTGCTGGGGTTTGGTTAACCGAGCGAGTCTCATCAATAATGGACTGCCAATTGTCGAGCTGATCCTTGGCTCGCAGGTAAAAGAGCGCACCTGCTTCGGTTTGGCTAATTGATCGCGTGGTACGCTTTAACAGTTGGGTGCCGATGCGCTCTTCTAGCCAGTTCACTCTTTTGCTGATCGCCGAGCTGGTGGTGTTAAGTTTTCGAGCAGCACCATTGAAGCTACCTTCTTCCACTACTCTGACATAGCTTTTTACGTTAAGAATCCAATCCATATTATTTCCTGTTAGGACTTAATAAAATTCCAATTTAGCTAATTATCAATTATTGGTTTTGAATGTAAACTCATCTAATGAACAAATATCAAACGAATAGGGAATTTTTTGAGCCAATCGACCTTTAAAAAAACGCCGTTACTCTTAGCAATGATGATTATTGCTACGGGGCAGGTGGGTGTGAGCATCTACTTGCCAGCATTGCCGTTAATTGCTTCTGACTTAAGTGCTACTCAAGTAGATGTACAGCTGCTCGTCACGCTGTTTCTGGTGGGTTTTGGCTTGTCTCAGCTATTTTACGGACCGATGTCCGATGCGGTGGGAAGAAGACCTATTTTCTTGTTAGGTCAGGGTGTTTATTTGATTGGTACAGTCGTTTGTGTTGTGTTTTCTGACAATATGACGGCGCTAGAAGTTGGTCGCTTGCTACAAGGTTTAGGGGCGGGTAGTGCCTCGGTTCTTGGGCGAAGTGTGCTTCGTGACAGCTATGATGGTTCACAGCTTACCAAAGCGTTGTCTTATATCTCGATCACCGCGTCGATTATGCCGATCATCGCGCCTGTATTTGGTGGCTGGATTTCATTCCACCTTGGTTGGCAGGCGGTGTTCCTTTTCGTTCTATTGTATTTACTGGCGATATTCACACTGGGTTACTTCGTGTTGCATGAAACTCTGCCATATGGGAAGAGCCGTTTTGAAGTCAGCCAAGTGGTAAAGAACTACGGACGCTTGTTAACGAATCGCCAAGTGATAAGCAGCGCCAGTTATAACTGGATGAGTTATATGGCGAGTTTGGTATCGTTATCTTTATTCCCATTCTTAATGCAAGAGCAATTGGGGCTGACCGCCGCTGAGTATGGTTCATTGATGATTGTCCCTTCGGCAGGCTTACTGATCGGTAGCGTTGCTTTGAACTTGCTCAATCGTAGGTTTAGCACTCCGCAATTGATGAGCCTTGCGATTTTGATTATTTTGGCTTCGGGAACTTGGCTTCTTACTCATGAGTTATCCATCTTTAACTTGGTTTGGGCGTTTACTTGGTTGGCGATAGCACAAGGCATTTCGTTCCCATTATCAATCAGCATGTTATTAGAACCTCATAAGAAGCAAGCGGGCGCAGTGTCGGCATTGTCGGGCTCTATTCAGATGTGTTTAGCGGGTTTATTGGGTGGGTATCTAGTAGAGAGTTGGGTCACGACTCATCTACAGTTAGGCGTGTTCTACCTCATTATTGGTGCAGCCATGGGCGGAGTGCTTTGGTCTTCAACCAAAATGAACAAGAAAGGCGATACTGTTGAAGTGGAATATAGCTAAATGCCAAATTCACTATCGTTTAACGCACCATCGTTAATACGTTGTATTTGTGCTGATGGTTTTCTACAATGCTTCGGTCCATTGAATAGGTAAAAACAAAATGCAGCAAAATGAATTTGAAGTACTGGTAAAAGCTATCTGCGCACTAGATGGCCTGCCTCAAGCGCTTGAGCTATTGAAATCCAATGAGGATACAGAAGTCGCTGAGGCTGCTGCATCACTGACTGGTCAATTTGCACTTGCTGAAGTGGAAGGCGAAAAGCGTATTTACCACGTGACGCTTCAAGAAAATGAACAAGGCGAAGAGCAAGAGTACATCGAACATGTTATGAATGAAGGCGATGACTTAATCAAATTTGCAGCTTGGTTCTTTGAAACGATGTTTGAATTGAAGCAAAAAGACACATACCAAATTGCCGGTAAAACTTACAGACAGCCAAAGCGCAGCTAGGTTTCTCAGTAAAGCATTTTAGAAAGCAGCTCTATTGAGCTGCTTTTTTTATCAGTGTCTAAATCAATGTCTTGGGTTGTTATTAGGAATGGAGCATTAAGCTCAAACCAGAATTTAGGTTAACTCATTGATATACAAAAACAATGCTGATTAGCACAGAGACAAAATTAGGCTAATTGCAAATGAATGCTTAATATTGCATTAAAGTGTGATTTAGATCTTGTTTTTGGGCGTTTTAAGTGTAGAATCCGCGCTAAAGAAAGTTGATTATGTGCGGAGATAAGCATGAATTACGAACTAGGCCACGCATACCTTGGTCAAATGGCAGCAAAAAACATGATGCACGAAGCATTGTACGGCACTTCAAAGCCAAAGAAACCATCGTTCTTTAAGCGAATGATGAAGAAAATGGCTAAATAAGCATTTTCAAAAACGGAATTTTAAAAGGCCTTAAACTCGATGAAGTTTAAGGCCTTTTTCGTTTTAGCGATTGGTGAAAGTTATCGCTTTGTTTTGTTGTGGATGGACACAAAAAATACCAATTAAGCTTCTGACTAATGGCTTTTAATGAACTCAGCCAGCAGATTGATTGGATAAGTCGACCACATTATTAGGGATGCTATCTAAGCCATTCTCTTTCATCCACGCTTCTAAGTTATCGGCACCACCGATGTACTTACCATCAAGCCAGATCTGCGGGACGGTGACCGGTGTTTTCTCACCAATGTGTGCTTTTACCTCTGGAATCATACGGTACAAAGCGGCGCTGTCTTTTACGACATCGTGGTATTGGTATTCAACACCCGCTTCATCCAGCATTTTCTTCGCTTTAACACAGAATGGGCAGGTCGCCTTACCATAAACGATGTTGCCTTTTAGGCTGTCTCGTTTGGTCCACTCTTTGATCACCGATTGGATTAACACACCGCGATTCAGCGCTTCACCTTGGCTGACCACTTTGCCTTCAACAACAAGGATTGGAGCATGCCAAGAGCCTAGTTTTAGCGGCTCCCACCAGTGAGACAACCAATCTTTCACTTCCAGTTCGACATCGACATCGGCCAACTCATTCTCAAAAGTATCCTTCAGAATGTCTTTGGTAAGGGTACATTCTCCACATGGGATGTTAACTTTAAATGGACCCCAGCTGCCTGCCCAACGGTATAGTGTAATCTTGACTGGTTTCTTCATGGTTACGGCCTCGTTTGAATTCTCTTATCCATATAGAACGGACTGTCGAACTATTTATTTCACCAACCTTAAACTTTCTTCACTTTTGAAGGTTTTTTAGTTTCCCAGTGCGTTATAAATGCAACTGACGCAATAATAATAGCAGCCCCTAGCCATAAACGACCCGGTGGAACCCAACTAAATACAATCCAACCTGCTAAAACGTTTAGCGGTAATTTGGCGTGGTCAAAAGGTTGCACAAACGAAGCATCAGCGACCGAGTAGGCTTTTACTATCGCCCATTGAGCGAGTGCCGTCATAACACCGATAACAATCAATATAGCCCAGATTGTACCGCCGCTTGGCGTTTGCCAATCTGGCGCAGCAAGCAGGATGTTAAATGGTGTGATTAATAGTAGAAGATAGACCACCATGGTTGAAGGACTGTCTTGCGAAGAGAGTTTTTTCACCATCAGTGAGTAGCATGCCCAGAAGAAAGCGGCACCGACTGGTAATAACGTTGCCCAGTTAAAATCTTCAGCCCACGGCTCTAGAATCACCATCGCACCCACGAAGCCTGCTAAGGTCGCGCCCCAGCGAGCAGCCCCAACTTTCTCTTTTAAGAAAAGCCCTGAACCAATGGTTGCAAACAATGGCGATGTCATGAGAAGGGCAATGCCTTGCCAAATTGGTACTGGGTAAGCCAGTGCCCATATCCAAAGTTGAATACCAATAACAGACAAGAAGACACGGAATACGTGTAGCTTGAGATTATCAGTTTTTAGTGCGCGGCGAATTCCCAATGTTTTTAGGTAAGGAAGGATGGCGAACAATGCGATTGAATACTGAATGACGGCAACGGTGGTAGAAGTCAGTCCGAAATGAATGCTAGCGATTTGAGTTAGGCTGTTGATCAAAGCAAAGGCTAAACCTGCGGTTAGCATCCAGCTAGCGCCTTGGATCGGATGGTGTTGTGACATGATGCTTCTAATTATTTGATGTGGTTCACCTATGATACGGATTTAGCACCACTTAACCAGAAAAAGCATTGATGAAGTCAGTCAGAATATTTGAATATGAAAAAAGGTTGAGCCATTGCCCAACCTTTTTAGTCTGTATCTAAAGTCGATTTAGATTAGAAGTCGTAACGTACACCTAGGCGAAGAGAGTCTTCACTTTGTGTTTCTAAACCTGCAACTTTTACGTCGTCTAGATTGTTTAATTGGTAAGCAACGTATGTACGGATAGATTTGTTGAACTTGTAAGTACCAGTCAGCTCAAAGAAGTCAGCTGTGTCTACAGTTAAGTTCTGTGTCGCGTCTTTTTCTTGTTTTTGGTACAAACCTGCCAGTTCAAATTGGTCTGTTAGCTTGTATTTAGCAGCAACTTCCACACCAGAGAACTCAGTTTTTGCTTTGTCGTCTAGGTCACCCATTGTGTAGGTTGCACCTAGGTATAAAGCATCCATTTTGTAGTTAATACCAGCAATCAATGCTGTAGCTGAACCATTACCAGTACCGTTGTCGTTACCTGAGTAACCAAGACCGAAACCTAAGCCCATCGGTAGTGTGTAAATGCCAGAGATACCGTAACCGTCAGTATCTTTGTCTTCACCAGCAATCAAACTTGCTTTAAGAGAAAGTGCGTCTGCGTCGTAAGCGTATACAAACGTGTTATTGATTTGCTCGTCACCTGCATTGATGAATGCTTTTTGGTCACCAGAGTAGATAGTAACATCCGACATTTCTGAGATTTGAGCTGCAGCTGTATCTTGACGACCTACTGATACTGCGCCGAAGTTACCTTCAAAACCTGCATACATGTAACGTTGCTTAAAGTTTTCAGTCTTACTGTTATCAGCAGAAGATTTCACGCTTTGTTCTGCTTCGTAGAAACCAAAACCAGATAGGTCGCTAGTGATTTCTGTAGTACCACCCACATTCAAACGAACACGGCTTTTGTTTTTCATCGTACCGTCGATTTCAGCACCACCTGAACCAATGAAATCACCACGGAATTCCGCACGACCGCCAATTTTAAGTTCTGTGCCATCAGAGCTGTAAACTGTTGCTGCTAGAGATGAACCTGAAACTAGTGCCGCTACCACTGCAGAAGCTAGAACTGCCTTTTTCATAATCACTTACCTTGTATTTTAAAATCCGTGAGCAATGTGCTCTCCGTTTCGATATGAAGCTAATTTAGAGCAGATAAATTAAGCTTTCATTTCCATAAAATTACATTTTCGTGAATGGGGAACTTTTTTAAGTGTTGATTTTATTGCACTTTTATTTCATGCGACTGAGTGTTCTATGAATAGTTATACAAGTTGCGTGTATTTCAAAGGTCACATTAGCAAGTTTTACCTTGGAATCACGTATGTCGATGGTGGTGAATTTTGGCTGCGCTGAGAGCTTGTTAATCTGATTAACTGCTTGTACTGGTAAGGATATCCTCTATGATGCAAAAACTTAGAAGAGAATAGATTCTGCTCAACAATATGGAGACGTTGGATGAAAACAGAGTACTTAGGCGATGTTTTACAAGGTAGGCAGGTTATTGGCTCCTTGAATGTTGAAGACCTACCCGTTGGAGAGCACCAGTTTTGGTTTCAAGTCACCAGTGATGGGCTAGGGCAACCTAAGAACATGCCGGTTTCTGTTTTCAAAGGCAGTCAAGAAGGTCCTAGTTTGATGATCACCGCCGGTATTCACGGTGATGAGCTAAACGGAGTGTTGGCTGCACAGCAAATTATCAGGGACTTAGTCGGTAAAACGCTCAAAGGCACGGTAACGATTGTACCTACTGTGAATCTGCCTGGCTTGCTGAACCATAGCCGTGATTTCATCTCTTCGGATCCGGGTTCTTGCCCTGCTAATCTTAATCGACTCTTTCCGGGTGACGCGAATGGCTTGGCTGCGGAGCGCTTTGTTGCGTCTTTGTGGGAGCGTTTGCTTAAGCATAATGCCACCTTCGCCGTTGACCTCCACACTCAAACTCGTGGCGCAGTTTATCCACTTTATGTGTTTGCTGATTACCGCATAGAACAATGTTTGGAGATGGCGAGGCTGATGCAGCCCGATTGTGTTCTGAATGACCCTGGTGACCCAGGTATTTTGGAAACGGTTTGGAATCGAAGTGGAATTCCGAGCATCACGGTGGAAGTTGGGATGGGGAAATTTACTCAGCCTGACATGATTCAACGAGCGGTAGACGGTGTTTTTAACATGCTGTCTTATTATGAAATGTTCGAGGTTGAAATCAATCATCCCGAGAAAATGCAGCTGCCGAGTATGGATTGGATAGAGGGTAATGATGTGGTTTCTATCCGCGCTGATATTGGTGGTTTCGTATTGCCGCAGGTTGAGCTTCTGCAGAGCGTAGAACAAGATGATCTGTTGGCTATTCAATATGACGCTTTTGGTAATGAGTGTCGCCGTTATCACGCGCCGTCTGCCGGACGTGTCCTTAGCTATAACGTGGATGCGTTAAGGGAGCCGGGTGCGCTTGTTTGTCGTTTGCTAAGTTAAGGCTCAGTCGGTTTGACGTTTCCGTGTTAATGCACTGTGTTGTTATCTAAAACACGTAAAAAAAGACCGAGCTAGGCTCGGTCAAAGGACAGTTGTCTAGAGTAAGCACGTCTTGGACTCATCGAGAGAACTGCTTTTAGAGTAGCGAGGCTAGATTAAGAATCCATTGCAAGATAGTGACACTTCGACTGCTTTTCTATTTCAAAAATAATATTGAAAACATTATCTTAAACTCATCAAAAACCCGACTGCGAGTTACGCGAGTCGGCTTTTATTCACTTCTCTTTCGAGTCTTTATCTCTATCTACGCACGATTAAAAAGCGTCATCCACGATATCTTTAAGTCGGTCGTAAGGCACATACCCTGGTAAAACATTTCCGTTCATCATCATGGTTGGAGTGCCCGTTAAGCCGAGTGCACTGAACGTTTGATGGTTAGTGGTTAGAACCTGGTTTTGTTCTTGAGTTGTTTTTAGTTCCGCCTCTGTTCCCGTCTTCTTGGCAACGGCTTCTAGTGAGCTTTTCGAGTGAATACCGCTTTTCGCCATCAGCAATCTATCAACTTCAGGGAATGCTGCTGGGTTATCTTTCCATACTTTCATCGCGTATAGCGCCGCGTTGGTGTCTAGCCCTGCAACTTGTTGTTGCTTAAACGATAAGTACACGTTGATCACTTTAATGTCGCTGTTTTCAGAGGCTAATTGAACCAAGCCTTTTTCCAAGCGCTTACAGTAAGGGCAGTTGTAGTCAGTAAAGTTAACGATGACTGATTTGCCATCCGGATTGCCCGTGATTGGGTGAGCGTCATTGTTGTACAACCAATCATGGCTTCCTGCTTGAGCTTTCTTCGACTGTTCTTGACCTGCTACGTACTGCTCTAAACTGGTATGCAATCCAGAGATCGTCGATGGGTTTTCCTTCAGGAATTGATTAATTTCTTCAAGTTGTTGAGTTTGTTCTTTGTTTAATTCTGCGAAGGCATTAGTACTCATTAATGAGCCTAAAATCAGTGCGCTTATCAGATGCTTTTTCATATTGTCTTTTCTCTAATTCGTGATAATCGTGAGCGCTTATTAGGTTGCGCTCACATTAATATTGTTTGTTAAACTGGCTGAGTCGGTTTATTTACTTAGCTTTGCTCTGTTTTTCTTTGTGAGCGATTTAGGCAAAGTAGGTTCTTAACCACAGGCCGATAGGGGATGTAACGCCGGTTGCGATACTGCTAATCTTTCCATCTTTGATGATGACAATACTTGGCGTGACATTAACGCCCCAACTTCTGCTGATTGACCCAGAAAGATCATTGATAACAGGGAAGTCATACTCTTTTGCATCCAAGTAGCGCTGGACACGTTCGTCTGGACCAGACGATAGAGCGACCGAAACCACCTGATGGGAATCACTGAAGCTATTAACCGTCGGGCTTACAAATTTGCAGGCACCACACCAAGTCGCCCAAAAATAGACAATGACTGGCTTACCATTTTTGCTTAGCTCGATAACATCAATATCTTCGCCTTGGAGCGATTGACCCACAATTGGAATCGCATCGCCCTGAGGCATGCTTCTGCTGTGATAAAAGTCCATGGCAAATGAAACCACGCCAACGATCAATATCATTGAAACCAGTTCCTTTCCCCACTTCTTAAGACGACTTGGCTTTTTGGCCTCACCCTTTACAGCGTCGTCTTCAATCGTGCTAGATTTATCTTCATTGTTGGGAGTCTTCATCAGTTATCTCGCAGCGTCGATGGCTTGAACGACAGTGTCACTGTTGAGAATGACAGGCAGTGGAATACCGCTTTTATAGCTCGGGCCGTAGACGATATTAAATGGCACACCAAATCGCCCATTACTTTGTAAGTATTGAGTGACACTTTCACTTGGTGTTGTCCAATCACCTTTCATCAAAACAATGTCTTCTTGCTGTAGGTGACTGTAGACAGGGTCTTGAAGGATGACGCCGATCTTGTTGGCTTTACAAGTGATACACCAATCAGCAGTCACATCAACAAACACCGTTTTGCCTTCATCAACGAGCTGAGGGATTTGCTTCGCATCCAGCTTTTGCCAAGCGAGATCGTCAACAATCGGAGTCGCCCAGTTATCAGCGGTGACACTACCGACGATCAATGCAGCACCAAACACCAAGGTTGTGGTTGCGACGATAGGAATAAGTACCTTGCGGCCCAACTTACGGCCAATCCAAATCAATACTGTAATCACGATAAACAGTGACAACAAGATCGTCGGGAATTTACCAATAAATGGGCTCATTAGGCTTGCTAACCATAGACTGGTAATGAACATCATTAAGCCAAATACCAGCTTAACTCTGAACATCCATGCCCCAGGTTTTGGAAGCAGTTTTGTAAGACTCGGGAACAGCGCGAAAATCAACCAAGGTGCACTCATACCGATGCCGAGTGCGATAAAGATAGCCCACAACTCTTGGTAGCTTGCCCCAAGTGCATAAGCAACTGCGGTTCCTAAGAACGGAGCACTACACGGCGTTGCCAACAGCGTCGCAAACATGCCTTGAATAAAGTGGCCTGAATGTGAGTCATCACCTTTGGTTGCCATCCAAGTGTTTAAACCTGATGGTAGTCTGAATTCGAATAATCCAAGTAGATTAATCGAGAACAGCAAAGTGATGATCAGCATGAACCCGATGAACCAAACATTTTGGAACTGGATTCCCCAACCAATCGCATTGCCACCCATTTTTAGAACGGTCATGCCAAGGGCTAGGAATGCAAATGATGTAATGACACCTGACGCAGAAGCTAAGAATGAGAGTCGGATATGACGATTAGATGCGCCTTGGTTTTGAATGATGCTGTTTAGCTTCATTCCTAATACAGGCAGCACACACGGCATAATATTGAGGATTAAACCACCAATCAAAGCAAAGCCGATCATTGCAAGAAAACCGTTGTTACTTGCTTGATAAGCAATAGGTTCTGAGCCGACTTGAGCGGTCATCTCTTCGGCAAAATTAGTGTCTGAAACGGTGACACTAACGGTGCGATCCGTTAAGTCGACTTCGCCTATCCAGTTGCTGACGTCAAATACCGCGGTCATCGTATTGCCGGTGATGTGGACGGTTGGTTGAGCAAAGAAATCATCGATGACTTCTTTGCCATCGATCAACACCATCGGCTTATCCCAGCCTTCGTTACTGGTTAGTTGAGTGACCAGTTGTTGCTTGCTTTTGTCCCAAAATAGACCGTTCACTGAAGTCCGGTTCGCTTCTCTTGGAGATTGGCTCATGCCTTGGTTGAACAAGAACATCGCTTCTTCATCGAACTGCAATTGCTGCGTGTCGATAGGGAGTTCGATGTCATAGTCAGTCAAAACACAAATATTGGTGCACGACGGGAACGAGAGAGAAGCCCTAAATACAGCAGGTTGCGTTTTGTCTTTCAACGTTAGGGTGACAGGAAAGCTTACGTGCTTTTTGTAGCCCAGCGTCATTACGTCAAGTTGTTCGTAGTATTTAGGGATCGGCCAATGCCAATCTACAGACTCTATATTAGTTGAATCAGACCAGTCCCAGCTTGGCGGAATGCCACCTTCGCCTGGGCTGCGCCAATAGGTTTTCCAGTCGCCGTCGAGCACGACATCGAGCACGGTTTGGATCTTAGAGCCGTCATCCGACTGTTCACCCGTCGACATCATTCGCATTTTAACAGGCGGATGCTCAGGCACACTAAGCCAGCCCGTTGTCTGTGCCAAGGCGGTAAATGACGTCATAACCAAAAGGGCAGTGACTAAGGTTTTCGCGCATGTACGCATAGAGAATGCCAATGAATCGACAAACTTAGTTAGTAGTGTGTTGTACACAAATGTATCTCCAAAAAATAAATAAAAGGGTGTAGTAGCCCGGTTATTTACTCTCTAAATATACAGTGCTTTAGATGCAATCGGTGTTTTGTCGGTCGAGTAGAGCGATGATTGTCTCCGGATAATCTCGAGATGTGCGGAGATAAGTTGAATGCAACAGCAATCATCAGAACGAAAGGGATCAGCCAGCCCGTTTTAGGTGCGGCAAAGGTCAGCATTTTCGAACTTAGGCTGCATGAATTTGAATTGGGGGACGTTAACATTTTTGAGGCTTCTAAGCCGAAAACGCTGGCGTATAGAGCAGCCATTTTTTCTGAAGAAGCGATGTTGGTTTGGGGATTACTGGTTTCTGTATGAGTTTGTGTGCCAACTAGGACTGATTGGCCATTAGCGGATGCAGATAACGATACTTTCTTGACGGCCAGAGTGCTCGCCAGACAAGTTACGATAACCAGTCCGGTAAGGAAGAGCGCCCAAAGCGAATGCTTTTGTCGGCGGTTTTGTGTGGATAAGAAAAGTAGCGATGTGTTCAGCAAATTAGTCAGTAATCAAATCTGTTAGTCGTTAAAGCAAGCTCATTGAATTGTGGTTAGCTTAGATAAGTTCTCTTCGTGCCACAAGTCATAAAATGGTTAAAGTGAAACTATGTATAAATGCGGGAAACGGCAGATACACGATAAAAGACGCATAAACACCAATTCACGCGAATACGACATTGAGCTGTAGCTAAAGTTCACAACAACTGAAAGTTATCGCTAATTATTCTGTATTGAGTGGTTTATTAACTATCAGGACGGGACAGGCGATACAAAAAAGCCCAACAGATCGTCAGTGAACGTGTTGGGCTTTAATCATTGGTGCTATTGGAAAGGCTTAGTGAGTGCGGCGAGGGCCGTTACGTACCAAGTCTTTACCGTTATCAAACACCTCTTTGGTGATCCAGCGAGCAAGCAGAACTTTATGGCTGCTATTGAATACAGCAACGAAGTGACGACCATCTGAATTATTGGTTGCCATGCCTACACCTTCAACGCCTTCAAGGCCTAAACCGCCAGCTTCCACTGAAATTAGGAATTGCTCTAGTTCTTCTAGAGACTCAATAATATCAAGTTCGTTGTTCATTTTTATGCTCTCTTGCTGTGAGCCAACATCGTATTTAGGGCGCTTTAGTGCTGTGCTCGAATGAAGATATTGGCTGTTGTTCTTTGTTGGATGCGTACTCTACAGGTCATAAGAGGGGATTGGAACTCTCAAATATTAGAAGCAGGCTGATAATTTGCGAATTTTTAACATAACATACGTTTAAATGCTTGTTATCCATATTCTTTTTACTACTATTTATAGGGTCAATTTAGACAGTGATAGGAATTAATATGATGAAGGTTTGGCGTTGTCTATTGTTAATGTTGGCGTTTGTCGCATTTGGAAGTTATGCGCAGAGCGTTGAGAAAATCGCAGAAGTACAAGATCAGTTAATGCTCGATCTAGCAACATTAGAAACGGCGCATGATGCTGAGAAGCCCTTTCTTGAAGATATCTTAAGGCGTAAGAATCAGGGCCTACGCGAAGAGATTTTTTCACAGCTATCGTCAGATAAAAAAGAGGGGCTGGATGTCACTCTTGCTCAGCAGGTCGAACTGCTACAAAAATTGCTGTCGTTGAATGAAACTAAAATCGTTTCAATGAGTAAAGAAAACCGTTCAGCTGAAGGTGACGCTAAAAAACGCCTTGAATTGCGTATTCAAAAACGAATCGGAATGATGGATGTCTATTATCAGCAGCTTGCTAAGACCTTAAATTGGTCGAAAGAGCGTGGTGTTGATGTTGCTGTTCCTGAAGGTGAGCTCAAAACGGCACTTGTTTCTCGTTCTCAATATCTTACTAATGCAATTCTATACACGGATACACAACGTCAAGATTTAGAACGCCGGCTATCTTATGTAAGTGAAGAAGAGAAAGCGACGATTAAAACTGAGCTTGAACGCTTCAGTGAGCGAACTAGCGTTATGGTCGCGAGCTTAGAAGAAACCATCACGCTAATGGAACCGTTTGGCGTGGATGTGACTTCGTACAAACGTGTTTTGCTAGCGACGACAGGTGACATTAACGCCGATGTGTTGGATGTTGATGTTGCACTGGAGCTGTTGGATGGTTGGCTTCGTTCGTTCAGTTCATGGGCTTTTGAAAATACCCCTTCTTTTATCGTTAAACTTGCTCTGTTTCTCGGTATTTTGTATGTAACTCGCCTTATTGCTAACGTGGCTCGCAAAACCGTTCGTAAGAGTGTTTCGCACTCTAAAATGGACTTCAGTGTATTGATGCAGGACTTCTTTGTATCCATCGCATCTAAAGCGGTCGTGTTTATTGGTTTGCTTATCGCACTGTCTCAAATAGGGATAGAGCTAGCACCTCTTCTTACTGGTTTCGGTGTAGCCGGTGTCATCATTGGTTTCGCATTGCAAGACACATTATCTAACTTTGCATCGGGTTTGATGATCTTGATCTACCGTCCTTATGACGTCGGTGACATGGTTAAAGTGGCAGGCGTGCAAGGCACGGTAAAAGACATGAGCTTAGTATCGACGACTGTTCAAACCATTGATAACCAACGCTTGGTGATCCCAAACAACAAGATTTGGGGTGACGTGATCAACAACATCACGGCAGAACGTGTAAGACGTGTTGATATGGTTTTCGGTATTGGTTATTCAGATGATATCGATAAAGCGAAAGCGGTATTGAACGACATCATTCTTGCACACCCTCTAGTGTTGAAAAAACCAGAGCATATGATCAAGCTTCATACCTTGAATACGTCTTCTGTTGATTTCGTAGTACGACCTTGGGTTAAGACTGATGACTATTGGGATGTGTACTGGGATGTAACGGAAACCGTGAAGAAACGCTTCGATGAAGAAGGCATCACGATTCCATTCCCTCAACGAGATGTACATATTTACAATCACGAAGAGAACTAAGCGAAAGAGCTAGTACGAGAAGCAATTTCGAAAAGAGCGATTACGTAAAAGCTAAGTGTGGCTTCGAGCCATCATTCTTAATGTGATATCAAATGGACGCTGAATAAGCGTCCATTTTTTTGGCTGTCGTTTATATTGAGCCTCATTCTTTATGTCACTCCACCCATCTTAGAATTAAGTTATGATGGGGTAGGCTCAATCTGGACAGTTGAAATCGAATGGACGATTCACAGCAAAAAACGAATACTAGAAATACAACGGTAAGAAAAGCGACGCGAATTGAAAGTGTTATGAACTCTGCGATGTGGCATTTAACTCAGAGAGACATGACGGAAAGCGAGTTAGTGGCGAAGCTCAAAGTGAAAACCGACAATCAAGAATGGATCGATGAAACTCTAGGGACATTGAAAGGCTTCGGGTATCTCAAGTCTGACCAAGTGTTTGCAGAACAATTCGTGGAACAAGCTTTCTCTGGTGAATTCGGTTCTCGATACATTGTCGAAAAACTGAAGAAGAAGGGGCTGACCGATTCAGTGATTTCTGATGCAATCCATAAAGTGTCGTTCGAAAAGTCTATTGATGAACAAACCATCTTGATAGACCGAATCAACCACTACTATTCAAGCTTTACCATGAGCCGTGAAAAGCTGGTTGCGACACTGCAAAAGCGTGGCTTTAGCTATCAACAAGTTAAGGTAGCGATTGACCAGCACCCACAAGCGCATCAACTGAAAAGTAACATTCAAATTAAGGCCGAGAAAGCCGATTTGGAAAAAGAGGTGCTCAAGTATGCTCGTAAAGGCAAGGGACTGACTGCCATTCAGCAAGAACTTAGACAACGACAAATCGACACCAGTGAACTGTCATCGCTCATCGACCGATTGATTAATGAAGAGCAGCTAGATTTCTATTCTTCGTGTTTAGAACAGTTGCAGAAGAAGCCTTATGACCTAAACGATCATAAAGAACGCTCTAAGGCTTACGCGATGCTAAGTCGAAAGGGGTTCTCTTCTGACGAGATCAAATTTGCATTGAGTGAAGGTAACGAATAACTAAGCCGGAAAAATTTCCTATTGTAGTATGTTGGTTTGTCCTAAGTAACTATTGGACAAAAGCTTGTCAGCGACTTTGCTAAATTAGTAAACCATCAATAACTACAGGTATGGCAACTCACTTATTAGATTGTCCAGTATAACTGGAGCAGATCAGTATGTTCATTCTCAATGCTTGTGCTCTGCCACCAGTTTGACAACCAAAGCTTTCAAAGACTCTAAAATATTCAATACTTCGGTGGCATCTTTTGAGTATTTATTGTTTAGTTTTTCTACTTCTTTTTTCGAAATTACATTATGAATAGAAGCTCGATTAACTTGATAATCTAGGAATGCAAGCACAGTTAGTCTTGCACACTCGCTTATGTCGATTTTTTGGTCAGAAAAATACAAATCTAAGTACATAGTAATTTTCTTATAAATCTCTTGAGTTTTATTATTCAAATCATTAACTTGATCTTCGTTTGCCACTGGTGATGTTGCATAAGATTTAATTAATAAACGATGCGAGAACTCATCATATTCTTCAATCGCAAGATAAAGTGCTTCTAGCTTACCTAGTAAATTTTCCCTTTTCGCTCTACGATTAAGAAACCATTGATTTAGCAGAACAGCTAATATTGCAACTGTTACAGAAAGAAGAACAGTAATTAGTTGAGCCTGCTGTGCTTTATTTGAAAATATTTCTGTTAAAAATTCCAATGAAACTCCTATCTGCTTTGAACATATCAACGCAGCGTTAAGTAGTGAGCAATGCTACCACAAAACCCAACTATACCACCGTAAACACAAAACCCAACGATGGAATGAAAAATGCCATGCGTTGGGAATCCGTCTTAAACGCCTTGTATATAAAGTTTATTTTGCTAGATCTGACTTAATGTCATTCCAAGCCTTTTCCAGTAAAGATTGACACTGTTGCTCCAAAACCTTTGCATAACTTCCTAAGTTTTTAAGGCTATCGGCATCTTCCTTTCCAACATTTGATGTAACATCTTGCATTAATGACTTCAAAATCTTTGCGTAATCCTTTTCTGCGTCTAGCATTAATAATATTTTGCTTCTGTAGTAAAACAGTGCCCTATAATTTTCATTTGCATCGTCTGTTAAATGATACTTTTTGTTCTGGCGCCCGTTAACTGCAACTAAATAAGCAATAGATATGAATTGAGACATATTTTCACGCAGATCGGCAATCCAAGCCTGCCTTAGTTCAGCTATCTTCTCTCTGCTTTGACTTTTTTGATTTCGCCTTGATATCCAAACAACTGCAATGGACGTGAGAATGCTCCCCAGACCTATGGCACCAGTAACAAGCAAAGCGTGATAATCTGGTGTGATTGACAATAGAATTTCTTCTCCACCAGTGCTTAATATAAATTTTTCTTTGCTCACTTTGTAGATATCTCCGCTTATGGATCAGGGCGCGAGCACACTTT